>JAKAUM010000012.1 GCA_021827685.1 bacterium
CTTGATATCTCGCTCCTTAAGGAACGGGATAAGCGTTTCCTTTATGAATTCTACCGATGCTCTCGGCGCATAATGCTCGCCACCCTCGGAGGCAAAGTCATTTTGGAGATCGACGGCGAGGAACTGGATTTCCATGCGATGATTGTATCGCATTTTTGTGCTCCCGTCATACCGGGTGCAAGGCGCATGTGTTCACTTTTTGAAAGTTCGACAAGGTTGTCAAACTTTTTTATCCATGTTTATTTTCTGAACACCCTCATGCGGCAAGAGAACAGCTCCGACTTACATCGGAGCTGCCGCATCATGTTCGCTCGTTGAACAATGTTCAGATTGCGAACCGTTATCTTCTCGCCCACTGGCACGCTCCGGTTCGAATTGAATTTTAGGGCTCTAACTAAAAATCGCTTTTTAAAATCTCTCTTGCCTCCCTGAGCGCCTTGCCGCGATGACTGACTGAGTTCTTTTCCTCAACGGTCATCTCCGCGTTGGTTTTCCCCAGCTCTTCGTTGTAGAAAATAGGATCATAGCCAAAACCATTCGCACCCCGCGGCTCACGGATAATTCTGCCGCGATAGATGCCTTCGCACGTACGGGTCTTGTCGGTCGCAGGATCATAAATGGCAATGACGCAATGGAATTGAGCGCCGAGTTTATCGTCGGGGAAGTTTTTCAACTCACCCAGCAGTTTTCGGTAGCGGTCTTCGTCGGTGCCGGGCTCATACCGCGCAGAATAGATGCCAGGCCTGCCGTTAAGTGCATCCACTTCAAGCCCTGAGTCATCAGCAAGAGTCAGCAATCCCGTCTTTTTCCCTACTGTCATTGCCTTGATTATCGCGTTCCCCTCAAATGTCATAGCCGGTTCCTCCACCTCGTATTTCGGCGGCAGGGATGGGATATCGTTCAAGTTCAGAAAGTCGAACGCCGCCCCCTGAAGCTCGGCGGTTATCTCGGGGAATTTACCTTTACTGTGGGTGACGATAAGAAGCTGTCGGCTCATAGTATTGATTATACAGGCTCGGACCGTATGGCGTTGCTCAAATAAATTTCAACAGGCCCCCTTTGGTCATGCTGTTTCCTTAGCCAGTTTGTCCCACAGCGAGTCGAACACCAACTTCTGCGTCTCGGCAAGGCCGGTGTCTTCGATAACAACGCTGTGCGGACGACCCTGCGAGAGGGATATAATCGCGACTTTCTTTCCGTAGATGATAACGTAAGCGGGGGCGCCACGCTTGGCCGTGATCCAGCGCCGCTCATCAAGGCCGCGGATTTCGCCGCCGGCACCGATCGCGATAACTTTCGCCTTGATTTTCTCCTTGATGCGCCGCTCGGAGAAGCTCGCAAAGTTGTAATAGAGATATTCCCTGATGTTTGCGGCGGAATATACCCGATATTGTTTGTCCGTTTCTGCCGCCATCGTTTTGAGCACGTCCTCCAATATCAATTTCGTTCCCGTATGCCCCTCGTGGATTTTAATGATCGGCTGCTCGTGCTTGGTCTCATAGAACGTCTGTAGCTCAGGAAGGGATTTCGTCAATTCTTTTCGCATGCTCACCAACTTCTGCCGCTCTTCCTTAAAGAGCGTTTTAAGAATAGCGGGATCTTCCGCGACGAACTGTTGCCTCTGTTTTTTCTGCGAATGGCTTATCAGTCCGCGGTCGCCGAGCACCTTCAACGCCTCATACACGGTTCCTCGGTTGATGCCCGTGTCCCCCGCTATCTGCCGGATGGATGCGCCGCCGTTCTTCAGCAGATGCGTATAGACCTTTCCCTCGTTCTCCGAAAACCCGAGTTTTTCAAAGATTTTCATTTTGATTCTGGTTTATTTTTTCGACTATACGGTGAAGCTTACCGCATCCCGACACACTGTCAAATACTTTATTGACAATATATTTGACAACGGCGGTATGCGTAAAAAAAGGCCCCGATGCACTCGGGGCCCGTAGCGAATGAAATCCTCCAATTCTACGCCGGAATGGGCCGGGCTTGCGACAGCGACTGGTCGATGAGCGATATAAAACACCAAGCATCCTCTTTCCGTTCTCGCAGATATTCGGGGTTCAGGAAGAACCGGGAAAACGTATCGCGGAAAACCAGGTAGGCCGCTCCCTCATATTGGGCTGCCATGCCGGTTGCGTAGCGTTTCGCTTCGTTGCGAATCCGCTCGGAGATACACCACATGAGCTTTGCGACGACGGCGAAAAACTCTTTCTGGAGATAGTAGTCGGGCGAAGCCATGATCGATTGCCGGTCGAAGCGAACCCAGAGGATTGCTTCCTTGTCGTCGTATTCCGGACAAACCACCTGGATGTACTTCCACTCCGATCTCTTCCAATCCGGCTGTTTGTTCTGCTCATCGCAGAAAGATTTGAGTTGCGGGATGCGGTTGAACGGTTTGGCGGCAATCGTAACTTTGAGCTCGGGAATAATCGCCCGCCAGTGGGATGTAATCATCTCGTAAGACTTGGTGATGAGAGCCGCGACTTCTTGGTCGGCCTCGGGATTCGTTACGGTCATAGTTGGCATCAGTCACTCTCCTTGTTGAATTTTCAATGCCGGTTCGAGGCACCGTATTCACTATGGCCGGGTACGCGCCATCTCTCAATAACCTGATTGGCAAATATTGTGACAATATCAAGCTTCCTTACGGACGTATGGAAGCTTGATATTTCCCAAAAGAAAACCCTCGCAGCTGCCGGAGCAGATGCGAGGGTCAAGGGGTCAGACAAGAAGAGTGTCTGGTGGTCAACGAGAATTGCGAGAGAAGACCTGATCGCCACCGCGCCACGTGTTCGGGTACGTGACGGAGCGCGCGCGCACGCGCCAGCCGCAGTCGTCAGCGGCCCAGTACACGCCCACGGCACGGAGCACGCCTTTGGCGTCACGAACATAGAAGATGTTCGCATAGCCGTTCGTAAGGAGCGCTCCCTTCTCGCCGTTCGGCTGGGCCGACATCAGGGCGAACACTTCGGCGAGCGTCGTTTCCGCTTTCTCTTCGCCGCCGAGTTCGGCGATGATCGGGCCGTCCACGGACGAGCGCGAGAGCGTGCCGTATTTCAGGGTTGATCCCTCGAACGGCTGCTCTGTCTTGTCCATGAACCAGCTCGTGAATTCATCCCAAATGTAGGCGATCTTCACGGCCGCGTTCCACTTGGTGTTCACGACAAACTTCTCGCGGGCGATGAAAACGCCCTTGGTTGGGGCGATCGCCACGGTGCCAATCGGTTTGAGTAATAGTATCCGGGCGATCGCCGCTCCGCCGCGGATGACCGCAAGAACGTCGGCGAAGAAGCCGCCCTTTGTCATTGCCTTCACCTCGGCATGCGTGGCTCCCGCGCGAGCCAAGGCAAACTCAACTTCCTGAATCTCTCCGGCACTCCCGAAGGTAAACTTGTCGCTCATGACTGGTTCCTTTTCCGACTCGTTTCCCTTAGGAAACTTGTCTTCTGTAAAGTCATGGAATTGCTCCCATGCTGACCGTATCTTATGCCCTAATTCCTTAATTCGTCAAGCGCGCGTAAATATTAATCTCGCGCGGCCTAAGGAAGCATTGGCCACGAACCATTTAACAGACAAAGGCGAAAGTTCCACCTGATTCGTTTCAAGAAAATGCGCCCGTATGGATTGCTCCAAACGGGCGCTAGTTCGATGATCAACGCGGTGGTCATACCGCGCAGAGCAGCTTGGGCAATTCGACGCGGAGCTTGGCTATCGCATCCTCGTGCGAATCAAATGTAATAATTTTCACGACGGAGGGATTTCCCCGAAGCAGCCGCGATATCTTGCGAGCTTCGAGCTTTCTTTGCTCGCAAAGAATTATCACGGGGATGCCACTCCGGTTTGCCATCTCCACCTCGATGCCGCCACCCCAGGAAGGAGCTTCGGCGACAACGACGAGGAGCGACGTGCGTTCGCATACCTGCTCACGCTCGGCCGCATCCACCTCGGGAGCGGTGTAGTGCCCGTGCTTTACTGGGTCATAATGTTCGTGCGGCACGAACGCCCGCACTCCGGTTTCGGCCTCAAACAGATCCGCGATTGCGACATAAAATGCCTTGATCGCGGCCTGTTCTTCTGGCGTCAGTTCGGTCAGTGGGCCGCATACATATGCGGAGTTTCCATTCATCCAACACCTCCGATTCATTGGCATTGATGCTGCTTGGCTGAATAGATTTAAACAGAAAGAGCATGTGGTCAAGGAAGCATAAATCGATCGCCTTTAACAACCACTATTCGATTATCGTGATGAGTCCCAGCAACAGCTATTTTAAAGACGCGATAGGGAGGATTACCGCTTCGCCCGCCGGAACACTCCGGTCTGTGGCGGACTTTGGGACGCTGTTTTGCGCCCGTATTCCATGCATCGATTTTTATCGCGCATGAATCGCGCAGAAAATCGCGCAGTGGTTCTGACCGGCTCGTAGGGCACACAGCGGACCTTAGGATAACTATTTCACTTTTCGGGTCAACTGTAAGGTTTTCTTGATAAATTCGTTATGTTCTTCCGAATATTTCTCCCGGTCTTCTGGATATTTTTTCGCCGGCTCCTTCTTCGGGCTTGAGCATGCCTTCGTGTGCGCTGGATGAGCGTTCAGAGGTTTTCCATGTTCGCCATGAACGGGTCTTCCCGCTATCGGGAAAATAAAGCTCCCTGCCAGCGATGACTTGCGCCACCCATACACCTTTCGGAGTATGACGGTCCCCGATGCTCTGACGAGGGGCTTTATACCGGGAACAGAATATTGCGCCATGCCAGCGAGTTGCCTTGCTAGTTTAGGCGTCTTATTCACTTGTTATATTAATTTTATGACGAGAAAAGCGCGCCTGTCTAGCGCGCTCTGATTTCGAATTCACATATTTTATATAAAAATTTTCGGAACCAAATTCCAAAGTATCTATTCACGAGAGAAAAGGACCTGAGGGCGGAACCCCAAGCCGGCGCTCCGCCCGTCGGGATCATCCCAGCGGACGATCGAGAGACCACCGTCCCCCGAGCTGCCACCATCGAGGCGCCCCTGGCCCTTCATATAAGAATCTTCGAACCACTCCCATGTGTTTGCTCCGCCCCACTTGGGATAATATACGTTTCCCATGTAGTTCCATTCAATCGCACGCGGAAGCCGCAGCGATTCGGGCGGGACATCCAACGCCTCCGCAATGGCTTTCTTCACCTCCGGCTTATTCAACTCGTCCCATGAAATGTTATAGCGGGAATCCTTAACTTTGAAATCGGTGATGACTTTCTTTTTTCTCAAATCTTCCAGCGTCTCGGCCAGTATATCATCGGCGTATTTTTGCTTGCCGTCCTGGTATTGCGGCTTCTCGCGGGTATCGACAAGAATCCAAGCGGCGGGAAGCTTGAGAGTTTCCTTTGGAAGATTGCCATTCTTCACTTCATCAAAAAATTCGATGCCCCATTTTTTATCCGGAGTGTATCGCGTGCCCGGCTTTTTCTTCCACCCGGGCAGATCGCGCCCTTCGTCAAGTTCTTCGTCCGGCAGGTAATGAAGTTCAAGCCCCATCTCTTTCCATTTCTCGTAGCGCTCGGGCGTAATTTCTTCCGGGAGTTCCGGAACCTCAATGTCGTATCCGAAAAAATTGCGGAGTGATTCTGCTTCCCGATCGAGGAGCTCGCGGAACTCCATCGTTTCCGCACGCATTCTACCGCGCTCTTTTTCCGCTTCGCCTAAAACCCTCTCCACCTTCTTTTGAACAGAGGTTTTATACTGGTCGGGGTTATATCCCTCGTATATTTTGTAACCGGGGAAGCGCTCCATATAAGTTATTTATTTTTGATTATCATAAATTTTTCGAACCCGCCAAAGAAACAAAAGACCGATTACCAAAGCACCTATTCACGAGAGAAAACAACCTGAGGGCGGAACCCCAAGTCGCCGAGCCGCGCGCCGGGATCACCCCAGCCGACGCTCGAGAGACCACCGATCCCCGAGTAGCCAACAGCGAGGCGCCTCTGGCCCTCCCCTAAAGAATCCTCAAACCACTCCCACGTATCGGTGTCGCCCCATGAAGGGTGGTAGGCGTTGCCGAGATAATTCCACTCGATGGCGCGGGGAAGGCGGAGATATTTTTCTGGAACATCAAGGGCTTCCGCGATCGCTTTCTTTACTTCCGGTTTGTGCAGTTCATCCCATGAAATTCTGAAACGGGAGCCTTCGACTTCAAAAGCTCCGATGACTTTTTTCTTTCTCAGTTCTTCAAGCGTTTTAGCAAGTACGTCGTCTTGGTACATTTGCTCGGCGTGTTGATATTTCGGTTTTTCTCTTGTATCCGCGAGGATCCACGCACCGGGTAAAGTCGCCGCATCGGCATCAACTTTTTTATCTTTAATATTCTCATAAAACAAATCGCGGGGTTTCTTCTTCCAGCCGGGCAGTTCGCGGTCTTTTTTCATTTCCTCCGCCGGCAAGTAATGGAGTTCGAAACCCATCTCTTTCCATTTCTCGTAGCGCTCCATCGTAATCTCTGCGGGGAGCGGCGGCACTTCAACGTCGTACCCGAAAAAGTTGCGGAGCGATTCTGCTTCGCGACCCCGAAGCTCGCGGAACTCCATGGTTTCGGGACCCATTCTGCCGCGCTCTTTTTGCGCTTCGCCTAAAACTCTCTCCACCTTCTTTTGGACGGAAGTCTTATACTGGTCGGGGTTATACTCCTCGTAGATTTTGTAACCGGGGAAGCGCTCCATGGTTATAGATCTCTTGTGTATTGAAGAATAACTTTTTGGACGGCTTGCGGCAATTTATTGATGTCCACGATGACTTCCGCATCCGGTTTATACGTTTCCTGAACAGCGGCCCCGGATTCCGTCATGCCCAAGCCTAAAATAATCACGCCCTTCTCGCGCAGCGCTTTGAGGTTCTTCTGGACGCGTTCGGCGTTTTCGCTGTCGCCGTCCGAGAGTACTACGATCACTTTGCGCCGTATCTTTTCCCTAAGCTGCCGCTCATCTTCCGGTGTCAGGGATTTTAACGCTTCTTCGAGCGAGAGATAATCCGGCGTTCCGCCACCCGCCTTGTGCATTTTCTTCCAAATCGCGATGCGGTCTTTTTCCGAAAGATCCGGCGAGAGTTTTTTGAGTTCCACATCGCCGAAATCGCCGAACGCTCTCGTTTCGGTTCTCACGCCTAAACCCACAGGCATGCCGCTCTCGTATTCTGCTTCCTCGATTTCTTTCTGAAAGTCCGCGAGCGATTCCAAGAAAAGAAGTTTGCTTTTTCTATCCATTTCGAGCTTCCCGCCCTCGTTCATGGAGCCGGAAAGGTCATTGATCAGAGTCATATCAAGCGCGCCATATCCCTCTTCTTCCCGCTGCTTGCGCTCCACATCTCGAAATGCTCTCGGCTCACCGCCGCTTTTGGACTCGATATACGCTTCCGCGACCGTTCCACCCTCTATTTCCTCTCCTTCTCGCTGGAGCTGCGGGCGAACTTTCCAGCGCCGCTGTAATCTCTTCGTCACTACTTGCTTGAACACTTCGCGAAGTTCGGCAATGAGCGGGGCAATTTCTTTATATTCGTTTCGATATCCAATCACGTCTTCGGGGCTTACGTCGTGCTCCCTTGCCCATTGCTCAAGGATGCTCTGATCGAGAGTGGGCACTCCGCCGCGCTCTTTCACAATCGTCTCGATCGCTTTCATGATTTTTTCTTCGTCTTTGGCCGACAAGGGCTCGGGGTGCGTCGCCTCATATGTTTTATATTGCTCCTTGAATCGCTTCTCGGCCTCGCGCCGGGCGCCGCCATCGCCGCGCTTCTCTTTTTTCGTGTCTCCTCCGCCTTCTTCTCCCTTTCCATTGCCGCCCTCGGCCTCTTTTTTCTTTTTAAACTTCTCCCACCACTTTTTGTCTTTTTTTTCGCCGCCCTGCTCGCCCTGCCCACCCTGCCCTCCTTCCTGTTCGCGACTTTCGTTCGACTGGCCTTGACCCTGATCCCCTTTGCCTTTTTGTTTCTGCGTTTCGCGCTCCATGTCTTTGCGGTAAAGTTCCATATAAACCGGCTCGACAACCTGGCGCATCAACTTGAACCGGTCGCGCGGCTCAATTGTGGGCGTCGTTACAAGATCTAAAATATCTGTTCTGTCGTCGCCGAAATTGCGAAGCTTATCGAGGGCTTCCTGTGCTTCGGGACCCACCGTAACTTGTTCATCCGGAACCATCATCTGGCGGATAAAGCCGTACACGAACTGAACGTGGGCAGACAATTCCTGTTCTTGGCCAGTTTGCGGATCCTTGAGGCGCCGGTAATCGGTCGCCGGAAACATTTTCTCTTTATATAAAGTGCGGCGCGTTTCCTCCAGAAATGGAAGTTCAGCGACAATGCGCCGATTCCCAAGCACGTCTTCAAAGATATTGTGGAGAATATGGAGCTGCGGTTTTTGCTGGCTATATCGTTTCGCTTCCTTAAGTACAAATTCCGGATCTCTCAAAAGTTCCCCGTAGTGAGCCATAAGCTCGTGCGTCGTCGCAAAGAGCGTTTCCTTAAGATCGTAACCGCGCTCAATGAAAAAATTGGGATCGTAAACAAGTCGCCGGTTCTCGAAGTCGAACGCCCAACCGTTGCTCCCCCTTTCGAGCGTAATGTCCCCGCGCATCCCGTATGCGCCGAGGATCTCGCCTTCCTTGTCGAAAAACGCTTCAACTTCGGACGGCTGCGACTCCTTCTTTTCAATGGGATTCTCGTCTCCCTCGGGCGGTTTTTCAGGAGAGAATTTAGTCAAGTTATTGCGTTTATTATACCGCTTATAGGCCGAAAAATCAAATGATTTTCTTTACCATTTCCCATCGCACGGTGCGCGATTTTAAGATCGGCGTTGAGAAATTCGCCGACTTTCCCTATATAGCTCGACAGGAGTTCTCGATCTCTGTCTAAAATTACGAAGTCGTCGCAGTAGCGCATGTAATACTTCGCGCGCAGAGTCATTTTTATGAATTGATCGGGTTCGTTCAGATAGATATTCGCGAAGAGCTGGCTCGTGAGGTTGCCGAGCGGCAGTCCCTGTATGTCAACATCCCTTTTGTGAGACAAGAGCCAAAATCCCAAAGCACCTATTCACGAGGGAAAACAACCTGAGGGCGGAACCCCAAGGCGTCGTTCCGTCCGACGGGATTACCCCAGTAGACGTTCGAGAGACCACCGCTCCCCGAGTGGCCACCATCAAGGCGCCTCCGGCCATTCATGTAAGAATCCTCGAACCATTCCAATGAATTCGTCTCGCCCCATGAAGGGTGGTGGGCGTTGCCGAGATAATTCCACTCGATGGCGCGGGGAAGGCGGAGATATTTTTCTGGAACATCAAGGGCTTCCGCGATCGCTTTCTTTACTTCCGGTTCGTGCAGTTCATCCCATGCGATCCCGAAGCGGGAGCATTTGACTTCAAAAGCTCCGATGGCTTTTTTCTTTCTCAATTCTTCAAGCGTTTTAGCAAGTACGTCCTCTTTATACGCCTGCTTGCCGTCTTCGTAATGCGGTTTGTCCCTGCCGTCTACAAGTATCCATGCCGCAGGCAGCGTTGCTGCATCAGCGGCGACTTCTTTTGCTTCCAATATTTCATAAAACCAGTCCCGCGGCTTCTTCTTCCAGCCGGGCAGTTCGCGGTCTTTTTTCATTTCTTCCGCCGGCAGGTAGTGGAGTTCGAGCCCCATTTCTTTCCATTTCTCGTAGCGTTCTGCCGTAATTTCTTCCGGGAGCTCCGGAATCTCAATGTCGTATCCGAAAAAGTTGCGGAGTGATTCTGCTTCCCGATCTATCAGCTCCCGGAATTCCAATAATTCCGGATTGATGAGCCCTTTTTCTTTCTGCGCTTCCCCAAGCGCCTTTTCTACCTTCTTTTGAACAGAGGTCTTGTATTGGTCGGGGTTGTACTCTTCGTATATTTTGTAACCGGGGAAGCGCTCCATAACATAATGGGACTATTCTTTGCCCTGCCAGGCGCGCAGCGTCTTCGCCGCAAGTCCGGGTACTTTGAAGTCTTCGGGCTTAGTGTCCTTGAAGAATTTATTGGCCATAAAGACGCGGATCATATTTTCCCTGTCTTTGCTCGCCCGGCCGCTGATTTCGGCTTTATGGAAAAACTCGCGAAGCACGACGTCCCCGAGCTGCTCTTTAAATCCGCCGGCTTTCCACGCTTTCATGATTTCGATCTGGTCCTTCAGGGTAACCACAAGCTCCTTGAATGCCAGGCGGTCGCTTTTCGCCAAACTTTCTTCCGCGCCTTCGCGCACGGAAAGCGTGAAGTCTTCCTGTATCTTGCGGCAGGCGGCGGCAAATCGCTTCAGTTCATCCACCTTCCCGGCCGCCCCTGTTTCGCTCCACTGGATATTGCCGTGCCGGTCGGCGAGAACGGCGGTCAAAATTCGGAGCGTTTCCGGAGCGATATATTGCCCTTCTTTATTTTTCTTCCCGAGATCCAAATAGTGAATTTCGCGGGCTCCCGCGCCTCCGATGAAGCGGCGGAGCGTCGCTACATCGAGTTCATAGCGCTGCTTGTACCGCTCCGATTTCAAGTTAGCCGTTGCCATAATCGGTGCGCGGATCGGGATTTCCTCGCCGGTTACGGGATGCTTCCAAACATCGCCGACCCGCTTTTGCAAAAGGTCGTGCAAAATTCCCGCGAACTCGTGGGGCATAAGATTCACTTCATCTAAAATCACGGGGCGCCCTTCTTTTTGCGCTTTCACGAATTCGGAATAGTCAAAAACCGTCTCACCGCCTTTGAGTCCTCGGGTGCCCAAGATCTGCGATTCTTTGATCTGTTCCTGTATGGAAATGAGCGCCGGCGCTTTTCTCAAATATCTCTCCGAAATATATTTCGCAAGCTGCGATTTCCCCGAGCCGGTTTCGCCCTGGAAAAGAACCGGGGCGCCCTGAAGCAGATCCGGCAGTATGGCGCGGATGAGTTCCGTGCGCGATTCCGTTTCGGCAAAACTGTATTGCTCCAAATCGCGCTGCATCTTGCGGATGCCGCGCCGCTCGAGCATATCGATTGTGTCCGGATCAAGCTCGAAGTTTTTTATCGTTTCCTGAAGTTCGCCCTTGCGGGTTGCGAGGTCGGCCATTTTCTTCCGCTCGATGGGCCCCGGCGCCCGCCCCACTTTCTCGTAAACCATCTGAAGCTTTTTCTCTGCCGAGGTTATCGCGTCAAGTTCTTTTTCGGCATGTTCATACTGCAAAGATTTCGTAAGCGTTTGTTTCTTTTTCTCGAATTGCTCCTTATAAGTTCGTAAAACTTCCGGATTGCTCGCCAACTCTTTGATGCGGGCATCGTATTCCGTAAGCGTCGTTTCTTGAAATTCCGCGAGTTCCGGATCGAGTGAAAGCGCCTCGAGATGCGCCGCGACTTCGTTTTCTCCTTTGGCCTTCAAATCTGCGAGCTCCGTTTTGCTTTTCACACCCCATGCTTCGTTCACGTGCTTCGCGACTTCGGCGCGGGAAGCCGAAAGCTCCGCGAGCTCATTTACGCGAGATTCCAATTCCTCGCGTGAAAGTGGTTTCTCTTTTTTAGATGGCTTTTCCACGCTCTCCCGCTCAAGAATCACTTCGGGGGTGGTTTTTACTTCGGGAATATGCGGCAACTTTTCTGGAGACATATTATTGAAATTATAATAGCAAAACAAGCATTTCTCAAAATTCCGTCGAGCTATGTATTCCAATAATACTACAGATGCTCTAATAAGTCAACCTTTTCGCACTGGTTCCCCACCAGGGCGGCCTTATCCGACTTATAGCTCCCTCGCGCCCTTCTTATCGCATCCCTTTGAATACGATGCCAGTTGTTCTTTGCAAAAGTTCCAATGTCGCCCGCACGGATGGGTTGCTGGTGTGCCGTAATTGGACTCTATCGCCGTAGGTTTTCCCGAGCGGCGTCAGAAATTCGTCGCCCCATGAAGGTGAAAAGGTCAAAACGTCCTCGAAGTCGATCTCGAGATTCTCATCCTCTTTGATGTCGCGCAATGTCGGCTGGAATGCCGCGAACGATTCGCGTCCGGCTTGGCGGGAAATGAGGGTCGTCCCGAATTTTTTGAGTTCGATGGTCATGGATTTTAATATGATATGAGGACAAGGCAGCCGCGTAGGTTCTCTTTGCTTTTCGCCACAATGAAATCGGTATCCCTGCCTTTCATGGTAAGTGCTGCGTCGCCGCTTTGGAAGGAGATGTTAATGTTATTTTCAGAAACGACCTCCTTCACGTACTTCAGTCCGTTGCCCCGCCCCTCGGGAGCGCGGCCGGAGATGACTTCCGTAAACGCGACCTTCAGGGCATCTTCGTAGTTATTCAGCGCCGGTCTCACCCGCTTCAATGTTTCGAGGACGCCGATACCTCTATCGGCCAACACAATCTGCTTTTTCACAAGATCGTACGCGAAGAATATCCCCGGCGTATCCGGCCACAATCCGAGATTATGGTCGAATGAGTTGTTCCCTATTTCCCCCGCGACTGACACGAGCAGCGAGAAGAGATCAGGTACCGTGCCGCCGCGAATCATGTCGTCCTGCATCCTGATGAGCCGCGCCTGGAAAACGGCGCTCGTCTGACAATAGAAACCCTGCGGGAATTCCGCATTGCCCGCGATCCAATCGTGGGCAAGCCTGAAAAGGTTCTGCGAGAAAATCTCGACATCCTTTCTCCGGTAATAACGGTCTCCTCCTTCCCGTTTCCGGATGGCAGGAAAACGTCCGCTCTCATCCCAACGGCGCAACGTCATTATGGAGACGCCCATCAGCTCGGCGGCTTCTCCTATTGGAACCAGATCTTTGTCGTCCATAGCTTTGTTAGCTTCAAGAGCTATTTTATCATACTTTTTATATCTATACAAACTTCCCTATATCTATACATCTACCATAAATCTCTATATTTTCCTCTTAATCTATACATTGCTTTCCTCCAAAATCAGGGCGCCACCCCCCCCTACCCCTACCTACCCTAAATATCCCCATTTTCTCTGATTTCCACTGCCTTTCCGGCGTCTGGGGGCGGACATGTCCGGTTTTGCGCGAGCCGATCGCCCACTGGCATGCATACGCGGTACACGCTCGGCGTGAAAATCGACAGCCTGCTCGTCGAAACCATCGCACAGATATAAGAAGCGAATCGTGCGAGTAAGGGCACGAAGCTGCCGCATCTTGAGCGCGCCGCTCATTATCTCGACCTCGCGAAACTCTTCCTCGAGATGCTCTAGGAGATCAAAGCGCTGGATAGCGGGAAATATATCTCCCTTTCCGAAAAACTCTTTGAAGCGGGCAGGTAGGCCAGCGGTTGGGCGCGGCCGGCTCGTTGTCGTTCCAGTCGTTGTCGAGCCAGTTATAGTTCCAGTTCCACCTGTTGCCGTTCCAGTACGGGTACTCGACATACAGGTTACCGTTCGCGTTGCGGAATCGTGCGCCGTGCCATCCGCGCCACCATCCGTTGATTACTCTCGGGATTGAATCGTGTTCGGGATGCCCCCAGCACCGCGCACCAAGTATCTTCGTTTTTATTTCGGTTGAAAGAACGGCGCTGGCAGAAAGCGTACCCGCTGCCATTCCGCGTTCAGTGATACCGGAATGCGGCCGCCGAAACCGCAGCCTCGGACTTGTTTTGAGCCTTATTCCGAAATCGTTTTTCACGTCTTATTTTTGTAGATAATAGATAAAAGAAGGCCCGTGCAGAACCGAAGTTCGCGCACGGGCCGAAGAGCAAAGGGGCAGAGGATCAGAAAGGTCCAGCTGCCCCATATCCAAAGGACTAACTTGCGAGCGACGCGGCCGGGCTCTGAACGCGCCAGTCGTAGCCGAGCCAGCGGCAGTCCCAGCGCCACCTGTCGCCGTCCCGGAACAGGTACCCGACATACAGGCTGCTGTTCGCGCCGCGGAAGATGGTTCCCCAGAAATAGGTGTAACCATTCTTCCACTCATTAGGAATGAGCTTCGGGTTGGCGAGCAGGGCATCCATGATGCAGGCGTTCAGCACCTGCACGTCCCTCAGCTCCTTGCAGAGCTTGTGGCCCTGGATGTAGTTGCCATCCCGCTGCTTTTTTGAGAGGTAACGGACGACTTCCTTGCCGTTCGCATAGAGCTTGCCGTCGTCACGCTTTACGAGGGTGATCGCGCCCATCGGGCGATGCTCAGTTCCGTCGCCCGTCAGGTAGAGGCCGGATGGGATTTTGGGATTTGCGTCGCAGTCCACGATGATCGACATCGGAAGCGGGGCGGGCTGCGGTTTCCCGATAACGGGAACCACTGCGGCTGGCGTCTCGAACTTACGTCCTTCGACCACCTGCTGCAGTTCATCCATCACCCAGTCGTATTCGAGCGTGCCTTCGTTGATCCGGCGCTTCAATTCGTCGGTGCGACGAGTCATCTTTCCGAGCTGCTCATCGTCCATCTTGGTTCCGTCGAGGACAGCGCTTGCCGTCGTATTCGTCATGACAGTTTCTCCTTTTTCTGCCGCATAGTTGCAGCTTTGAACGTACCATCACATATGCGCTCAAAGCTGCAACGAAGCGGAAATCCCTTGGAATATATGGCTTTTCAAAGAGCATTGAGTTACGATTTATATTATATCATAACTATAATCCTTGTCGAGACAGCCGTTTCGAGCCTTTTTAGTATAGAATTTGCACTCTTGCCACCGCTATCTTCCAGGTTCGTAGGCGACCTCCGCGCAAAACGCTCGTCTAGCGCTTCGCCCACTGCGGCGCGCGGCGCGCTTTTTTAAGTCCGTATTTTTTGCGCTCCACCATCCGGGAATCGCGGGTGAGGTAGCCCGTCGCCCGGAGGCGCGGCTTCCAATCCGGCGTATGCCGGACGATCGCGCGGGAAATGCCGTGGCGGATGGCTCCGGCCTGGGCCGAAATGCCGCCGCCGCGGACAGTGACGGTCACGTCAAAATCCTTCAGAAGGTTCATCTCGCGGAGAGGCGCGACTGCCGCGGCGAGGAGGCGCGGGAGGAAGAAATAATGCTTCGGCTCTTTTCCGTTCACGAGCATCTTGCCGCTGCCCGCAAAAAGGCGGACGCGCGCGACCGCGGTCTTGCGGCGGCCGACCGCTTCCGTATAGCGGCCCTTGGGCGCGGGCGGCGCGGCGTGGGCGGCGTGGGCGGCGTGCGCAACGTGCGGCGCGGCGTGGGCGCTCGAGGCGGCGCGGGTATCGCGCGCCTGGGCGCGGGCGCCATGCGCCGGTGCGGACTTCCCTGCTTTTTCCGTCATTTTGCGTTCGGCCATGTTATTCGAAAATAAGATTTTTCATCCGCTTTTGGTTCAGGAAATTTTTAGGAAGCATTTTGCGCACCGCCTGCCGGAGCACCGAGCGCGGATCCTTCTCGAGCTTCTGTTCGAGGGTCAATTCCTTGAGATGCCCCACGTAACCCGTATGGCGGTAATAGATCTTCTGGGTCAGCTTTTCACCCGTCACCGCGATCTCGCCGCAGTTTTTTACGTACACCTTATCCCCGCCGATGCGGTGCGGCGCATAATCAGCGCGCTTTTTGCCCTGTAGAATAAGCGCAATCTCGGAAGCGAGGCGCCCCAGCGGCTTGTTCTTGGCGTCAATGTGGTAGTCCATAATCGTGGAAATCATACGAATTCTATCCGGGCCATCGGAGCGCCGTCGCGCTTGCGGCTCCGCGCAAGCTTTACGATCCGGAGGTAGCCGCCCGCGCGGCCGGCATAGCGCGGTCCGAGCTCGCGATAGAGTTTTTCGACGACTTTTTCGTTCTGCACGCGGCTTTGGATCACGCGGCGCGCGGCGAGCGTCTGCTTCTTCGCGAACGTAACGAGGCGTTCAACCTGCGGACGGACGGCCTTCGCCCGCGCTTCCGTCGTTTCCATTTTCCCCGTGCGGATGAGGTCGTTTGAAAGGTTGCGCAAAAAAGACCTGCGCGGCCCGCGCATTCGGTTGAACTTCTTGCCTTTTTTCAAATGCCTCATGGATCTTAAAAAATACCGTTATTCGGAATCCTCCGCGCCGGCTTCCGCCGCCGCATCTTCTTCTCCGGCGGATTTCTTCGCGCGCGCTCCGCGCTTCTTCGCGCCCGGCGCTCCGGAGGCCTTCCCCGCCGATTTCTCCGCATCGAACTCGCGGATTTCCACCGCGCCGACTTTCTCGAAATGGTCCTTCAGGATGTTCGCGGCCTTGTGGAGCGCCGAAGACGGGCTCGTCGTGCCGTCGGTTTCGACTTCGATCCGCAAGCGGTTGTAGTCGGTCCGGTCGCCCACGCGCATATCCTCCACCGTGAAGTTCACGCGGAGTACCGGCGTAAAAATCGCATCCACCGCAATCGCGCCGATGGGAAGCCGCCCCTCGGCTTTGCGCGACTCCACGGGCGAATACCCGAGTCCGCGTTCAACCTTGATTTCAATGTCGAGCTCCGCGTCCTTCGCGGTCAGCGTCGCGAGCTCCTCTCCCGGATTCATGAGCTCCACCTGGGAGTTAAGTTCGATATCGTCCGCCGTCACCGTCTTCTCCCCCTTCGCCTTCAGCGCGAGCACCTGCGGCTCGTCGGCGTGCAGGCGGAAACGCAGTTTTTTGAAATTGAGCATGAGCTCTACGACGTCCTCCTTCATTCCCGGGAGGGTGGAAAACTCGTGGGGAACGTTCTTCACTTTTATTTCCGTCACCGCGGCGCCGGGGAGGGATGAAAGGAGCGCGCGGCGCAGGGCGTTCCCGACCGTAAGGCCGTATCCCGCAAAAAGCCCTTCCACCTCGAACACGCCGCGTTTCGCGTCTTCGGAAACGGTCTTTATGGAAACGGATGAACTCAAGTATGCGTATTCCATGTGTGTGTCGTGTGTTGCGTTATTTTGAGAAAGATTCGATGAGGAGTTTCACGTCGAAGGGGATTTCCGGAAGCGAGGGGGGCGAAAGCACGATGCCCTCCAGCTTGTCCGGCGCGAGCGCGAGCCATGGCGGCGCGTCATATTTCTTTAAAAGCTCCCTGCGCTTCGCAATCGCCTGCTTCCCTTCGGATCCTTCGCGGACGGAAACCGTGTCGCCCTTCTTCAGGAGATATCCGGGCGAGGACGTTTTCCTCTTATTCACGGAAATATGGCCGTGGCGCACGAGCTGGCGCGCGGCAAGGCGCGTCGGGGCGAAACCAAGGCGGTATACCGCGTTGTCGAGGCGGCTTTCGAGGAGCTGAAGGAGCTTTTCGCTCGAGGCGCCCTTCGACGCGACTGCCGCGAGATAAAGGCGCTTCATCCCCCGTTCGCCGACGCCGTAGGCGAGCTTGAACTTCCGCTTTTCGCGGATCTGGAGGCCGAATTCCGAAAGCGTGCGGGGGCGGCGGCCGCGCTGGGGGCCGTGGACGCCCGGCCGGTACGGCTTCCTGAGGAACGCGGACTTCGGCGACATCGAACGATCGCCCTTCAGCCCGAGGCGCTCGCCCAATGCCCGCTCTCTTTTTTCTTTTGGACCCATCATGTGTTTTTTTTATACGCGCCTTACTTTAGGCGGCCGGGGGCCGTTGTGGGGAATCGGCGTCGCATCTTTTATGGAAAGCACGTTAAAACCGAAGTTGATGAGCGAGCGGATTGCGGAATCGCGCCCGGAGCCGATGCCCTTCACTATAATATGGAGATCCTGCGGCCCGTTGCCCTTCAGTTTTTCGGCCACTGCGGCAACCACCTTTTGGGACGCGAACGGCGTCGCCTTCTTCGGCCCGGAGAAACCGAGCGAACCCGCGGACGCCCACGCGAGCACGTTGCCCGCGCCGTCCGTCACGGTGACGACGGTGTTGTTATAAGAAGCGTTGACGTACGCCCGGCCGAGCTCGATCCTCTTCGCGCGCTTCCCCGCCGCCGGCGCCGCGGACGCCTTCGCGGGCGCGGCTCCCGCCGCTCCCTGCGCCGCATCATCCGTCTTTGTGGCTACTTTCTTCTTTCCCATAAGCGCGTTATTTCAGTTCGACTTTCCGTTTGCCGCTGCCGGCGGTTTTCCTCACGTTGCCGCGGACCGTGCGCGAGTTCGTGCGCGTCCGCTGGCCGCGCGCGGGAAGCCGTCGGAGATGGCGCAGGCCGCGATAGGCCTGGAGATCCTTCAGCCGGTTGATGTTCGCCTTGATCCGCTGCCGCAATTCTCCTTCCACCGGAAAATTTTTCTCGATGAATCCCTGGATGCGCAGTACCTCGTCCGAGGTGAGCTCCTTCGCGAGTTTCGCCGCATCCACCTTCGCGGCATGGAGCGCCTTGCGGCTCAAAGACCGGCCCACGCCGTAGAGGTACGTGAGCGAAATCTCCGCTTTCTTATTGTCAGGTATATTGACTCCCAGTACGCGCATATGGAATTATCCTTGCCGCTGTTTATGCTTCGGGCTTTTACAGAGGACGTAAATCTTGCCCCGGCGCTTCACGACCTGGCACTTCGCGCAAATTTTCTTGACCGAGCTTCGCACTTTCATATTGAGTATGCCGCTTTCCCGGCTGCCGCCCTGCGGCGGTTTTTATAACCTGCGCACGATCCGTCCGCGCGTGCCGTCGGGGGAAAGTTCCACGGTCACCCGGTCGCCGGGCACGATGCGGATATGATGAAGTTTCATCTTGCCCGCAAGATGGGCGAGAAGAGTCCCGCCTGAATCCTTGTTTTCCTCGAGACGCACGCGGAACAGCAAGCCGGGCAAGGCCTCGATTACTACCGCTTCCTTGCCGGTATTCATGATCTGCGCAACGGGATGATTATAGACGGAACGGGCATCTGGTGTCAAACGGCTAGTCCGCCGTCACCTCTATCTTCGCGGGATTTGAAGGCATGCGCCACAGCCAGACGGGCCAGACGGAAATCTCTCCGTTCGCAAGGCGCGGGATGGCTCCGACGGCCGTGCGGGCGGCGCCCAGGCTTTCGCCCGCGATCGACGCCCCGAAAACATCCGTCGAGAAGGAGGGTTCCAAGCTGCCGGATGCGGATACCGTGAAATCCAGTATCCCTTTCGCAAAGTCCGGCCTCACGTTGGAATAGGTGAGCGCGAGCGACGCCCACGTCGAGCTTGCTTCGGTGGACTGCGCGAGGGACAAGAGAGCCGCCCTGAGCATCGACTCGTTGAAGCCGATTGCTTCGAGGTTCGCCTCGCCGAACACGCTGAATTGCCCGTTCGAGTCGGTGGTGGTATTGACCATAAGCCGGGTTATCGTCGCCTGCGTCGCGCCATCGAGGATTTTAAAGTCGTTCGGATAGCTCGATGCGATGTCCGCCGCGAGCGCCGCCTGGAGGAGCGACGTCATTTTTGTTTTTGCCGCCGTGATGTCAGCCGCAGTCGGCACCGGACTCATGCCCGACGCCCCGCCGGAAGCGCCGCTGAGAAGCGCTCCGTAGAACCCGTCGTATTGCGGCATGCCCTTGAAGCCCGGGATCGTAAGTTTGGCTACGGGGCTCGAATTGTAAGCGGGGCCCGGCTGGTCGGCCGCGACGACCGCCTGAATGGATGAGGGCGAGAGCTTTCCGCCCGAAACCGAGGCGCCCGGCACGATCACATTGCGCACGAGCCGGTAGAGTTTTCCGTCGGGCGTAAGGAACCTCGTCCTCGCGACGAGTTCCTGCGGCCGTGCGCTGTAATCGTTGTAAATCGTAATGGTCCCGCTGGCTTTTATGGATACGTCCGCGCTGCCCGAAGCGGGAAAAAGTTCCGTCATGTTCTTCTGCGCCGAGAAAACCTGCGCCGGAATCACGCCGTTCACCGCGTCCGCGACGCCCGCGGATTTGTCCGCGACGAAATTGCCCGCGTAGTTCCATGGCGTCTTCTGGAATGTGATCGTTACGGATGCGCGGCCGAAGGCGAATGTCGCAATCCCGAGCGCAACGAGCGCGGCGGCCGCAAGGGCGGCGGCCCACCACAACGCCTTGCGGCCGCCGCGGCGCCGGCGCTTCCCCGTCCGCTCCTCCCCTTCGCCGCCATCCGCATCATCGTCGCCGGATTCTGATTCTCCGCGCGCGGCGAAGAAGCGCTCTTCGTTCTCTTCGAATGCGCTCTCTTCCGCCTCAAGCGGATCCTCCGTTTCCCCACCTTCTTCCTCCGCGCGTACCGCGAGCTTCCGCGCGGGCGCTTTCGCCTTTTTCGCGCCGGCAGGGCGCCGCCTCGCGTATTCTTCCGGCGGAGCCGCTTCATCGAGATCCCGGCCGGACGGAATAATGTCCGATACGCCGCCTCCGCCGCGGACGCCGCGCCACAGCGGATGATTCGCATCAAGGCCGCTGCCTTTCGCAAACGCGAGAATATGCTCGTCCACGGATTCCACCGCGACGGATTTCTCCGCGGCATCCGCTTCCCGCTTCAAAAGATGGAAATTAGCGGCCGATCTGCCAAGCACCGATCCTTTCGGGATGACGAGCGCGATATCCGCGTCCTCCTCGGCCAGTACGCGCTCGATCGCTTCCGCAATCCCCTCCTCTTTATCTAAAATGATTTTTTTCACCTTGTTTCAAAGTATAGCATATCGCGCCGCAACCGCCGCAGCAGGCCCGCTTATCCCGCGAGCCAGTGAAACCGATGACGCAATCTTCGATTGATCGGGGAGTCGCTCCGATCGAAATAAGCCTCTATAAAAGAGAGAAGCGGCCGGAATGCGGCCTGACGACGCCGTTCGTCATTCATAATTTTCCGGTATGCGCCGCCGCGAGAGAGCGAGAAGCCGAGTTCCGCGAGAAGCCCGCCGACCGGAGGCTCTTCGACCGATATCCCCGCAATTTGGATCCCGGCCGGGGGATGCGGCACGTCGAGATATATCGTTCCCTTCACTTTCTTCCGGCCGAGTTCCTCTTCGAACGCCGCGCGCGGCGGCTCGGTGATTTTTGCGAACGCGCGCGCGGCGGCCGGCGACATTTCGCCGCGGCGATAGAGGCGGTAGAGGTCGCCGGCGGTCGGCGCATCCACCGAAAATGCCGCGGCCACCGCCCGGACAAAATCCGCAGGCGACCATTTAAGCTTCTCTCGGTACAGCACGTCGTAATCCCCTTCGGGCCGCATAAGAAGATAGAGCGCCGCGCCGTCTCCCGGGGACGCGCCGTCCGGGGCGCCCTTGCCGTCTCCGGGAGAGACGAGGCCGACGGGCGGTTTCTTCACCCGCGAAAGCGCGCGGAGGCGCGCCTGGGGAGCCTCGGCGAAATAGAAAATCTCCGGCGAAGCGAAAAGAGGGGCGAGCGCCTCGAACACGCGCCGCGCGGCGAAGGTAAGCTCGAGGATAAGCGAAATTTCCTTTCCTGCGGAACCCACGGGGCTGCGGAGCGGCGCGCCGTCCATCTTGAACCGCGCGGCGGAGGCGCCGACGAGCACGGTGTCGAGTTCGCCCGCGCCGAGGCGCTTCGCCGCCTCGGCGCGGCAGTTGTTAAAAATTTTTGCGAACGCCCGGGCGATCAGGTTTTCGAATTCGTCCAGCGTGATCTTCGTCCCCGCATTCGCCTGTTCGCGCGGAAGCCGGAGAGGGATGGGAATCGTCGTGGCAAGCGACGGATGCGCCGCCGCGATCACGCGCCGGCGCGCGCCCGGCAGCGGCGCGCTTCCTCCGAGGGCATGCGCAAACCGCCGCGCGGGAGATTTAAGAAACTTGGCGAGCGCCGCGCCCTCCACGAACTTCTCCAGGATGATGCTCCGATCTTCGTCGACGGAAAAGAAAAGGCCGTCCGTCCCGTCCGGCCCGATTTCAAGCGCGAGAAACTTTTCCTTCACGCTTCTATTCTATCACTCCGCGGATGCGGCGGATGCCGGCGCCCACCGCCTCTTCCTTTATAATCCTGAACCGGCCGATTTCGCCCGTGCGCGAGACATGCGGCCCGCCGCAAAACTCTATGGAAAAAGCCTCGGCGAACCGCGGATCGGCGGGGGTCGCCCCCTTCGGCCCTATGGAATACACCGAAACGCGCTCCGGATATTTCTGGCCGAACTCGCGCTCGGCGCCGAGCCCTTCCGCTTCTCCGCGCGGCATTTCGCTCCTTATGACCGGCAAATCCTCCGCGATTTTTTCGTTCACGATCCGCTCGGCTTCGCGCTGTTCTTTTTCCGTCATTTTCCCTTCGTATGAAAAATCCATGCGGAGGCGCTCCTGCGTGATGTTGCTGCCGCGCTGTTTTACCTGCGGGCCGAGCACGGCCTGAAGCGCCTTAAGAAGGAGATGATGGGCGGTATGCAGCCGCGTCGTCTTCTGCGAAGCATCGGCGAGGCCGCCTTTGAACATGCCGGCGGACGCCGTGCGGGAAAGCTCTTGATGCTTCCTCGCCTCTTCCTCGAATTTCCGTACGTCGACGGAGCGCGCGCGCTTCGCGAGCTCTTCCTGGATGAGTTCGAGCGGAAACCCGTACGTTTGATAGACGAAGAACGCGCGCGCCGGATCCACTTCCCGCGGGCCGCCCGCTTCCGCGGAGCCGATCATTTTCTCGAGCTCCTTCAGCCCTTCCCGCAAGGTCTTCCGAAATTTCTTTTCCTCTTCCGCAAGCGAAGCAAGGATGCGTCCGGCATGTTCCTCGAGGAGATAGCCGAGCGGAGGAGCTTCCTTATACTCCCCGATGAACGCGCGCGCGACCGCCGAGAGCTCCCCGTCCCGCGCCATGCCCAAGGCGTCGCCGAAGCGCACGGCGCGGCGGATGAGGCGGCGGAGGACGTACCCCCTCCCCTTGTTCGCGGGCGCGACTCCGTCCGCGGCGAGGAACACCGCGGCGCGGACATGGTCCATCACCACCCGGAACGCCCTTTCGTTCCCTTCGTAGGATTTTCCGGAGGCGTGCTCGAGCGCCGCGCGCGCGCCGCGGAACGCGCTTATCCGAAAAATGTCCGGCTCGTTTTCGGAAGCCGCGGCAATCCGCTCCAGCCCCCCGCCGAAATCCACGTTTCTCCTCGGCAAGTCCGAAAACCCTTTTCCCTCTTTCCGGAACGCCATGAATACGGAGTTGCCGATTTCGAGAAAACGCCCGCAGTCGCAGTTCGGATGGCAGTGCGCCCCGAATTTCGTGTCGTGGGGCGTTCCAAAATCGTAGAAAATCTCCGAATCCGGCCCGCCCGGCTCCCCTGCCGGCATTCGGGACGGCGTCCCGGAACGACTCCACCAGTTTTTCGCGGCGCCATAGCCGAAGATGCGTTCATCCGCGCGCATGCCCCGCGCCGACCCTTCTTCCTCGGCGCCCATTTCGGCGTATTCCGCGGGAATCCCGCTTGCGGAGAAAATCTTCCGCCATGCCGCGACGGATTCATCGTCCCGCGCGATGCCGTCGCCTCCCGAAAAAATCGTAACGTAAAGCCGCCGGGGATCGATCTCCGGCCCGCGCCCTTTCGCGGTAAGAAATTCGAATATCCACGCAAGCTGGTCTTCCTTCCAGTAGTCACCGAAGGACCAGTTCCCCAGCATCTCGAAAAAAGTCGTATGCCGGTTGTCCCCCACGTCATCCACGTCTTCGAGGCGGAAGCTCTTCTGGGCGTCCGCCACGCGCGCTCCCTCCGGATGCGTTTCCCCGAGGAGATACGGGACGAGCGGCTGCATGCCCGATCCGACGAAAAGCGTCGTCGGGTCGTTCTCTGGCACGAGCGAAGCGGAAGGCACGATCGCGTGCCCCCGCGCTTTGTAGAATTGGAGGAATTTGCTCCGGATGTCGGCCAGGTTCATGCGCGCTAGGCCAGGCTCTCGAATCCCTCGAGCGCCGGCGCCTTGCTGTGCTCGCGCACCTTCTCGAGCGCCTTCGCCTCGATCTGCCGGATGCGCTCGCGCGTCACCCCGAAGGACTTGCCGACCTCTTCCAGCGTGTGGCTCACGCCGTCGTCCAGCCCGAACCGCATTTTGAGGATATCCTGCTCGCGCTCGGTGAGGTCGATCATTATTTCCTTAATAAGATCGCGGAGCATCGCCCGCGCGGTGAGCTGGGACGGCGTGGCGTTCTTCTCGTCCGGGATGAAATCGGACAGCGTGGAGTCCTCTTCGTCGCCGATCGGCGTTTCGATGGACAGCACTTCCTGGGAAATCTTCTGGATATGGCGCACCTTGTCCACGTCCACGCCCATTTCCGCCGCCACCTCCTCGGCGAGCGGGTCGCGGCCGAGCTCCTGGATCAGCTGGCGGCGCACCTGCGTATATTTGGAAATGGTTTCCACCATATGCACGGGAATGCGGACCGTGCGCGACTGGTCGGCGAGCGCGCGCGTAATCGCCTGGCGGATCCACCAGGTCGCATACGTGGAAAACTTAAAGCCGCGGCGGTAATCGAATTTTTCCACGGCGCGCGAGAGGCCGATATTCCCTTCCTGGATGAGATCGAGGATGGAAAGGTGCGGCGTGCGGTTCACGTAGCGCTTCGCAATCGAGACCACGAGGCGGAGGTTCGCCTTCATGAGCTTCTGGCGCGCTTCCTCGTCGCCCTTCTCCGCGCGCTTCGCAAGCTCGCGTTCTTCGTCCTTCGTGAGAAGCGGCGTTTTCCCGATTTCCTTGAGATACATCTGCACCGCGTCCGGCACCTCGCCCTCGAACGCGAGCGAGTCGTCGATCTCCGCGCCGGCTTCGCCCTTCGAAATATCGATAAGCGCGCTCGTTTCAATCACCTTGATGCCCGCCTGCTCGAGGCGATGATACACCTCGTCGAGGAGCGCCACGTTGTCCTCCACGTTGGGGAAATAATAGAGGATTTCGTTGTCCGTCACGAATCCGCGCGGGCGGCCGCGTTCAACAAGTTCGTTTATCTCGGCGGCATGCTTCGCAAGCCCCTGATCAAGTTTGGAAAGGGGTTTTTTGCGCTTGGTTTTCGCCGGGCGCGCTTTTCCGGCCGGGCTTTTTGCGCCTTTTTTGGCGCCCGCGCGCCGCCGGAGGGCGCCGGATTTCCCGGGTTTCCTGTGCTTTTGATCTTTTTTTCTCATAGGAGGGGCATCAAATAATACCTAATTATAATCTATTTTTCATCATTCGGCAATGCGGACGGGAGCTCGCCGAGCGCCTTGAGCGCCGCCGCGAGCTCCGCTTCGTTTCCCTGCGCCTCGGCATCCCTCACGGTTCTCGCAAGCGCGGCGCGGCGCTCTCTATAGTATTCCTTCGCAAGCTCCCGCTTCAGCGCCGATATTTCTTCCGGCGCCAGGCGGTCCGCCGCACGGAGGGTTATAATGCCGATCCTCTCATCCAAACTCGGATCTTCGCTCCTCCGCGCGCCGCTTTTCAGCATGCGGAATATTTCCTTGTCCGCGGCGTCGAAATATTCCGCGCAGTCGTCGAGAAGCGGAAGATCATCCGCGGCGAGCGCGGCGGCAAAAAGCTCCTCCGCGATGAGTCCCGCGCGCGGCGCGGCGCGCTTCGCCTCCGCGGCGTCGTCGCGCGGAGCGTTCCCCGCGGCGGGCGCGGAGGCGGCCTTCGCCGCTTCTTCCGCGAGGGTCCGCCCGGGGATGCCGGTTCTCGCCGAAAGTTCGGCGAACCACGACTCGCGGAGCACGGGGCTCGCGATATGCGAAAGTTTTCCGAGGACGGCGCGGAGCGCGCGGAGGCCTTCGCGCGTCCTGAACGCCGCGCTCCCGCCCGCGCGGATATCCGCTTCTTTCGGGAGATATTTTCCAAAATAGAACGCCGGCGCCGGCATGGCGGCGTCGTAAGCGCGCCGGACATTCGCCGGATCCGCCTGCGCCGCGTCCGCCGCGTCCTTATATCCTTCAATCACAGCGACTTTCACCTCGAAATCCTCCGCCTCGCTGAGGTCGATCGCCCGTTCCGCCGCGTCCATTCCCGCCGCGTCGCCGTCGAACGAGATAACGAGCGTGTCGGCAACGCGGCGAAGGGCGCGCAGATGATCCGCCGTGAGCGCCGTACCGGAGCTTGCCACCGCGTTTTTCATCCCCGACTGCCATGACATCAGGAAATCCATCTGCCCTTCCACGAGAAACGCGGTTTTTGCCTCCCGGATGGCGTCTTTGCTTTTCCAGAACCCGTACAGGAGCTGTGATTTCCGGAAAATGGGCGTTTCGGGGCTGTTCGCATATTTCGCGACCTCCGCGCCGGAGGGCGCCTCGCGGCCAGGCGCGCCGGCGCGCCTGGCCGCGAGGCGCTGTTCCACCTGCGGCAGAATGCGGCCGGTGAATCCGACCACCTTGCCGATATGATTATGGATCGGGAACATGATGCGGCCGCGGAAACGATCCAGCATGAGCCCGCGTTCGGTTTTTATGGAAAGCCCCGCCTGGACGAGATCCTGCGGCGACGCGCCGCCGTTCAAAAGATGCATCGAGAGCGCTTCCGGCTCGTCGGGCGCCCAGCCGAGCTCGAACGTTTCCGCCGTTTCCTGCGCGAGCCCGCGCGCCGCAAGATATTCCCGCGCGACCGGCGCCGCCGCGAGCGCCTTCCTGAAATATTTCTTCGCCGCTTCGTTCAGGTCATAGAGGACGCCCGCATAACGGTACTCGGCCTGATTCTCGCGCCGCAATTCCACGCCCGCCTTTTCCGCAAGCATGCGGAGCGCCTCGCCGAATTCGAGATTCTCGTAGCGCATCGCGAATCCGAAAATATCGCCTCCCGTGTTGCAACCGAAACAATGCCACGACTGGCGGTCGGGAGAAATCATGAAGGACGGCGTCTTTTCCCGATGGAAGGGGCAAAGCGCTTTAAAATTCCTCCCCGCGGGCGTGAGCGTCAAATATCCGCGCAAGAACTCGACGATGTCTAGCTTGCTTTTAATGAGCTCCGTGGTCGAGGAAGGCATCGCGTATGCCATGAGTGTACGGCAAAAGAGATACCCCGGCAAACCGCGGCGGAATCTTTGAGCGGGATACGAGAATCGAACTCGCGTCTCCTGCTTGGGAAGCAGGCGTACTGCCACTGTACTAATCCCGCGCCGCAACCGCGCTCCAGAATATTATCCGAAACGGCGGGGGCTTGTCTAACGCGCGCCGCGGCGCGCGTCCCCTCGCTATCCGCCCGTCGACGTCGCGCCCGTCGGCGTCGTGGAAGAAGCCGCCGGGGGGACGATGACGATCATGGTCTCGCCCGGCTTCTTATAGTTGAAACGCGCGCGCAGCTCCTTTTCCAGATTGAGCGGGTTCGCGAGATATTGCACTTCTTCCTGCAGATTCACCTCGTCGGTTTTCGCCTGAGAGAGGCGTGTTTCCGCCGCGGCGAGCTCCGCCGAAAGCCCCCTCTCTTCCGCGAAAAACGTCCATACGCGGCCGGCGACGAGGGCGAGCACGACCGCGAGGACGATGATTGCCGCGATCTTCATGCTTCCAGTGTAGCAGAATCGCAGGCGGTTTACAGCCGGCGGCGGAATTGAGAGAATAAAAATGCACCGATCATGGCTTCATCCTCCGCTTGCGAGCACTGCGCGCCCTACAAACCCCGCCATTTCGAAAACTGGCTGGATGACGTCCTCGCGCTCTTGATTCATCCTTTCTTCGGGCGCATCACGCCCGCGCCGGTCGCCGCGCGTTTCACCGATACGGCGATTACGAACGCCCTCGTTTTCTTCGGCATCGTCCGCCCGGAACGCGATTTCCCCCTCGGGAAGATCAATCCGATTGCGGCGATTTTCATCAAACGCGGGCAGGCGCGGGGCCTCGCGTTCGAAGCCCTGCGCGGCCCTTCCGGCTATCTCACGTTCTTCCGGATGTGCGCAGGCGGGCGGATGCGCGTGATAGACCGCCTGCCGGGCGCCGGCGCCAATACGTTCCTCGCGGACGACAAATGGCGCGTAAAGCGGGAGCTTTTGAAATCGGGATATCCCGTAGCGCCGGGGCGCGCGTTCTGGTGGTTCGAAAGGCGGCGCGCGGCGCGCTACGCGGCGTCGCTCGGCTTCCCTGTGGTCGTAAAGCCGCGCCGCGGATCCCTGAGCCAGCACATGTTCGTCGTAAAAGACGGCGGCCGCCTTGCGGGCGCCGTCCGCAGCGTTTCCTCTTACGCGCCCGCGTTCCTCATCGAAAAGTTCGTGCCCGGCGCCACGCTCTACCGCGCAACCGTCGTGGATCCTCCCGCAACCGCAACGAAAGAAAACGGCGGAGGGCGCGGCGGCGGGAAAAGAGTGTTTGTCGTGAAGCGCCTGCCGCAGGCGGTCACGGGCGACGGCGAAAACACGCTCCTGGCTCTCGCCCGGAATGCGGGCTTCGACCTGCGCCGGCTTGACCGTGAGTTTCTCAAGGAACAGGGCGCCGCGGCGGACGGCATAATTCCGCGGGGCAAAAGGGTCTCCCTCCACCGAAAAGCGGTGATGGCGCTCCATTCGGAAATCGTACCGGTCCCGCCAGGGGAAGTTCATCAGTCCATCCTCGCCATGTGCCGCAGTATCGCGGAACGCTTCGCCCTGCCGCTCGTCGGCATCGATATCCTCATGCGAGACCACCGCATTCCGCTCGGCGCGCAGGATGCCGCGGTGCTTGAACTCAATACGCTTCCCAATATCGTCATGCACACGTTCGTGAAAGAAGGCCGCGAAGAAAACGAAGTCGCGGACGCGCTCGTCGATCTCGCCGCGGGGGCGCCCGCCGGACCCGCTACTTCTTCAATATCTCCCTGAATACTTCCGGCGTGAGCTCCACGCGGGCCATGCCCTGGAGCTTTTCTTTCCCGCGCTTCTGCTTCTTCCAAAGTTTCATCTTCCGGGTCCTGTCGCCGCCGGTCTTCCCGAAATTGCCGAGGAGCTTCTTCATCGCCGGGATCGTTTCGCGCGCGATGATGCGGCCCATCGCCTGCGCCTGAATCGCCTGTACGAACTGCTCCTTCGGTAAAAGCTCCTTTAGTCGCTCGACGGTCTGGCGCCCCTCGCGCTCAAGGTCCTTCCGCGGCACGATGCGCGTGAGCGCGGGCACCGTTTCCCCGACGATCAGAATTTCCAGCTTTTCCACGTCCGCTTCGCGCTCGCCCGCGATCTCGTACGTGAACGAGGCGTATCCCTGCGTCGCGGACTTCAGCCGGTCGTCGAAATCTCGGATCAGCTCGCGGAGCGGCATGTCGGCTTCGATAAGCAGGTTCTCGCCGAAATTCTTTATCTCTTTCACTTCCAGGTCGAACACCGTCCTTAAATTCACGACGGCGCTCAGGTACTTTTGAGGCGCGAGGATTTCAAGCGCCACGATCGGCTCCCATGTTTTTTCCGGCTTCATCGGAAAATTCTGCGGCTGTTTTACGACGCTCGTTTCCCCGCGGTCCCTCACGCGGTAAGCGATGGACGGAAAGCTCGTGAGAAACGATATGCCGTACTCGCGCTCGAGCCGGCTCGCCGTAATCTCGAAATGGAGCTGCCCAAGAAAACCGGCCTTGAGGCCCCGGCCCAGCGCCTCGTTCGCGTCCGGCTCGAAAGCAAGCGCCGCGTCGTTCAGGCGAAGTTTTTCGAACGCGCGCTTCAGGTCGTCGAATTTCGTGTCGCCGTCGGGATAGAAAGAGACGAACACCACGGCGCCCGGTTCGCGGTAGCCCGGGAGGCCGCTGGCCGGCGACCGATCATCGAGCACGAGCGTATCGCCGATCTTTACGAGCGACGGATCCTTGAGCCCCGTCGCCACATAGCCGATTTCTCCGTCGCGGAGTTCCGGCGCGGCCTTGAGGTCGGGAAGGAAATAACCGACTTCTTTCGGCTTGAACGCGGCGCCCGTCGCAAGGAATTTCATGTCCTCCGCGCGGAACTTTCCCCCGAATACGCGGACGAACGCGATGATCCCCTTGTGATCGTCGTAAAGCGAATCGAAAACGAGGGCCCGGGCGCCCCCCCCGCCCGCCGCCCGGGCGGCGGGCGGGGGGGGCGGCACCTTCCCGATCACCGCGCTGAGCAGTTCCTTCACGCCTGCGCCGGTCTTCGCGGAAACGCGGAATACGTCGCCGCGGGCGACGCCGAGGAGCTCCGCGGCCGCCTCCGCCACCTTGTCGATCTGCGGCAGGGCAAGATCGATCTTGTTCACCGCGGGAACGATCGCGAGGCCCGCCTTCCGCGCGGCGCGGAGATTGGAAAGCGTCTGCGCCTGGATCCCCTTCGTACCGTCGATGAGAAGGATGGCTCCCTCCACCGCCGCGAGCGCGCGGGAAACCTCGTAGGAAAAATCGGAGTGTCCCGGCGTGTCGATAAGATTCAAGACATATTTCCCGGCGCCGTCCGCGCCGCCCGCCGAGTCCGCGCCGCCCGCCGGAACCCCGCCGTCCGCGCCAGATGAAACTTCCGGCGCATATTCCATCCTGACGGGCGCCATCTTTATCGTAATTCCCCGCTCGCGCTCCAGCGGAAGACGGTCGAGATACTGCGGCTTCATGGAACGCGCGGGCACCGTCCCCGTGATCTCCAAAAGCCGGTCCGCGAGCGTGGACTTTCCGGAATCGATATGCGCGATGATGACGAAATTGCGAATTTGCTCCATGTTGGGTTGGGTCGGGCCCGCGCCCGGATATTATATTTTCCTTAGCGTAAGACTGACGATGAGCCGTCCGGGCGGATCATCCGAGCGGTAAGTATACGAGGCAAGGCCGTTTTCGGCGAATACATAGCCGAGCGGCGCGTCGATTTCGTAGGAATACGAGCGCGCCGTTCCCGCCTGCTTTTCGAAAACGAACTGGTATTGGACGCCCGCCGCGGGCAGCGTAAACAGCTTCCGCGTGTAATACAGCAAAAACTTCGACGAGCCGCCGGGCCGGAGGAACGACCACGTCGAGAATACCTGTTTGCCGTCCTCCGCATGCCACGCGACCCCGGGGTACGCAAAGAGCGTCTGGGTACTCGATTCGATCGCGGCGACGAGCGGGTCCGTCGAGTAGCCCGCGCGGGCGTAATTGAGCGGCGGCGTGATCCGCACGGCTTCCCCTCCCTCGGCGTTCTGGAGTACGGCGCCTGGCGCCACGAACACTTGGAGATAATCGCGGTTGGGCACGCGATTCCACCAATAGGTTCCCTGTCCCGCGTGATCCGCGCGCGAGACCGCGACCTCGGCGGTCAGCGTTCCTCCGGCGCCGATCTCGGCAGTGTAAGAAACGGTGCTTGAGACGTAAGTATCGGATTTCCCGCCGCCCGCGTTCGCATCCACGACCGCGAGATAGTCGCCGTTGAACCTATGGGGCAGGGCATAGACGTCGCCGCCCGCGCCGTAGAGCTCCGCAAAGCTCTCCAGGCCCGGGTCGGTGAAATACGCCATGACATCCTTTTTAGCCACCCAGTCGAGGAGCATCGCGAAGAGCTCCTGCTTCCCCGCATCGTCAAGCGCGCTGAGTTTCGTGAAGATCGCCTGCGCAAGGTCGCGGAGCACCTGTTTCGGATAGGTCGCGGAGGAGGCCTGGCCCTCCTGCACGTACTCCTGCGTCTTTGCAAGAAAGTTCTCCGCGGTGAACGTCGTCGTGGGATGCCCCGCGGCGACCGGCCCCGTCACCGAGAGGATGTCGCTCACTACTTTGGGCGAGACGGCGATCGCGCCGTCGAACGAAGTGGAGGAATTCGCATAAAGGCCCGATTCGTCGAAAAATTTTATTGTTTCGGACGCAGAGGTCGGAAAATCAAAAAACCAGTTCGCGTCGGCCGGGCGGAACCGGGAGACGGCGATCTGCAGGGGTTCCGGCGGCACGATTTTCGGCGCAAACGACGCATCCACGCCCGCAATATCGTGGATGTCCGCACGCTCCACGCTCCCGCTCGCAATCACGAGGTCGGCATAGCTCCCGAGGAAACCGCCCGCGGGGCGCAGTTCCGACGGATTCTGGAACATGATAAGGAGGTGGCGGGGGCGGGGCGACGAGAGCCACGGGATGAGGTCACCGAGGAAGGATCCGGCGCCTGCAAGCTCGGATTTCATGGCAAGATAAGCATTAGTGCCGACGATGCGCGCGGCGGCGTCCGGCGGAAGCGCGGCCGCAAGTTCCGTATCCGCGGACTGGATCGCGTCAATCGTGGCGCGCAACCGGACAAGCGACGCGACGAACGGCGCGCCGTTGCCGCCGAGGAAAAACCCCTGAGAGCTCGAGGCGGCGTCGCCGACTTCCCCCGAAAAGAGCGCCAGCTGGGCTGCAAGATTGCCGAACGAAACCGCTTCCTCGCGCGCGTTGCCGAAAATGGAGCCGAAGGCGCCGAAAAGCGCGCCCGCGTCGGAAGGAGAAACGTCCTGCAGGGAGGAAAATTCTTTTGCCGCGCCCGAGGCGTCGAGGTTTTCCAGATCCGCAATCCCCGCCCGCAGCGCTCCCGTATCTTTATTGATGGCCGCGTCCGCTTCGCGTTTTGCGGTGTAAAAGGACGCGGCGGCGAATCCCGCAACGAAAAGCGCCGCAAGCCCGGCGGCTCCCCATACGACGCTCCGGGGGAGCGCGCGGCGGACGCGCGCGTCCGCCGCGCGCCGGCCGGCCGGGGCGCGCTCGAACGTCTTATCCTCCGGTTCCGCCCCGATCAGTTTCGCGAAGCCGGCCGGCTTCACTTCGTCTTCTTTATGAAACCAGAACCGCCGCATAGCCATATTATACAGGAAAACCGCGCGGAAAACGGCGCAAAGAACCTGCGCCGCGGCGCGCGCCTTGCTATAATAAGGGCATGTTCAGGAAAGCAACCTCGATTTTTGCGCGCTGGGCGCTCGTCCTTATCTGCCTCGCCGCATTCTCGTTCATGTGGTTCGCCGCCCGCGGCGATTCGGCCATCATGGACGAGCTCGCCCACATCCCCGCGGGCTACGGCTACGTGCATAATCTCGACTACCGCCTGAATCCCGAGCATCCGCCGCTCGTAAAAGCCCTCGCGATGCTGCCGGTCCTATTCCTCAACCCCGTGTTCCCGACGCAAAGCGCGGCATGGCTTACGGAAGTGAACGGCGAGTGGGACATGGGCACGCAATTCCTTTATCAGTCGGGCAACCACGCCAGCGCGATCATCGATACCGCGCGCATTTTCCCGATGATCATCACGCTTCTCCTTATTATCTTCACTTATGCGCTCGCGAGCCTCGTCATGGGCGATTTATGGGCGCTTCTCCCCGCCGTCCTCGTCGGCTTTTCGCCGAACTTCCTCGGGAACGGACATTACGTCACGACGGACGTCGGCGCCGCGTTCGGCGTGGTATTCGCCTTCTATTATTTCCTGAAATTCGCCGGCTCGCCGTCGCACCGGCGCCTCTGGGCCGCCGGGCTCGCATTCGGAGTGGCGCAGATCACAAAATTCTCCGCACCCTTTATCGCCATCATTTTCGTATTCCTCGCCATCGTCTTTTGGATCCGCGACCTCGCCGCGCGGCGGCGGGCGCCATGGCGCTGGATCCCGCGCATTTTCTTCATAATCGTGATTGGGTATGCTTTCGTCGTCTATCCCGCGTATCTCCTCTTTACCCTGCATTACCCCGTGGCGCGGCAGGTTTCGGATACGACGGCAATCCTCGGATCCTTCGCCGGCGGCCCGCCCGCCGCCGGCACCGCATGCCATTTCATGCGCTGTATCGCGGATGCGGACGTCTGGATGGCCGGGAATCCCGTCCTGCGGCCCCTTGCGGAATACCTCCTCGGAATCCTCATGGTGTTCCAGCGCATCTCCGGCGGCAATACGATCTATTTCCTCGGCCATGTCGCTCAGGACGGCGGATGGATCTATTTCCCGCTCCTCTTCCTTATTAAGGAGCCGATTCCCACGCTCATTATTATTTTCGTCGCGCTCGCACTCGGCCTGTATTGGATCCTCCGGCCGGAGCCGCCGGGCGGGCGGCGGCGCGGACGGCGCATCAGGGACTATCTCGACGAACATTTCGCCGAATTTTCGATGGCTTCGTTCGTTATTTTTTATTGGGGCTACAGCATACATAGCACCCTGAACATCGGCATCCGGCACCTCCTTCCCACGATCCCGCTCATCTATATCCTTGCGGCAGGGGTCTGGAAGAAATGGGTCTCGCGCGCAAGCCTGCCGCCGGCGGGCGGCGGCGATTCGCTCGCGGCCATAATGGCGATGGCCGGCGCCGCCGCCCGCTCTTTCATCGTTTCCGCCGCCAAATATGCCGTGCTCGTCATGCTCGTCATCTGGCTTTTCCTCGAAACCGCGTTCGCCGCGCCGTACTTCCTCTCGTATTTCAATGAATTCGCCGGCGGGACATGGAACGGGTACCATTTCGTCACCGATTCCAATTACGACTGGGGGCAGGATCTCCTCCGGCTCCGGACGTGGGCGGACGCCCATCCAACGGCGGGGCCGATTGCCGTCGATTATTTCGGCGGCGGCGATCCCTCCTATTACCTCGGCGCGCGCGAGATAAACTGGTCTTCCGCAAAGGGAAATCCCGCGAATCACGGCATCCGCTGGCTCGCGGTCTCGGTAAACACGCTGGAGCAGGCAGTGTCGCCGCCCGCGCCCGGAGAGACGCCCTTCAATGCTTCCGCTACATATTCCTGGCTTACCGCGATCCGCCCGCCCGCCACGACGACCTCCCTGCTCGGCACGCTTCTCGGCAACCCGCGCATGGGAGATCTTCCGCCGCCGGATGCCCGGGCCGGAACTTCGATTTTCCTCTATCACCTTGCACCGAACGCGAGCAGTACGCCGGCAGCAGGCCGCTAACGGTAATACGCGCGGCGCTCCACGCGGAAATCAATATACTGGAGGCGCCCGAAATTCGGCTGCGACATTAACTGTTCCAGCACGGCGAGATCCTCTGCCGCCGAAAAACGCAAACTGAAATATAAATCCGGCCCGTTCGTCGTCGAGACATCAACTTCTTCCAGGCTAAGATCCTTGAGCGCTATATCCGCCACTCCGATGCCGCTCGCGTTCAGGGTATCAAGGACGGAAACGAGGTTCGGCACGAATTCCGCAGGAAGGATTTCGTGCGCAAGGCCCGGGTCGGACTGCGAATAGTCGTGGACGACGGGGATGAGATTGCCCTGCGTGTCCGGCGCGCGCGCGAACATAAAACCGTTCGCGTCGAACCAATAGCAATGCTCGTTCGCGCCGCCGCCGGCGCCCGAAGCGGCGCTTACCGTACTCGAAGCGCCGCCCGGCGCATTCCGCGGCATGAAGCACCAAATGCCCGCAGCCGAGCGCTCGGTTACGTTGATCGTGAGCGTATGGGTGAAATAATCCTTTGAAAGCGATGCGGATCTCAGGCGCGGATCGAAGGCGAGGTCCGACGAAGAAAGCGAGTCCGGCCAGGCCAGCATGTTCCGGTAGCCGAGGAGCGCGCCGAAGAACGGATGGCCGCGGCCCGCGGCGGCTTCCGCAATCGCAATCACCTGATCCGCGGGCACGGCGGCGTTCCCCGCGACGGCAATGCGGTCCACGCGGAAGAGCGGCGCGCGGAGAAGCGCGAGCGCGATTCCGAGGAGCGCGAGGACTGCGGCGGCGGCGGCGAACGCGACGAAGAGGAAACGGCGCCCCCTCCGCCGCCGCCGCTGTTTTTCGGAAAGATAAGAATCGAACTGCATGGGCGTCAGACGACGATGCGCTCCATGAGCGGGTTGAGGCGGGTAAGAAATTCATAATGGGTCGTGCCCGCCTTCCGCGCCTGCTCCTCCGCCCAGATTGCGCAGCCGCCCGCGCTCCCGACCAAAGTGGCGATACTGCCGACGCGGATCGGCGCCGTAGCTCCCGCCATGCCCGCCGCGCCGCGGGGCGCGGCAACCATGGAAATGTCCATGCATACCCTCCCCAGGATCCGCGCGCGCTTCCCGCCGATGACCGCTTCGCCCGCGCCCATATCGCCCGAGAGCGCGCGCGGGAGCCCGTGCCAGTACCCGACGGGGAGGATGGCCATATCCGTCCGCGCGGCGGCGCGCCCCGCGAGATCATATCCCACGCGATCCCCCGCGCGGAGTGACTTTGTCTCGCTTACGAACGCCCGCCAGGAAAGCACGGGGCGGAGCGCGAGCGCGCGGGCGAACCGGCGCCTGAGAGGATCCGAAGGCCAGTAACCGTAGAGGCCGATTCCGATCCGCACGGCGTCCAGATGATATTTTTTCCCGAGCAAAGTTCCGCCCGTCGCCGATGCGTGCCGGACAAGATCCTTAAAACCGGCCTCCTTGAAAAGTCCCGCCGCCCCCGCGAACGCGCGGAGCTGTTTTTCGGTCTGCGCCGCATGAGCAGGATCCTTCGCGGCGGCAAAATGAGTATATATGCCCTTGAGTTTCGGACGGAGCGCGGGACGCGCGGCAAGCGCCTTCAAGACGCGGCGCAAATCCTCCGGATAAAAACCCTGCCGGTGCATGCCCGTATCTATCTTTATATGGAATGCCGGCGCCGCTTTCGCGCGCCCGAGCGCGGCAAGCGCCTCGAAGCTCGAAACCGTAACGGCGATCCCGCGCTCCGCCGCGTCGGCATAGCGCCCGGAAAGCGTAGGGCCGAGGGTAAGAATCGGCGCCCTGATTCCCGCGCGGCGGAGCGCGGCCCCTTCGACTTCGCTGTCCACGCAAAATCCGTCCACTTCCCCGGCTACGATCTTCGAGAATGCAAAAAGTCCGTGGCCGTAAGCGTTCGATTTCACGACCGACCACAGTTTGACGCCCGGGCCCGCGGACCGGCGGAATGCGCGGCAGTTCTCGCGCGCCGCGCGCGAGTCGATTTCAATCCACGTCCGAAGACCCCTCGCGCGCGCTTCGCGCGCGGCGCTAGCCGATGACGGCTTTGCCGACATATTTTTGGAGCACCTTCGGCACCTCGATTTTCCCCTCTTTCGTCTGGCAGTTTTCCAAAATCGCAATCAGGATGCGCGGGGTCGGGAGCGCGGTGCTGTTAAGCATATAGACGAACTTCTTCTCGCCGTCCGCATCCGCGTATTTCACGCCGAGGCGCCGCGCCTGCCAATCCAAAAAATTGCTCGCCGATCCCGTCTCCGCCCAGCGGTTCATGCCCGGAAGCCAAACCTCCGTATCGAATTGGCGGTATTTCCCGGCGCCGAGATCGCCCGCGCAAATCGCGAGGCGGCGGTAAGGCAAGCCGAGCTCTTCGTGCATTTCTCCGGACACAGCCAGCATCTCTTCCTGGAGCATATTCGATTTTTCAATATCCGCCTCCGCGAGCACTACCTGTTCCACTTTCATGAACTCATGCACGCGGTACAGCCCCTTCAAGTCCTTTCCATAGCTCCCGATCTCGCTCCGGTAGCACTGGCTGAAACCGGACATCCTGAGGGGCAGTTTCCCGAGCGGCAACATCTCGCCCGCATGGTACGCGAGGAGCGGCGGCTCCGCCGTGCCGACGAGGAATTTTTTCTCCCTGCTCGCCGCGCCGTCCGATTCCTTGTCGCGGCCCGCAATCTCGTAAATTTCATCGACCGCGGCGTCATATTCCTTTCCCTTGAAATATCCCGTACCGAAAAGCGCGAATTCCTTCACGAGCGTCGGCGGGATCATCGGCGCGTATCCCTTCTCCGCCATTTTGCTCATGGCGTACATCATGATGCCCATTTCCAAAAGGACGCCGTCGTTTTTCACGTAATAGCCGCGGAAGCCCGCCACTTTCGCGCCGCGGTCGAAATCGAGGATGTCGAGCGCCTCGCCGAGCGCCACATGGTCCTTCGGCGCAAAATCGAATTTTTTCGGCTCGCCCCGCCGGAAGACCTCCGTGTTGCCGGCTTCGCTTGCCCCGGGCGGCGTATCCGGCGAAATGACGTTCGGCAGGCGCGCCGCAAGCTCTTCGAATTTCTTGTCGAGCTCTTCCATCCGGCTTTCCTCCCAAACCTCATTGAACTGCTTCTTGAGCGCCGCGCCTTCCTCTTTATTTTTCGCCTTCTTCTGTTCGGCGCGGATGCCCTCCAATTTCTGCATGAACCCGCGCCGCGCCTTGTCAACTTCAAGGAACTTGTCCACGGCCGACGGATCCATTCCCTTCCGCCGCGCCGCGTCCCTCACAACGTCCGCGTTTTCTCTCACGAATTTGACGTCCAGCATGGAATCATCATACCCCAGATTAAATCTCCATTAAAGAGCGGGCATCCGTTGCAATGGACGTCCGCCCGGCGTAAAATGGGCTTATCATGCCCGATTCGGCAAATGCCTCCCTCGACCGCATACGGCACTCGCTTGCCCATCTCCTTGCGGCGGCGGTTCTGAAGGAATTCCCCGACGCAAAGCTCGCCATCGGGCCGACGATCGAAAACGGCTTTTATTACGACTTTCTCCTTCCGCGGTCGCTCGCGCCGGACGACCTTGCGAAATTCGAGAAGACGATGCGCTCGCTCGCGGCGCAAAATCTTCCGTTTAAAGGAGAGTCCGTCACGCCCGGGGAAGCCCGCGCACTGTTCAAGGATCAGCCGTTCAAGCTGGAGCTCGTCGAGGAATTCGCGAAGGCCGGCAACAAGCTCACCGTCTACCGGACGGGCGACGCCTTTATGGACCTCTGCCGCGGCGGGCATGTCGAAAACACGGAGGAAATACCCGCCGAAGGGTTCAAGCTCGATAAGATTGCAGGCGCCTATTGGCGCGGAAGCGAAAAGAATCCCATGCTCCAGCGGATTTACGGCATCGCATTCGAAAGCAAAAAGGCGCTGGATGACTTCCTCGCCCTGCGCGAAGAAGCGGAACAGCGCGACCATCGGAAGCTCGGCGAACGGCTGGACCTCTTTACGTTTTCCGATCTCGTGGGCCCCGGCCTCCCCCTGTGGACGCCGCGCGGCACGCTTCTCCGGGATATCCTGGATAAATTCGTCTGGGAGCTCCGCGAAAAGCGCGGCTACGTGCGCGTGGATATCCCGCACATCACGAAGCGCGGCCTCTATGAAAAAAGCGGCCACTGGGAAAAATATAAGGACGACCTCTTCCGCATCAAAACCCGCGAAGGGCACGAGTTCGCGATGAAGCCGATGAACTGCCCCCATCATGCGCAGATCTACGCGCGCCGCCCGTGGAGCTACCGCGAGCTGCCCCAGCGCTACGCCTCGACCACGAAAGTGTACCGCGACGAGCAATCGGGCGAGCTTGCGGGGCTCACGCGGGTGCTCGCCATCACGCAGGACGACGCCCATGTGTTCTGCCGCGAAACGCAGGCGAAGGGGGAATTCATAAAAATCTGGGACATCGTCCACGAGTTCTACGGCGCATTCGGCTTCGCGCTCCGCGTGCGGCTCTCGCTCCACGACCCCGCGCATCCCGAAAAATACCTTGGCGACGCGGCGCGGTGGAAAACGGCCGAGGATATGCTCCGCGAGATCGCGCGGGAAAAGAAAGCTGATGCGTTCGAGGGCGTCGGCGAGGCGGCGTTCTACGGCCCGAAGCTCGACTTCATGGCAAAGGACGCCCTCGGCCGCGAGCACCAGGTCGCGACCATCCAGCTCGACATGAACATGCCTGAGCGGTTCGACCTCGCCTGCACGAACGAGAAAGGCGGCCGCGAACGGATCGTCATGATCCATGCCGCCATCATGGGCTCCATCGAGCGGTTCCTTGCCGTGATCATCGAGCACTACGCCGGCGCGTTCCCGACATGGCTCGCGCCCGTGCAAGCCGCGGTGCTCCCCGTAAGCGACAAATCGAATGAGTACGGCTCTTCGGTCTGCGCCGCGCTCGCCGCCGCCGGCATACGGGCGGAACTCTCCGAAGCCGACGAGTCGCTCGGCAAGCGCATCCGCGAGGCGAAACTCATGAAAATCCCCTACCTCCTCGTCGTGGGCGAAAAGGAACAGAAGGACGGCGCGGTAGCCGTACAAAGCAGGAAAGGCGACGAAGGCGCGGCGGCGCTCGAGGATTTCATTAAAAAAATCCGCAAGGAGGCGGAGATAAAGGCGATTTAGCGGAATGAAGCCGGCCGTACTGGCCATCGTCGGCCCTACCGCGAGCGGAAAAACGGCGCTTGCCGTCGCCGCGGCGCGCGCGCTGAACGGCGAAGTTGTTTCCGCCGATTCGCGGCAGGTCTACCGCGGCATGGACATCGGCGCGGGGAAGGTTTCGAGACGCGAGATGCGCGGCGTTCCCCATCATCTTCTCGACGTCGCCTCTCCGAAACGCGTTTTCAGCGCGGCGCGCTACCGCAAGCTCGGCCGCGCTGCCATCCAAAAAATATTGAAGCGCGGCAAGCTCCCCATAGTCGCGGGCGGGACCGGGTTCTATCTCGACGCGCTCCTCTACGACCGGCTCCTGCCGGAAGTGCCGCCCGACCCGAAAATCCGCGCGAAGCTGAAAAAGGAATCCGCCGCGGCGCTTTTCGCGCGGCTCCGCAGGCTCGATCCGCGCCGCGCGGCGGCGATCGACCGATTCAACAAGCGGCGCCTCGTTCGCGCGCTCGAGATAATCCGCGCGACGAAAAAACCCGTGCCGCCGCGCGGCGGCGGGAAATCGGCGCAAAAAAGCCCGTATCGAGTGACTGCGATAGGACTTGCGCCGGAGCCGGAAGCCCTCAGGAAAAATATCCGCGACCGCCTCACGAGGCGCCTCCGCGCGGGGATGCTCCGCGAAACGGAACGCCTCCATGAACTCGGCGTAACCTGGCGCCGGCTCGACGAACTCGGCCTCGAATACCGCGCGGCGAGCCGCTGCCTCCGCGGCCTCATCGGCCGGGAAGAGATGTCCCGCGCGCTGGAACGCGACATCCGGCGCTATGCGAAGCGCCAGATGACCTGGTTCCGGCGCAATCCCGCGATCCGCTGGTTTAAAACCCCGGAAGCGGCGCTCCGGCACATTAAAAAAGAAAAACTCCTTCAAAAATATAATAGGCGGAGGCAATAAAGCCTCCGCCTGTTTTTTTTACCGACCCCCTAGTCGGGGAGGCCGGCGAACGGACAATAGACGATCATGTCGCACCTCCTCTCCTCGGGAAAGATACTACCCTAGCCCGCACCGCCAGTCAAGATTTTTTCCAAAAGCTCCCTTAGTATCTCCGGCCGCGCGCGGCCTCTCAATTTGGCCATCGCCTTGCCGATCAGGAATTGCATGCTCGCCGTCTTGCCTTTTCGATAATCGTCCGCCGCGGCCTTGTGCTCCCCTACTACGGCGAGCACCGCGGCTTCCACCTCGCCCATATCTTCCGCGACGCCCAGCCCTTCGCGTTTTATTATTTCCTCCGGATCCGCGCCCTCTGCAAACATGCGGGCGAGGACGTCCTTCGCCTGGCGCGAAGTGATCGCGCCTCGCGCGCCGAGCGCCACGAGGCGCGCGAGGCGCGCCGGCGAGATCTTCAATGAATCAAAGCCCGTTTCCGCTTCATTCATGAGCGCGCGCAAATCGCCCAAAAGAAAATTGGCGACGGCCGCGGGCCTCGCCTTTGAAGCATCGGCATTGAATTCATCGAGCTCCGATGCCGTCTCCTCGAAGAACGCCGCGAGCGCGGGCTCGGCGGCCAAAAGATCCGCCTGCCCCGCCGCGAGACCAAATTCGGAAACGAACCGCGCGCGCTTCGCGGCCGGAAGCTCCGGGAGGGAAGCCCTAATTTCTCCGACGCCGAACGGCGCCGTCTCAAAGGGTGGAATGTCCGGCTCGGGGAAATAGCGGTAATCGTGCGCCTCTTCTTTCGAGCGCTGCGCAACCGTCTTTTGCGCGGCCTCGTCCCATCCGCGCGTTTCCTGCGCGATCTTCTCGCCGCGCGCGAGCGCTCCCTCCTGCCGCGCAAGCTCATACGCCACCGCGTCGCGCACCGCCTTGAACGAATTGATGTTCTTGAGCTCCACTTTCGTTCCCATGTCCCAGCTCACGTTCGCCTCGATTCTCATTTCTCCTTTTTCCATATTCGCGTCCGAAACGCCGAGATAGCGGAGGATGAGCTGGAACTCGCGCGCGAAAGCGGCCGCATCATCCGCGCTCCGGATGTCCGGCTCCGTCACGAGCTCCATTAAAGGCACTCCGGCGCGGTTGAAATCCACGAGCGAATATTTTCCCCGCCCTGCGCCGCCTGCGCCGTGCGCGAGCGTGCCCGTGTCCTCTTCAAGGTGGATGCGCCTGACGCGCACGCCGTCCGGCGGGCCGCCGGGGATCGCGAGCGACCCTCCCGCGACGAGCGGCTCGTCGTACTGCGAGATCTGATAGCCCTTCGGCAAGTCGGGGTAGAAATAATTCTTGCGGTCGAACTTCGCCCGCGCGGCGACGGTGCCGCCGAGCGCAAGACCCGTCTTTATCGTGTGCGCGACCGCCTCGCGGTTCGGTACGGGCAAAGTCCCGGGGTGGCCGAGGCAAACCGGGCATACGTTCACGTTCGGATGTTTTTCCTCCGGGTCGTTCAGCGAGTCGCAGAACATCTTCGTTCTTGTCTTGAGTTCCGCGTGAATCTCGAGCCCGATCGTGGGTTTCGGCATTGCTTCAATTATTCGCGATTCGTGCGGCGAAGTAAAGGAAAACGCGGGGGATCCCCCCGCGCGCGGCGCGGCCGCGGCAGTGCGGCCGTGAAATAGGAAAAGCTTATGCTCTTACGCTAAGAGTCCGACACCTCGATTCCCATATTCCGCGCGGTGCCGCGGATAATGCGCTCGGCGGCATCGAGATCGTCGGTATTAAGGTCCGGCAGCTTCTTTTCGGCAATCGCGCGGATGTCCGCCTTGGATACCTTGCCCACCTTGGCCGTAAGCGGATTCGCGGCGCCTTTCTCGATTCCCGCGGCTTTCTTAAGAAGCGCCGCGGCGGGAGGCGTTTTCAGGACGAACTTGAAGCTCCTGTCCTCGAAAATCGTAATCTCGGCAGGAACAGTGTCTCCCTTCATCGCCTGCGTCGCATCGTTGAACTGCTTGCAGAAATCCTGAAGATTGATGCCGTGCGGGCCAAGTACGGTGCCGACCGGAGGCGCGGGCGTCGCGGCGCCCGCCTGGAGCTGCAGCTTCAATATGGTTTTTACTTTCTTTGCCATGCGAGAAAAGGATACTAAATCGACCGACGAAAAGCAAGGAGCGGAGGGCGGAAAGGCCCGCGCCGCAGAATTCTAGAATGGGATATCTTCCGGCTTAATTTCGGCCTGCTCTTCGTCAAGGTTGATGGTCGGGATTTCATCGGCCGCGGAAGGCGCATCGCCTCCTCCTCCGGCCACCGCCGCGCCCGCGGCGGCGCCGCCTGCGCCGGCTCCGAAACCGGCTCCCCGCGGCATGCCTCCTCCCATGGGACGCGGCCCGAGCTGCATCCGTTCGGCCATGATCTCCGTCGTGCGGCGCTGTTGGCCGCTCTTATCGGTCCAGCTTCTTGTCCGAAGCCGCCCCTCCACGAGTACGGTGGCTCCCTTTGTCAAAAACTGCGCCGCGACTTCCGCCTGGCGCCCCCAAAGGACCACATTATGAAATTCCGTTTCCTCCTGCTTTTGGCCGTTCTTGTCCGTCCACGCGCGGTTCGTAGCCACCCCGAGCGTCGTTACGGCCTGCCCGCCCTGCGTCGTCCGGAGTTCGGGATCCGCCGTCACCCGCCCCACGATAATCGCCCTGTTATAGTCCATACGAGAATTATACCACCCGAGCCCTTAAATTTTCTTTAAAAGATTCTCAAGCGCTTCATTGCTCAACGGTTCGCGCGCGGGCGCCTTGCGCGGCTCCCGCGGGATGGCCGGAGCATATCCCGCACCGCCGGGCCGCCCGGGCCGCTCAGGAAGGACGGCCGGAGCCGCCGGCGCAGGCACGCCTCCCTTGAGAGGGACGCGGACGATCATGGAGCGGATGACTCCGTCCCGTAAGCGGAGGTCGCCCTCGAGCTTCTTCGCGTTCTCCTTCGGCGCATTAAAAACAAACGTAACGAATGCCGCCTCCGTATTGCCGTTGATGGGATAAGCGAGCGCGAGCCTCCTCGTACGCGGCTCGGAAACGGTTTCGCCGCCGTGCTGGCGCACGAGCGTCACGATTCCCGCTACGTCGTCCTCGCTCTTCAGGAGGAGCGCGAGCTCGTAATAGGTGTTTTTGTTCTCCGATGCTTCGTCCATGGCCGGATCAGTATACGCGGCTTATTTCTTTTTCGCAACCGCCTCCTCTGCTTCTTCGGCGGATTCTTCCCCGATGATTCCCACCTCGTCGGCCGGCGCAAGCTCGTCCTCGCGGGCTATTTTCCTCCCGCTTCCCACGGGAATCAGCCGCCCGATGATGACGTTTTCCTTCAAGCCGCGGAGTTTGTCCACCTTGCCCTCAATTGCGGCCTTGACGAGCACGCGCGCCGTGTCCTGGAACGACGCCGCCGAAAGGAACGATTCCGCGGAAAGCGCGATGCGCGTGATGCCCAAAAGCACCTGTTCCGCTTTCGCCGCGCGGCCGCCCCGCTTTTTCAGCTCCCGATTCGTTTCGAGGAATTTCGATTTTTCCGTGATCTCGCCCATCACGAAATCCGACGCGTCGCCCGAATCGGTGATTTTTACGCGCGAGAACATCTGGCGCACGATGATTTCCATGTGCTTGCTGTTGATCGTGGCGCCCTGCGAAAGGTAGGTTCTCTGGACCTCGTTCACGATATAGCGGGCGACGCCCAGCACGCCCTTATGCTCGTAAAGCTCATGGATGTCGAGGTTCCCCTCGCAGAGCTGGTCGCCCTGCTGGAATTTCTGGCCCGCCTGGACGAAGAACATCGTCCCGCGCGGGACGCCTATGTCCACCGCTTTCGCCTTCTTGTTTTCGGCGACGAGGCGGAGCATTTTCTGGGCGCCTTTCTCTTCCACGCGCTCCACGATACCGTCAAAAGGAGCAACTGCCGCGCGGCCTTTCGGCGAGCGCATTTCGAAAATTTCTTCCACGCGCGGGAGACCGTGCGTGATGTCCGCCCCCGCCACGCCGCCGGCGTGGAAGGTGCGCATCGTAAGCTGGGTGCCGGGCTCGCCGATGGACTGCGCGGCAACGACGCCCACCGCCGCGCCCATCGCCACCGGCCCGTTCGCACCGAGATCGTAGCCGTAGCACTTCGCGCAAATGCCGTAGAGCGTTTTGCAGGTGATAGGCGAGCGGACGGCGACCGAGTCGATCTTGGATTCCTCGATCGCGGCGGCCGCCTCTTTCGTAATGGCCTCGTTCGCGCGGACGATGATCTTGTGGCCGGCCCTTACGTCGTCCAACGCCGTGCGCGAGAAGAGGCGCGACGAAAAGCTCTGCTGGAACGCCGCGCCGTCCTCGCGGAGAATCTCCACGCCCTCCTTCGCATGGCAGTCCTCCTCGCGGATCACGACGTCTTGCGCGACGTCAACGAGCCGGCGCGTGAGATATCCCGCCTGCGCGGTCTTGAGCGCCGTGTCAGTCGTCCCCTTGCGCGCGCCGTGGGTGGAAATGAAATATTCGAGCACGGAAAGCCCTTCCTTCAGCGACGAACGGATGGGAAGCTCGATCGTCTCCCCTTTCGGGTTCTGCGTGAGGCCCTTCATTCCCATCATCTGGACGGGCTGGGACCATGATCCGCGCGCCTTGGAATCCACGATCTGGTAAATCGGGTTCTCTTTCGAGAGGACTCCCGATACGAGCTTCGCAATGTCGTTCTTGGTCCGCTCCCAAACGCCGATCACGTGCGCCTTGCGTTCCGCGGGCGTGAGAAGTCCTTCGCGGTAATGCTCGCTCACGCGCTCCACTTCCTTGTCCGCGCGCTCCATGATTTCGCTCTTCGCGGAAGGGATGACGAGATCCGCCATGGACCAGGTGATGCCCGAAATGGTCGCCATGCGGAACCCGAGGAGTTTCACGGTATCGAGCACCTCGCGGGCGGCTTCTAAGCCGTGGTCGTCAAGTATTTTTTCGATCGTCTTTTTCAGGTTGTCCTTCGTGACGGGTTCGTTCACGAACGGCGCGTAGCCGCGGAGCGCCTCGTTGAAGATGAGGCGGCCGAGCGTCGTCGTCATGCGGTTCAGGCGGAGCGGCGTATGGAGCTCGATTGTTTTGTTCTCGTAGGCGATGAGCGCCTCGCGGATGTCCGTCATCGGACGCGCGGCGGTTTCTTTCGTCGAATTGCGGGTGAGGTAGTAGACGCCGAGGACGACGTCCTGGGTCGGAGCCGTGATGAGCTCGCCCGTCGCGGGCTTCAAGAGGCCGCGGCCGGCGGACATGATTTCCGCCGCCTCCCTCTGGGCGGGTTCGGAAAGCGGAAGATGGACGGCCATCTGGTCGCCGTCGAAGTCGGCGTTGAACGCGGTACAGACGAGCGGCGGAATTTTTATGGAAAGCCCTTCAACGAGCTGGGGCCGGAACGCCTGGACCGAAAGGCGGTGCAGGGTCGGCGCGCGGTTCAGAAGCACGCGCTTGTCTTTGATGACCTCCTCGAGGATGGCGAGGACCTCCGGCACATGCTCTTCCATATAGCGCGAGGCGCTGCGGATATGATGCGCGAGGCCGCGCTTTATGAGTTCGCTGATGACGAACGGGCGGAAAAGTTCGAGCGCCATGCGCTTCGGCAGTCCGCACTCGTCGAGCGCGAGATGGGGGCCGACCACGATGACCGAACGGCCGGAGTAGTCAACCCGCTTGCCGAGAAGATTCTGCCTGAAGCGGCCCTGCTTCCCTTTCAGCATGTCCGCAAGCGAGCGCAGGGGCCGCCGCTGGGCCGAGAGCTGCTGGGTGCCGAAACGGGCGGAGTTGTCGATCAGCGCATCCACCGCTTCCTGGAGCATGCGCTTTTCGTTCCGGACGATTACGTCCGGCGCCTTGATTTCCAGCAATTTCTTCAGGCGGTTGTTGCGGTTGATGACGCGGCGGTAGAGGTCGTTCAGGTCGGAAGTCGCATAGCGGCCGCCGTCCAGCGCCACCATCGGGCGGAGATCCGGAGGAAGGACGGGCAGGACCGTCATCACCATCCACTCCGGCCGCGTGCCATTCTGGATCATCGACTTGAACATCTTAAGGCGGCGGAGGAGCTTGCTCTGGGCAAGCGGATCCCTCGCTTCCCCGAGCTGCTTCTCGACCGCCTGGACTTCTTTCCGGAGATCCATCTCTTCAAGGATCTGCTTCACGGCCTCGGCGCCCGAGGATGCCTTGAAAATGTTCCCGAATCTGCGGGACATGGCGAAATATTCGTTTTCGGAAAGGATCCTGCCGACGCGGAGGTTTTCGAGATACTCCTTCGCCGTGTCGGCGGCTTCCTCTATCTCTCCCTTCACCGTCTTGTCCTTGTCGCCCACCGTTTTGAGCTTGCTCTTCAACTCCTTTTCAAGCTCGGCGAGCGCCGCCTTGCGGTTTTCCTCCTTCACTTCCGTGATGATGTACGCCGAATAATAGATGACGCGCTCCAGCTTCTGGGAGGAGGCGTCGAGCGCCAAGGCGAGGCGCGAAGGGATGCTCTTCAGGAACCAGATATGGGAGACGGGCGCCGCAAGGGAGATGTGGCCGATACGCTCGCGCCGGACCGCGGCGCGCGTGACCTCCACGCCGCACTTGTCGCAGATGACGCCCTTGTAACGGATGCGGCGGTACTTGCCGCAGTAACATTCGTAATCCTTGGTCGGACCGAAAATGCGCTCCGAAAAGAGGCCGTCTTTTTCCGGCCGCTGGGTGCGGTAGTTGATCGTTTCCGGCTTCGTCACCTCGCCGTGCGACCACTTCAGGATGTCGTCGGGCGAAGCGACGCCGATCTTCAGCGCGGAGAAGTTCTCCTTCCGTCCGGCCTCGGTTTCGTAGAGCGGCTGAATATTGAAAGCGAGCGACTTCAGCTCGTTCATAAGCACGTTGAAAGACGCCGGAACGTTCGGCTCCTTGATGGTTTCGCCGCGGATGATCGATTCGTAGGCCGAAGCGCGGCCCATCACGTCGTCGGACTTGATCGTGAGCATCTCCTGGAGCGTATGGCGCGCGCCGTATCCCTCGAGCGCCCACACCTCCATTTCCCCGAAGCGCTGGCCGCCGAATTGCGCCTTTCCGCCGAGCGGCTGCTGGGTAATGAGCGAGTACGGGCCGATGGAGCGCATGTGCGCCTTGTCCTCCACGAGGTGGTTCAGCTTCAGCATGTATACTTTGCCCACCATGACGCGGCTCTCGAATGGCATGCCGGTGCGGCCGTCGTAGAGCGTCGTCTTGCCGTCCTCCGGCAGGCCCGCCTCCTTCAACTCCGCCCGGATATTTTCCTCCGTCGCCGAGTCGAGCCCCGGGGTGATCGCGCGGTAGCCGAGCTTTGAAGCGGCCCAGCCAAGATGGGTCTCGAGAATCTGCCCGAGGTTCATGCGCGAGATGACGCCGAGAGGGTTGAGGACGATGTCCACCGGCGTGCCGTCTTCGAGGTAAGGCATGTCTTCCGCGGCCCGCACCTGGGAAATAACCCCCTTGTTCCCGTGCCGTCCCGCGAGCTTGTCGCCCGCCTGCACCTTGCGAAGCTCCGCGACTTCCACCTGGATGCGGCGGATGACGCCGGCTTCCAGCTTGTCGCCGCGCTCGCGGTCGAATACTTTGACGTTCACGACGCGGCCCACTTTCCCGTGCGGGAGCGTAAGCGAGGTGTCCTTCACGTCGCGGGCTTTCTCGCCGAAAATCGCGCGGAGCAGGCGCTCTTCCGAAGTAAGCTCCGATTCGCCCTTCGGCGAAATGCGGCCGACGAGGATGTCGCCCGACTTCACTTCGGCGCCGATGCGGATGATGCCTTCCTCATCGAGATTCTTCAGCTTGTCTTCGGACGCGTTCGGAATGTCGTACGTCGTCACCTCCGGGCCAAGCTTCGTATCGCGCACGTCGCAATCGTAATTATCAATATGGATCGAAGTGAACCGGTCCTGCTGGACGACGCGCTCCGAAAGGACGATGGCATCCTCGAAATTCGCGCCCTCCCACGAAACGAACGCTACCGTGAGGTTCTGTCCGAGCGCGAGGACGCCGTCCTCTATGGACGGCCCGTCGACGAGGATGTCTCCCTTTTTGACCGACTGCCCGGCAACGACGAGCGGACGCTGGGAAATGCAGGTGAACTGGTTGGACCGCTTGAATTTCTCGAGCGGATAGTACTTGGTCGCTTTTCCGTATTTCACGCGGAGGTGCGATGCGTCGGCCTCGAGCACCTTGCCGTCCTCTTCCGCCGCAATGACATAGCCGGAGTCAAGCGCCACTTTTTCCTCGAGTCCCGTCGAAACGTAAGGCGCGTCGGCCTTCACCGAAACGACCGCCTGCCTCTGCATGTTCGAGCCCATGAGCGCGCGGTTCGCGTCGTCGTGCTGAAGGAACGGGATGAGGCCCGTCGCCACCGAAATGAACTCGTGCGGCGCGACGTCGATGAAATCCACTTCTTCCGGCGCGCAAGTTCCCGCCTCGCCGTTAATCCGCGCCTCCACGGCCGGACCCTTGATCCTGCCGTCCGCGGTGCGCGGGGTTCCCGCATGCGTGATCTTATACGGCTCCTCTTCCGAGGCGTTCATCCAGACGATTTCCTTCGTGACGACCCCGTTCACGACCTTCGCGTACGGCGCCTCAAGGAACCCGAAGTCATTGATCCGGGTAAAGCTCGCGAGGTAGTTGATGAGGCCGATATTGGATCCTTCAGGCGTCTGAATCGGGCAGATGCGGCCGTAGTGCGACCGGTGCACGTCGCGCACCTCGAAGGACGCCCGTTCGCGCGTGAGGCCGCCGGGGCCGAGCGCCGAAATGCGCCGCTTGTGCTCGAGCTCCGCGAGCGGATTCACCTGGTCCATGAACTGCGAAAGCTGGGACGAGGCGAAAAACTCCTTAATGACCGCGGCAATCGGGCGGAAATTCACGAGCTGGGCAGGCATCAAGCTGTCCTTGTTTTCCGTGGACATGCGGTCCTGGATGATGCGGCGCAGGCGCGCGAGGCCGATACGCAGGCGCCCCTGAAGGAGCTCTCCCACCGCCTTCAGCCGGCGGTTGCCCAAATGGTCGATGTCGTCCTCTTCCGCATTCGGATCGTTATTGAGCGCGATGATCTGCTTTACGATCGCAAGGATATCCTCGGCGTCAAGCAGTTTCGAAGATTTTTTCCGGTCGAGCTTAAGCCGCTGGTTCATCTTATAGCGGCCCACGTCGGAGAGGTCGTAGCGGTCCGGGCGCTGGAACATCGCGTCGATGAGGCTCTTTGCGGTTTCCGCGCTTGCGGGATCTCCCGGCCGGAGGCGGCGGTAAATTTCCACGTAAGAGCCGTCGAGATCGTTCGCGGCATCCTTCTTCAGCGTCGCGTCGAGGTAGCTCGTATGGCCCTTGTCCACGTCCGCGAGCGCTTCGCGGGCCTTGTCCATGTCGACGCCGAACACGCGGAGGATGTCCGTCACCGCAACCTTGCGGCGGCGGTCGATCTTCACCGCAATCTGCCCGTCAGAATCGGTTTCGAACTCGAGCCACGCGCCGCGCGACGGGATGATCTTCGCGCCGAAAAGCCGCCGGCCCCGGTACGGCGCCGCCGTGAAATAAACGCCCGCGGAACGTACGAGCTGGGAAACGACCACGCGCTCCACGCCGTTTACGATGAACGTGCCGCGCGTCGTCATGATCGGGAAGTCGCCGAAATAGACCTCCTGCTCCTCCGTCCTGCCCGTCCGCTTATTGACGAGCTTTAAAGTCGCGCGGAGCGGCGCTTCGTAAGTCGCCTCCTTGTAGCGCGCGGTCGCCTCGTCGTATTTCGGCTCGTCAAAACGGTAACCGGAAAAATAAAGTTCGAACTCCTTTCCCGTATGGTCGCGGATCGGCGAGATCTCGTCGAAAAGCTCGCGCAGGCCCTTGTCGAGGAACCACCGATGCGACGCAAGCTGCATCTCGTTCAGGTTGAACGGCGCGATAAGCGGCTTTGATTTTGCGAAATTCTTTACGGATTTGAATTTTGCCATAGTGGGATTATGCTCGGGGACCCCGCACGCGCAAAAACGGCGCTTTTGCGGACGAAGTGCCGTTTAGTGGCTTTCTAGGTATTTAACTGTATTTCGGTGTTGCTCGTCAAGTGTAATGGCGTAAATGGTTTTCCCGGTCTTCGGATCGCTCAGATAATACCAGTACGGCGAGCGCTTGGGACGCGCGGCAGCTTCGATGGCGGAGATATCGGGACTCCCGATCGGACCAGGCGGGAATCCTTTATATAGGTAGGTATTGTAGGGCGAATTGATTTTCAAGTCAAGGGCTCCGCAGTCGGGGGTGCCCGCGGGATCCGCGACCTGCATCGCGTAGCATACGGTCGCATCCACCTGGAGCGGCATGCCTGCGTTTTTTCTCTTCCAGAGGATGCCGGCAACGATTGCCTGATCCGCCGGATCCGGCACTTCTTTTTCCGCTATGGACGCGACGATGAGGTCGCTCGTCGCGTTCGCGGGATCCTGCGCAAGCGCCGGCCCCGCCTTCGCCTGGAAATCCGCCAGCATCTTTTGGACGACCTCCGCCACCGGCGAGCCGGTGAAAAAGCGGTAAGTGTCGGGAAAGAGTTTCCCTTCGATTCCGCCGCCGCCATGCGCCGCCGCGAACGAGATAAGCGCGCCGCGAGGGATCACGAGCGCGGCGCTCAGGAGAGCGTCGTCCTGGTAGACATTCGCGTCGGGCGGAATCGTGACCGAAACCTCGCGGCCGCCCCCGCCGGAAAGTTCGCGGAGTAGGGCGGGCGCGGACTGCGAGGGAGAGAGCCGATATTCTCCCGGCTGGAGCGAGAACGCGGATCCGGTGAAAAGCGAAAAGGCTCCGGCCGCAAGGGAAGAACGGATGAGGCCCGCGCGGGAAAGTCCCGCAATGACGCCCGTAAAGCTTTCTCCGCGCGAAATCGAAAAAATGACCGGCGCGGCGCCCGCGGCGGCGCGCGCGGGGCGCAGGGCGGCGGCGAAGAGAAGCGCCATGACGCCGATGACCAGCACGGCGGCGACTAAAGAGCGGCGCTTCGTCATGACCGCCGCCTGATGGAGTTTACGACGGCGATGAGCGAAAAGTCCGCCAGCATGCTCGATCCCCCGTAGCTTAAAAACGGAAAGGTGACCCCTACGACCGGAAGGAGGCCGGTGGACGATCCGGCATTCAGTGCGAACTGGACGATAAGCATGACGGCGGTGCCGAGGCAGATGTATTTTTCGAAATTCTCATCCGCAAGGGCGCCGATGCGGAGAATGCTGTAAACAAGCCAAAAGAATGCGGCGAGAATAACGAGCCCGCCAAGCACTCCCCATTCCTCGATGAGGGAAGATAATATAAAGTCCTCCGCCGGCTCGGAGAGGAAGCCGAGCTGGGCCTGCGTCCCCTGCCCATAGCCGGTGCCGAGGAATCCCGCCGACCCGATCGCGACTTTCGACTGAATGGTGCTGTAATTGATCCCGAGCTGGTTTTGCTGGGGATAGAAGAAGCCGATGATCCGCGCCCGGTGGTAGCTCTTGAACACGAACGTCCAGATGAAGGCCCCCGCGAGCACGAACGCCACGGCGGCGACGGCGATCCTCTTCCATGGCAGGCCGGAGAGCAGGAGGAACCCGAACCAGATGGAAAAGAAGATGACGGCCGATCCGAGGTCGGGCAGGCGCGCCGCAATGGCGGCGGGAATGGCGAAAAACGCGAATGAAGACAGGATAGTCTGCCATCGCGCGACTGCGAGGTGGCGCCGGCTAAAATACTGCGCAAAGAGGAAAATGAGCGCCACCTTCACGAATTCCGCTGGCTGTATCTCCACGGGGCCGACGATAAGCCAGCTCCTCGTATTCCTGATGCGCGGCCCGAAAAGGAACGCAAACAGCATGAGGCCGAGCGCGCCGAGGTAAATGCCCCATACCACCCAGCGGTGATTGAAGACCGCGCGCCAGTCCATATAGAAGAAAAACGCGACGAGGCCCGCGCCGAGCGCGATCCATGCTATCTGCAGGACGAAAAAATGCGTCGAGAGCGTCGAAAGGACGATGAGGCTCGAGGCGAGCAGTATGCCGAGGGGTATAAAAAGGGAAAGCATAAGGGAACGCCTCGGGCGCTACGGCCGCGCGGCGTATGCGTAGAATTGCGTAAGGAGCGGATTCACGCCGGGGGCCGCGGCGGCGGGATACGAAACGGAAAAGGGCTCCGTTTCGCCGGGAGCGATGGCGTTCAGCTCCGTTTCCGACGCGCCGACCACGGCGCCGTTGCCGCCGTAGAGGATGGCAACGATCGTGATATTGCTGAAGGCCGATGGGTCGCCGTCCTCGAGCGTGCCCGCGACCGTGATTTCGCCGGAACCGGAACCGTTGTTCCCGCCCGTCACCGGGAGAGGGTTTCCGAACTGCGGCGCGGGGCCGAAGTCGCGCGCCGCGACCCAGTCGGGGTTTTCCACGACGAATGACGCATGGTCGAATGCGCCGGCCGAAATATTCGGCACGACGATGTATTTCACCTCGCCGTCATAAAGGAACGACGTTCCGGAAAAGGCTTCGGTCACCGTGCCCGAAGCGTCCTCGAGCTCCAGCGCGTAATCGAAGCTCTTCGCCGCAAATCCCGTTTCGTGGTTTTCCACGCGCGCGAGAAACGTATAGCTCCCGGCGCCAGAAGAAAAATCATAAAGTTCGCCGACGATTATCCCCGCGGCGCCCGAGGGAACGCATCCGGCCCCGCTCGCGCCGCCGGCGCCGTTCGCGCCGCCGGCGCAGGCCGCGACAGGCCCCGAGGGCGCCGAATTCCGTACGAAAATAAAATAAACCCCGCCCGCAATCGCGGCGAGGACTATCAAATAGAACGCCCCGTAGATAACCTGCTTCGCGCTCCGCGCGGTCATGGCAGTATTCTACCGTTTTTTCCGGTTTTTGGGCAGTCGGCCGGATCACCCGCCGGGGGCGATCCGCACGGCCGGCCGCGCCGTCGGCTTCCTGTCGGCCCTTTGATGTCGGCACATCCTACTTTCCCCGCAAGCGCGAGTATCATGGGATCGGGGCGCTTTCACTTCTCTGTTCGGAATGGGAAGAGGTGGGGCACGCCCAAATGAAGCACCGACGTCAAAAGGTCGATTTGGAACGGCCGCTTCTGCGCGGTGAGCGCAGAAGCGGATAAGTCAGCATTGGGATGGTTGGCGGGATTATTAGTACTCCTCGGCTTAAGCCCTTGCGGGCCTTACACCTGGAGCCTATCAACGTGGTAGTCTTCCACGAAATCACACACACCTAATCTTGGGGTAGGCTTCGCGCTTAGATGCTTTCAGCGCTTATCCCTTCCGTACATAGCTACCCGGCAATTCACCTGGTGGCAAAGCCGGTAGACCAGAGGTACGTTCAGCCCAGTCCTCTCGTACTAAGGCCAACTCCCCTCAAGTGTTAAACGCCTGCAGCAGATAGAGACCGACCTGTCTCACGACGGTCTGAACCCAGCTCACGTGCCACTTTAATTGGCGAACAGCCAAACGCTTGGGAGCTTCTCCACCCCCGCGCTGTGGCGAGCCGACATCGAGGTGCCGAGCGAAGTCGTCGATAGGAACTCTCGGACTTCACCAGCCTGTTATCCCCGGAGTAGCTTTTATCCGGTGTCTCCGGCCTTCCTATAAAGAAGCCGTCGGGTCACTAACTTCCGCTTTCGCGCCTGCTCGGCTTGTAGGCCTCGCAGTCAAGCCGGCTTATGCGTTTGCACGTCCTGCCCGATTTCCATCCGGGCTAAGCCGACCTTAATAAACTCCTCCGTTACTCTTTTGGAGGAAAACGCCCCATTTAAACTGCCTACCAAGCACTGTCTCGGTTGGGTTTCCCCTCAGGGTCCCCAACCGGTGAGTCGCTAAAACTTTGAAGATGGCTGTTTCATTGTCGGGTCCGCGCGAACCAAAATCCGCGCTTCAATCCCTCGCCACTACGCTACGCATCAAAGCTCTAGAAACAATACCAAGCTGCAGTAAAGCTTCCGGGGTCTTTTCGTCCCGCTGCAGGTATCCCGCGTCTTCACGGGAATCGCATTTTCACCGAGCTTGCCTCTGAGACAGTTCTCCAGTCGTTACGCCTTTCGTGCGCTTCGGAACTTCTTTGTGTTTCTTGTTTTACAACAAGTATCAGACTATATCTTTATCTTCAGAGCTTCGATCAACTCCTCTTTATCGTTTTGCTTGGCCGAGATAAGAGGAAATTTTTCGAAGTGAGGGATTGTTTTTTGCACCAGATCCTTATGATCTCTAATTTCGAATTTCATGGTTTTATCACTCCAATCACGGCGGATAAAACCGCATCCGAAATATTTTCTCATGAGATCGAGTACTTGGCGGCGGTCTTCGTTCTGGCTAACCGAAAAACTTGGCCGGAATTCCCATCCGAGCAAAGCTTTCGGCTTGCGGTTGAACGTAACCGCGAAACATCCTTCACCGTCAACATAGCCGGTTATGTATTCCGCTATGTTTCTATCCGAAGAAGCCGGCGTGTAATGAATTGGCGAAGCCAAATCATTGCGTCCTTTTACGGACGGAGTCGTTACGGGGTCATTTCGATCTTTGATCGATGGACTTCCCACGATGTTATCCTGCCAAATAAAGATTAAATGGACATTAAATCTTTTTGACGGGACTTCCTCGTTATAAGCCGGCAGTTACAATGCGCCTCACGGCGCAAAGGGGCAAGTTTCCTTACCCGAAAAGGAATTGCGCTACCTTAGAACGATTATAGTTATCGCTGACATTGACGAGGGCTTGAGCCAGTGAGCCGCGCGCATTGCTGCGCGCCACCCCCAGCCTTGACCTTCTCGCATCGGTCAGGCGTCACCCCCTATACATCCTCTTGCGAGTTAGCAGGGAGCTGTGTTTTTGGTAAACAGTCGCCAGAGATACTTTCGCTGCGGCCCCGCCCCGACGCATTGCTGCGCCGAGAAAGGGCAGGCCTTATCGCGAACTTACGGCCGCTTTTTTGCCGAGTTCCTTAGAGGCAAATCACTCGTTCCCCTTGGGCTTCTCGCCCTATCCACCAGTGTCGGTTTCCGGTACGGATCCTCTGCAACGTGACCGGCGCGCTTTTCTCGGAAAGCTCTTCACGCGTGTCGGCGGGGTAAATTCCCCGCCTTCCGCCCATGCGCGCGTTAACTTCGCATGAGCGATACCAAACCATTAAGGCATACGCGCTTATTTCCTTCGCACGCGACGGATAATCGCAAAGGAGGGCTGGAATATTGACCAGCATGCCATCAGCTGCGGCTTTCGCCATCGCCTTAGGACCGCCTAACCCGTGGTTGATTGCCAGTGCCACGGAAACCTTGGATTTTCGGGGTTCCAATTTCTCATTGGGATTGTGGTTACTCATGCCAACATTTTCTCTTCCGGCCGCTCCAGCCGCCCTCGCGGGTCAACCTTCACTGCGGGCCGGAATGCTCTCCTACCGCTCGCCGGCTTCAATGAAGCCGGCGAACCCGTAGCTTCGGTACCATGCTTAGCCCCGGTACATTTTCGGCGCGCCCCGCCGTCGAGCAGTGAGTTGTTACACACTCTTTAAAGGATGGCTACCTCTAAGCCAACCTCCTGCCTGTCTATGGCGGCACACTACCTTTTACACTTAGCATGGATTTAGGGACCTTAGCTTACGATCTGGGCTCTTCCCCTCGCGACCACGGAGCTTAGCCCCCGCAGTCTGACTAGCGTGATACCGCCGCGGTATTCGGAGTTTGATTGGTCTGTCGGCCTTTCGGCCTTTACAGACCATCCAGTGCTCTACCCCCGCGGTTACTTCACGCCGCTAGTCCTAAAACTATTTCGGAGAGAACCAGCTATTACCGAATTCGATTAGCTTTTCACTCCTTACCTCAGCTCATCCGAAGGTTTTGCACAACCCACCGGTTCGGGCCTCCCTTTCGGTTTCCCGAAAGTTCACCCTGGCCAAGGCAAGCTCATCCGGCTTCGGGTCTATCTTGCGCTGCCTAATTCGCCCTGTTAAGACTCGCTTTCGCTGTGCCTCCGCGCTGACGCGCTTAGACAAGCAACGCAAGATAAGTCGTTGGCTCATTCTTCAATAGGCACATCGTTCCACTCGCTACGCGTTGCCGCGCAGCGCTCGTGGTTCGATTCCTTGTAGACAAATGGTTTCAGGTTCTATTTCAACGGCCTCACCGGCCTGCTTTTCACCTTTCCCTCACGGTACTTGTTCACTATCGATCTCTGGAAGTATTTAGCCTTGCCTGATAGTACAGGCGAATTCCTCCGGGACTGTTTTACCCCGAAGTACTCAAGTTGAAAAACTAAGGAGACCATCGGTTTTCGCCTACGGGGCTATCACCCGCTTTGGCCCGGCTTTCCAGCGCGGTTCGGCTAACCGGTGATTTTGTCACTCCTCCACCCCGCCCACTAGTAACCGGTTACAAAGTAGCCAGTTACTAGTACGCGGGAGCGTCTCTCCCTTATTACCCTAAGGCCGGCCTTGCGGCCAGAGCCTTAGTTTGGGCTCTTCCCTTTTCTCTCGCCGATACTAGGGGAATAAACTGATTTGTTCTTTTTTCCTTCGGCTACTGAAATGTTTTACTTCGCCGAGTGCGCGAACCGCCTTACGGCGGAACAATTGAGGTTTACTCAACTGGGTTACCCCATTCGGAAATCCCCGGATCATAGGTTGCTACGCACCTCCCCGAGGCGTATCGCCGCTACGCCGCGTCCTTCATCGCCTTCCAGAGTCAAGGCATCCACCATTCGCCCTTAATGCCAACCATCCCAATGCTGACTTAATCCGTAATGCCGCAGGGTTTTGAGGACGCGCGCCGTTCGCCCGCCCGCAAAACCCTGCGGCATACGAAAAACCCTGCCTGCCGCGAAGAAATTGATGCCGAAATGCATAACGGCAAAGTCGCGACGCAGGGCTTCCGGTATAAATACCCCGACTCTACAATTCGGAGTGCCCGCCGGACAACGCCGGCAAGGCCCTGTAAAATCTGCAAAAGGTACGATGCCGGCGGAATTAAGAAAAAATCAGCCGCACACGGCGGCTGGTCCGATGCGCAAAATGCGCGGGCTCAGCCGCAGTGCCGTTTGAAGATTTTTACCGTAAGCATTCGTACGCCGTCTATTATAGGCGTGCCCCGTAAGGTGTCAAGCGCCCGGCGGTGCGGTATCGGCGCAACCGCCAGTACCGCGCGGCCGGCGCCGCGGCAGTTGAATTTTTATCTAAAACCGTGTTCAATATTCAGGTGAGAGATGAGTTGCGGGCCGTCGTATAGTGGCAGTATGCACGCTTCGGGTGCGTGCGGTCCGGGTTCGATTCCCGGCGGCCCGACGTTAAGTCGCTTTGGATTGTCACATTAAGCGATGTTTTATAAACTTAATACATTCATCTATGAAACGGCGTTTGCAAATCGGCGTGATGGGATCCGCAGCCGACCTTCAATATTCAAAAGGCGTCGAAGGGCTTGCATTCAGCTTAGGAAGGGAAGTGGCTAGAACCGACAGCATTCTCGTGTACGGCGCGGAAAAAGACTACGACTCACTCTCGACCGCCGCTGCCCGCGGCGCTAAGAGCGCAGGCGGGTTTACCGTAGGCATCACATACGGAAAGGGAAAGAAAATTTTGGGCGGAGGCGGCGATACTGATGTGATAATTGCAACGGGAATTGAGCGTGGCGGCGGGAGAGAATTCGTCCTGGTCAACTCTTGCGACGCGATTATCGCCGTCTCGGGAGGCTCGGGAACCCTCACGGAGATGGCAATTGCATATCAACTTGGGATACCCGTAGTAGCTCTTGTCGGCACGGGAGGATGGGCAGCCAAGTTGGCGGGAAAATATATCGATGAAAGAAAACGCTTTAAGATCGTACCGGCGAAGACAGCCCCCGAGGCAGTGCGCAAAGCTGTTGCGCTGGCGAAAAGAGAATAAGCCTATAATCACGGAGGAATATCCAAGGTGCCCCGCGACTTTTCTCGCACTCCACCCGGAACGGACAGGCTGCACGGCATCCACCCAGACGCGGGGCCGTTCTGGGTTGTTCGAATATGCCATGTACATAGCTTGGCACACCGGGGTGGTGCGAAGCTATTGAACCATTACGGAGAGATTGACAAATCCTAGTCACCGTGGTAAGGTGAAAATTAGTCATTAGGCAAAATGCGTCATGCGTTTTGCTCTTTGACAAATTCACATACAGAAAACAGAAAGAAGAAAGGAGGCCTGCCATGGCCATCCGTCGCTACCTCTCGGTCGCGATTGCCGCGATCATCTTCATCACCACCGCAGGCCTCACGGCATGCGGCGGTGGAGCAAACAGTGGCGGCGGAACGCCGCCTCCTCCTCCCGTCACTATTACGATCAGCGGAAACCCGCTGACCGTGAATGCCGCCGGGCAAGTCCAGCTTACCGCAACCGCTTCGGGCGGGAACGGCAACCTGGCTGTCACGTGGAGCGCCTCACCGAACGTCGGTAGTTTTTCGCCGGCGAGCGGGACGAGCGTCGTCTACACGGCGCCCGCCGATGCGGCGATGACGCAAAGTCCGGAGCAAATAACAGTGACCGGAACAGCGTCGTCAGGAAAGCAGTCCTCGTCCAGCACGGTCGACGTGACCGTGGACCGGACGATCACGCTCAGCCTGGCGCCGGGCTCGATAGTGCCGAATTCCGAGATTTACTCGGATTTCGGAGCTATGGTCCCCGTGTGGTACTCCTGCGTCGGCTGCGAAGTCGGCGACACCGTGAATTCCACGAGTTCGTTCGGCGGCGTCGTGCAGGGAACCCTCCAGAATGGCTTTGCCAACCCCTGGCAAATTCTTTATAACTGGTTTGGACAGCTCGACATCCCTGGATCCGTTTCCACCTGGGTTACGGGCCAGGACGGAGCAAAATCCAACACCCTCTGGCTCACCTTCGACGGGAGCCAGAATATGGCCGTCGAGGATTCATCATCGGGAGAGATCTACTATAGCTATTCCGGCGACAGCGTCCAAAACCCAGGGAATATCCTGAAATACAAACAGGATGGTACCGCAGACGGAAGCCTCATCGGTTCCGTGCCCGGCATCGCCGTAGACGGCACCACGCACGATGTGGTGTTCGTCCAAGCGGGCGGCGCTGATATTGTTATCACCAACCCGGATAGCAACAACGCATTCGGAGCTTTTTCTCCTAACAACTCCCACTATCTGGGCGTGAGCGCTGCCGACGGCCTCGGCTGCGCCACGGAACCGGAAAGTGACGTCGTGACCTGCTTCGACCTTCCGACGCAACAGGTCTTCGTAAGCACCCCGTACGTCAACTTGCCCGGGATCCCCTCGGGAAGCCAACCCCTGCCGGTGAAGGTCATGGACTCCTCTGACGTCGTGGTCTACGGCCGGGGCGATTCAACGCTCCGGTGGTATACGGTGTCGTCGTCGGGAACATCGGCGACTGCGGCGGGAACGCTTACGCTGTCCCAACTCACGCCGGCCAACGCGGCATACTGGAACCAGTATCCGGTGACCGGCGGCTGGGAAATTGCAGAGGCGAACGGCATCCTCGGCATAATGGGCCAGGTCGTAAATGCCGACGGGACAGTGAGCCAAAAACTCGCCCTCGTCGACAATACGAACCAGACCCTTATGCAGTATGCGGATCTGCCTCCGGGCACCATTCACATTACGGCCGACCCCGTGCATAACGGAATTTTGGCCGAATATGTGGACTTCTCCGGAGCCACCCCGATCACGCGATTCGCACGAATCGATGTGAATACCGGGAGCGTGACCACGCTCTCGGCGACCTCTGCTCTTTTCCCCGGGGTCGGTTTTCTTGTCACGAACGACGGCAGTTATATCGCCGTCTTCGCGGGAGGGAAAGCCGACTTCATCCCCTATCAGTAACAACCAAAGCCCTGGCGGGCCAGATGAATATCATTCATCCCGCCAGGGCTTATCTTTTTATGGATTGATCTCCCGAAGGCCGCCGGGGGTTTGGATCGGCTGGATGACCGTAACGGTCGTCGTGGACTGGTAAGTGCCGTTTGTCCCGCTGCAGAAAAGACCGTAATCGGTGGTGCTTGGCGGTGTGACGGAAGCATTGCCAAAGGTGCTGGTAGCAACGCCATTGCCGAACTGTCCTCCACTCAGGATGCAGGAGTTCGCGTATTGGCAGCCCCATGAGAGCACAGAGCTTGCGCCGGACGGGATGCTCGACGAACTCGCGCCGAAAGTGCAGGAAGGCGGCGGCGGAATGACGGTGATCGTGATGTTAGTAAAAGGACCAGACACATTACCCGGGGCACCATTGATAGCCGGCTCCGACGTCCCGTTCCACGTAATCGTCGCCGTATGCGTCCCCACCGGCAAACTGCTCGAGGCATGGATGCCGATGCCTGCGTTGCGC
>JAKAUM010000003.1 GCA_021827685.1 bacterium
TTGAGCGGGTAAGGGGAGTCGGACCCCTGTCATCAGCTTGGAAAGCTGAGGTAATGCCGTTATACGATACCCGCGGCCCTGAGTGCGCCGCCCGGCGCATGTCCGCGCCGCGCGCGGATTCCGTCGCCGCTCATCGTATCATTTTTACTTGCGTTTTTCAACCGTTTTTGATAGAAATGAGATAACCAATTCCGATGTTCCGCTCGCATAAAGCAAGAACAATCATCATTTTTTTGGCAATCGTGGCGATCGGTTACGCGATTGTCCGGTGGAGCGACGGCCAAGGCGGCGTTCCTCAGGATTTTACGGGCGCGCGCACGCAAGGAGCCCTTATTGCGGAAAATATCGTGAACCTTTCCAACCAGTCGACGGCGACGCTTGATAAAGTAAGCAAGCTGGACAACGAGGGGAATTATAAAGATGCGCTCACGCTTACGACGGGGCTCGTGACGCAAAGTGCGCAAATCCGCAACCAGGCGGTCGCGCTTTCCGAGCAGATTGCGACAATGACCCAGGCGCTGTCGGGCGTTTCCAATCTCAGCGCGCGGCAAGACGCGCTTGAAGCGATTTCGGACCAGGTGGCTCTCTTGAACCAGCTTGTGAGCTACAGTGCCGATCTCGGCAGCCTGCTCGGCGTCCTCCGCGAGCGTTTTACTGGCGCGTACGGCACGACGGCGAAGGTGCAGGCCCTCGTGGACCAGGTGAACACCGACGTGAACGCGATTAATAATTTTAACGCGCAGGCCGAGAAGGCGATGGCGAAATTTGACGCGAGAGAAGGGGGGCAGCAGTAAGGGCACGTAGCTCAACGGCAGAGCAGACGTCTTATACACGTCCGGTTCCTGGTTCGAATCCAGGCGTGCCCACGATGATCATCGTCTTTACGGGAAACGGGAAGGGAAAGACAACGGCGTCTTTAGGGCAGATGGTGCGCGTTCTCGGGCGCGGAAAGGCGGCGCTCATGATCCAGTTCATCAAGGGGCCGTGGCTTGCCGGCGAGGATGCGTTCGGGAAGATGATGGGCATTCCGCCTGAGAAATTCGAGGTGCGGAAGCGGGGGCTCGGATTCGTGGGCATTTTAGGCGACAAGCTACCGATAGAGAAGCACCGCGAGGCCGCCCGCGCCGCGCTTGCGGAATTCGTCCGCGAGAAGGAATCAGGGCGCTGGCACCTTATTGCCCTCGATGAAGTAAACGTCGCGGTATCGATCGGGCTTCTCGTCGCCGCCGAAGTGCTCGAGGCCGTAAAGGATTATCCGGAGGACCGGCTGCTGCTCATGACCGGCCGCGGGGCGCCCCGCGAATTTATCGATGTCGCAGATCTCGCGACGGAAATGCGCGAGATAAAGCATCCATTCGCCGAAGGGAAAAAGGCGAAATCCACGGTAGAGTTCTAGGGCTACCGGCGCACGCGCTCCGAAAATTACGCCGCAACCGGCTTTATCTTGAACGGCTTCAGCAGGGCATAGAACTCTTCCTGCTCGAGGGTCTCTTTCTGGATGAGCGTCTCCGCGATCTTATTGAGCGCCGCCTTGTGGGCCTTCAGCACTTTTTCTGCGGTCTCGTAGGCGCGCTTCAGGAATCCTTCCACTTGGCCGTCTATCTCCTGCGCCGCCTTCTCCGAATAATCTTTTTCCGTCGTGATCTCGCGGCCGAGAAAAACGAGCTCTTCCGTTTTACCGAACGTGATCGGACCGAGGTCGCTCATCCCGTATTTCGTGACAAGCCGCCTCGCGAGGGATGACGCTTCCTTCAAATCATTGGAAGCGCCCGTAGAAATATCGCCGAAGGTAAGCTTCTCCGAGGCATAACCGCCCATCATCATCGCGAGATCTGCGACGAATTGCGCGCGGGTTTTCAAGTGCTGGTCTTCCGTGGGGAGCTTCATCGTATACCCGCCGGCAAAGCCGCGGCTTACGATGGAGACCTTATGCACGAGGTCGGTATCCTTGAGCGCCGCCGCGACGAGCGCGTGGCCGCCTTCGTGGTACGCGGTGATCCGTTTCTCCTTTTCGGAAATCACGCGGCTCTTCCTTGCGGGGCCGAGAATCACCTTTTCCGCGGCATCATAGAATTCTTCCTGGCCGATGGAGGACTTGCTGAGCCGCGCCGCCGAGATGGCGGCTTCGTTCACGAGATTTGCGAGGTCGGCGCCCGAGAATCCCGGCGTCCGGACGGCGATCTTGCGGAAATCGATGCCTTTGTCCAGGGTCTTTCCCTGCGCATGGATCTTCAGGATCGCCTCGCGGTCGGCAAGGTCGGGGAGGTCGAGAACGATGCGCCGGTCGAAGCGGCCGGGGCGGAGAAGCGCCGGGTCGAGAATGTCGGGCCGGTTTGTAGCCGCGAGGACGATGACGCGGGTATCGCGGTCAAACCCGTCCATCTCGACGAGGATTTGGTTCAGCGTCTGCTCCCGTTCATCGTTCCCGCCGCCGAGACCCGCGCCGCGCTGCCGACCGACGGCGTCTATCTCGTCTATGAAGAGCATCGCCGGCGCGGCGCGCTTTGCGGTGAGGAACGCGTCGCGCGTACGGGAGGCGCCGACGCCTACGAACATTTCGACAAATTCAGACGCGGAAATATAGAAGAAAGGCACGCCCCCTTCGCCTGCGACGGCCCGCGCGACGAGCGTTTTCCCCGTACCCGGGGGACCCATCAGCAGGATTCCGCGGGGGATGCGCGCGCCAAGGTCAAGAAACTTTTTAGGATTTTTTAAGAAATCAACGACCTCGATTAGTTCCTCTTTCGCTTCCTTAAGCCCCGCCACGTCCTTGAAAAGCACCTTGTCGCGGAAAGTGGAGAGGCGCAAATTGGAACGCCCGAAGTTAAATGCCTGGTTTACGCCCGTGCGCGCCTGTCGGAACATGAGCCAGAAAATAAAGCCGATCGCAATGAGGGTAAGAAGATCGGGCAAGAGCAAGCCGGCCCAAAACTGCCATCCCGACTGGCTCCGCACGGCGATATTCACCGCCTGCAGGGCTTTCGCGCTGACGCCGAAGTTATTGAGCGTTTCGACTATTCCCGTTTCGGATTCCTTGTGCGCTGTCGCCGTCGAGCCGTCCGCCATCGTAATCGCGAGGTTGTTGCCGCTCACCGTTATCTGCTTTATCTGGCCGGCGTTGATGTCCTGGGCAAGCTCGTTCAGGGAAAGCGTTTTTGCCGCAGGCGCAGGCCCCGCAAAAAAGGAGAAAAGAAGCGCGATTATGACAAGCGTGAGAATCGCCCATACGATGTTTTTTGCGAGATTGGACATAGGCGTGCTTATTATAGGGAGAGGAGCATTAACGGTCAACCGCTTCTTCGCGGAAGGCGCGGCCGAGAATCCTCGCGATCAGGTAATCCGCAAGGGCAAAGAGGCAGATGCCTACGAGGAGCAATATTTCAAAGTCGCGGAATATGGACACGGTTCCGAGGGGCGAGAGGCCGGAGAATATGCCGAACGCCATGCCGAAAAGAATCGGCATCCATATAAAGACCGACGTAAGCGAGCTTTTCAAAAAGCGGCGGAATGGCATCTGCGTCCAGCCGGCGGAAAAGATGACCGGGAACGCGGTTGCATATACGAACTTTGAAAGGACGATCCATTTCCGGCCGTTTGTTTTAAACGCGCGTTCTATCCGGTCATGCCACCCGGGGAGCCGGTTGCGGATCCAGTTGCCCGGGCGCGTATTGCGGAGTCCGCGGCCGAGGGAGTACCAGAGCATGTCCCCCGTGAGGTTCGCCATGATCACGACCAGGATAAGAGTCGGCACGCCCCATGCGCCGAGGTAGCCTCCGAACGCGATCCAGGAGCTTGCGAAAGCCGAAAGATTGCCGATGATAATCGTGGAGAGGTAAATAATAAAATAAGCCAAGATTCGGTTCTGGCTCGCGAGGAGGCCTATATTGAAAACGATATGACTCACGCCTTTCCATTATAACAGAGGGCGAAACCGTCTCTTAGTGGCCGCACGAAGGCCCCGCCTGCTGTTTTCGCTTGCTATTTCCATGTCCGTCGCTATTATAAATGTCAGCCGTCGCACGGCGGCACGATAATGGTGCCTATAGCTTAATGGTAAAGCTCCGCTCTGTGGCAGCGGCTATCAGGGTCCGATTCCCTGTAGGCACCCTTTAGAGAGAATGCGGAATCTCCTTATGCCATAAGCGTTTTTAGCTCGAACTCGAACCAGTAGTATGCTTGCGGCTGTTGTTCTGCCTCGTCGGTGGTATAATGGAAGCATGTCCTCATTTGAATCACCCAAGCGTATGTCAGAGGAAGAGGCTCATGACGAAGCCAATATTCTTCAGGCGGAGGTTAGGGAACAGAAAATAAGACAGAGCAGGAAAAACGGAGCACCGGAAAGCCGCGAGACCACCGCGGCAGATTACGATAACGCGTTGGCGAAGCTTGAAGAATTGAAGCGGGCCATTGACGAAGAACCAAGTCAAGAGAAGGTACTGCGCCGGGTAGCAGGCCTTATGCAGATGCCCGGCTACGTGATGATTCAAGCCGCACCATATATGGAAGGATTCTTTGGTAAGTTAGAGGTTCTGATCAGCCGGCTCAGCAAGAACCCCATCAGCGAAGAAGATGCAAAAGATTACTTTGAAAGTCAAAAGGAATATGCCAGGAAAGCCTTCCGCGAAGCTGTCGATAAGCTATTTTCTGAGGAAGAAAATAAGCTGAGGCGGATGAAGGCTGCCGGTAATCAATTCGGAGAGGAGGAAGGGAAGGAATAGACCACCTCCGGCTTACTGGCGGTTTTATTGGATAATCGAGGTCGCCGCCGTTCACACCTCATCCAGTGAGTCGAGTATTAGCGGATCGTCTGAATATGGGGGTTCATTTTAAGCAGGCGGATTGCATAGAGGGGAAACGCGTCGACCTTCGCCAAGCGGAGTTGATTGCCCGGTATAAGCCCGACCTCATTTTTTTCGAGCTGCCCGCAAGGAACGGGAAACCGGATACTGTCTTTAATAAGTTCGCCGCCAATAGAAAACCACTCAGAGACCTGCTTGCCATAAAAAGAAATCTCCTAAGAGAGGCTCGGAGGTTTCCCTATGCGTTGTCGGACGTTTACGTCTGGGACGCCATCCAAAATCTATGGGAAGAGGGGCGTAACACTCTCGTGTTCAATGTTGACAGGCCAGAGGATGTTCGACGGGCATATTTTAAAAGGCATGGCCGCGTTTCCTACGCCCGCGCCAAGCGTCATTGGTGGTTTTGGGCATACCTCTTGGTGCGCGAATCAGAAATGGCCAGACATATTAAACAAGTTGTCGAGCTTCGTGGGCGAAGAAATATTATCGCCGTCGTATTATTGCAAAGCATCCATTGGAACCACGTTCAATTTCTAATGAGGAACCCCTCTAAGAAAAAAATCTGGGATTATTATTTTGGGAGATTTCCGGATCTTACCCCGGCGAAACTTAGTGCGTTGCTTCGCACCCATGAACAAACCTTATTTAGGTATTGGCAGGTAGTTGACGCGGCTTTATGACCACGATCCGCGCCTCGCTCACCCCTCTTGACCAGTACATAGGTCGAGGTTATATTTATGACAGCAACCGAGATGGGACAGTTGACAACTCTACACTTGAGGAGGAGGAATGACATGTTCAAGTTCTTGCGAAAGAAAAAAGTCGTGTTTGAAAACACGACGCCGCAGTTTGAATTTGTGAAAGATGGGCCAATGTCTGTTCCGGAAGATCTGAACGAAATTTTAGAAACCGCCATCTTGCGCATTCGTGAGGCGCTAGCGTTCATGACCCTGCGTTACATCAAGCAGATCCACCCGGAAGACCTTCCGCACATTAAGGCAGCTACCGAGAGGCTTCGGAAGGACGACCCTTTGCGGTTCTTGATTACAACAAAGGAGGACGAAAACGGGATCATCGAAATCGACGGCAAGAAATATATTGAGGTTGCGACAGAGCTCCTCGGCAACCGTATCCGCGCCTTCATCGTAGAGCCGGACGGGCCGTTGGATGAAGGTCGCTCGGTGGAGGGGCAAAACTTTCTGGAGCACTACATCCTGTCTGCGATTATGGTGATGGAGGCGCATGAGCGCGATCCATATCTCTCCCAAGAAACACTAAAGGAGATACAAACAGCCGCATACGGGGTCTGCCGACCAAGGGATTGGCACTTCTCATAGTGGGTAGTAGAAAAATCTCGGCCACAGGGGTTCGACAACGTAGCATACGTCGAACCCCTTTTTGATTTTTTATATTTTGGGTAGGATGCTATGGTTGATACGCCGCCGTTCGCATCTGATCCGAGAAGTTATCTAAATAATTATAGATTATGACGCAGGGCAATCTTGCAGTGCGGGAATATAGATCGCGGGGCCATTCAACTGTTTAGACACGGTTTTAATATCCTCTACGACGGCAACCCAAATACAAGATACAAAGGGCGACCAGTGATGGTCGCCCGATAGAGCCCCTCTTTTCCCGTTAAGAACCAACCTGCTTAGGCCAGTAACGAGTTAAAGAAATTGATGAAGTCCTCCAGTAATTGGTCGTAGAATCGAACAGCTCGCTCGAGCTGTATGCGCTGAGAGTTCTCGTAAGCTTCCAGCGCCCGCGGGGGGATACCTCGCTCTCGCATCCGATTTATGTTCGCAATCGATTTATTAAACCTGCATATAACTTCTTCCTTCTCGGCGTCGAGGCGCACCCGCATCCGCTGTATCCGTAATTCGGCTTCTTCTCTCAGCTCCCCGCGTAGCCGAGTTCGCAACTCCTCGATCCTTTGCTCGGAAGCTCGTCTTAGAGTTTCGAGCGTGTCTACTCGGTATTGTTCAGGGTCCATAATTTCTCCTTTGTCGGTGCTGGGCGTAGCATACAACTCGTCGTGGAGTTTAGCAACCACGACGTCGGTCGATCGCGTCTACGCGGCGAAGATTAGACGCCGCGATAACGTTCAGCTCCGCCTCGCCCGCCACCATATATTCCCGATCATAGAGGACGGCCATAATTTTGCTCCCAAAATGACCCATACGAACGAAATCAAGCATAACTACTCAAAGACAGATTTTTAGGTTAGTCATTTCCCCGACGTTCCTATCCACGCAAGTTCGAAAAGAGAACGGAAAGTGTTTGCAACATCCTTACTTTGGATTACGACGACAAAATCTTTCTCGTAGGAAAAAATACCGATTTTATCCATCCAAATAATGTTATCGGTGGAAAGTGGCGTTTTTGCAGTAGTGAAGCGAAATATGTGGTTTGGAAGCTGTTGCGCTGCCCTGAGGTAGTGGTGCCGTTTGTCCTGCGCATAGATTAATTCACGGCTTTTTACCTGCGGTTTTTCTCTCAGGAGTTTCAAAAACAATTTAAATGATTCGTCGGCCTTGGCCGATACGACTTCCGGCGAGAAAAAGCTCAGAAATTCTTTCTCTCCGGAATTTACTATTTCCTCGTAGAGGCGGTTGATTGCAGTCACTCCTTCAAAAAGCTGGACGGCCGGCTTTGCGGTATTCGTATTATAAAGCGCAGATAATTGGGGAAGGAACGCATTCAGCGCTTCGCGCTTCTCCTCAAACGCTTTCTTTATTCTTTCTGGTGGTAGGGCAACATAAGTTTGCTTTCTTGCTTGCGGGATTGCGGCGACGTACCCACGCCGCATCAGATCGTCCAAGATGAGATAGATTGTTGGCCGCTTTAAACCAACCCGGCGGCTTATTTGTACTACGGTAGCTTGCCCTAGCTGTAAAAGCCCAATATATACCTGCGCCGCCTTAGAGGAAAACCCTAAATCTTCAAGTAGGGTTTGATGTTCCATATCCACAGTATATATCTAGGCGAATCAGTATGTCAATTATTATGACAACAAAGCAAAATAGTGTTATTTCATACTGTATATAAGTTATATTCTATAGATATAATATGTAAGAAAAATTGACATATATGGCGTATATGGTAAGATACGTCCCGGAACCCGTAAAGTCGGGACATCACAAGGAGGTGGAGAATGCATCGTCTTTCGTCGTTTATTTCGTTGGTTGTATTTCTGGCTTGTGCTACCGGGGCGAGGACGCAGGTGTTGGTTACTGGGCAAACCGCAGGGAAGGGCAATGGCGTGGCATTCGTCTCGAGTAATGGTGTTTTCGCCGATGGCATCGACGCCGCCAACAACTGGGGCGGTGTCGAAGTCGGAATCGCGGGTCACATAGATCTGTTCGGGGGAGGCGGTGCTTTCTCACTCCCCGGACATCAATTCCCGTATGCCGTCGCAGGTGGGCTGTTCGGTCTGCCAACCCGAAAGCTTCATTTCGACGCGTCTACCTATCAAGTCGCGATTCTGCCATTGTATGACCGAAAGGACGCATCAACGTCTATCATCAATTCGGCGCTTGTCGTGAGTAAAACGTTCACCCTGAAACGATTTACTATCACGCCCTACACGGGCGCATCGTGGCTGTACTCATTGGGGCCGAAAGATAGAATGTTTTCGATCCCGCACTGCACCTTTCAAATTCCTTTCGGTATTTCAATTCCAATCAGTGAAAAGCTTGGACTTGTTATCGAGTACGATGAAGGCTCAACGAAGTCGTTTGGTATCGCCTTGAGCTACTCGTTCCGAATTTAGAAAGAGAGGCCTCCATGGACATCCGGAGGCCTCTTTCATTTTCGCCCACTATTTCGCCCTAAACGCCCTGATAGTATCGGACTCCCATCCCCGCCTCGCCCGCCGCCATTATTCCCGGTCATAGAGGACGGTCATGATAGCGTTCTGAAAATGACCCAACCAAAAGATAGCCGAGCGCTCATTCCCGTGCGAGATGGGTCATCTCGTGATAGATTGACGCCATGATTTCTCTTTTGAGCCTCCTGGAATTCATTACGAAGGGAATCCCGCATGACTTTATGCGACGCGAGGGGCGCTCCCACGGAGTAACCCCTTTATCTCTTCACGAAGCTCGATTCGATCTAATTCCTTAAGCGACACCCATTCCAATTCGTAAGTATTGTCGGGCGATTGCCGTTTCTTTTCCGGTCCGCCGAGCTCTGGTTTGCCGCTGAACGAATGTGCGCGGTAGAAATGCTGCATTTCACCGTCCAGCTCAAGCGTACCGAGCCTCTCGCCAAGGATTATATCCAGTCCGGTCTCCTCTTTTACCTCGCGGACAGCAGTATCCTGTTCGGTTTCTCCGGGTTCTATGCCGCCGCCGGGCACGACATAATATTCTTTGCAGTTCTTGCGGCGGCGGATGAGAAGCACTGTCCCCTTGTCCGCTATGAAAACTGCTACGCGCTGCCTCATGCGCGAATAAACGGATTGTCCATGTCAAAAACAATCATCGGCAGGGAATTCACCTCGTTAGGGTGGATTCCATATCTCATCTTATATAGCTTGCCGACGGCTCCGAATACGGCCTTGCCATAATCGAAGCCGATTTTCTCGGCCGCTCTTTTTACCGCCTGTTCGGAGGGCCCTTCCACTTCAACGAACGGCTCGAGGAACGGCCATTCGTCAATGGTTATCTCGACATCGTCCAGTATCCAAAGCTCCCGCTTTGTTTCCTGGTAGGATTTCCGCTCGCAGCCGATTGCCTCAAGCAGTTTCACAGCATCATCAAAGTCGCTCACCTCGAGCCGGATCTCTTTTTGGTCCTCTATCTTATCGCCATCGTTCATTTTTAGGCTCATAGTGACCTTATCGCCCTCGTCGCGCACGCGGAGCCATTTATATTTAGAGCGCCCGCCACCCGGCAAATCAAAAGGGATGCGACGTTGGAGATGCTCCGGCCGTACGAGCATCGCTCCCGCCCTGGCGAAGCGCCGCCGCACCTCACCTTTTTCGATATTGAGAAATTTTGCTTCGTATTCAATGTCCATCGAGTCTACAAGCGATTTTTTATCCAAAGATCCAAGCCGTCATCTGGGTAGCGGGGGACAATGTGAAAATGGAAATGAGGAACCGATTGCTGGGCGTCCTTGCCGCTCGCATGGAGGAGGTTTATGCCGGTCGCATGTTTTTCTGCGGCCAGCTCTCTTGAGAGCGACTTTGCGTCTACGGCCAGCTGCTCAAGGTCAGATTTGCCGATGTCGAAAATATTCTCAAAGTGCTCCTTCGGGATAAGGAGAGCGTGACCCTTGGCGACGGGTTCGAGCGGAACGATGCCGAGGCTGGATGCGGATTCGAATATTATCGTTGCGGGTGCTTCACGGCAAACAATTTTGCAAAATGCGCAATCAACCATAGCTATATTCTAGCAGGTCGGAACCTCTTCCTCTCACCGGAATGGTTTGCCAAGAAAAACTCTGATTTTCCGGCATTATTTTGGCCTTATTAATGGCTTGGCTCGCGAGGGGCAGGTTAAAAACTTCTAAATTCTGTATAATATATTTAATGGGAAAAAAGATGGCGACCTGGGTTTTCGTCGGGGCTGTCGTTCTCGCGGTTGCGGCATGGTACGTCGTTTCGAGGCCGGCGGCTATTCCTCGTACGAAAACAAGCGCCTCCGCGCCGGAAACGAGTTCCACGGTTTCCGCCGCGAGCACTACGAATGCGATTCTCCAAAGCGCCACGCAAGGGACGATACCTTCGCTGGGGAATGTCATAAATTCAGCGGGGAGCAGCTCTAACCCCATGAGTAAAACGAATCCCTTCGAGTCGCTTAAGACAAATCCTTTCTAACGAGTGATATGAAAACGAAATACATGGGCGCGATCGTCATGCTGGCGGGAATATTCGCCGGTGGCATCGTGTTCGCTCAAACTGCCGCGCCCGCCAACGCGGGCGGGCCGAACATCCAGTATCCTGTCGCCGCGCTTGGAAATTGCGGAAGCAAGGATGCGTGCAGGACATACTGCAACGACCCTTCTCACGTTAACGCATGCCTGACCTTCGCGGAAGAAAATAATTTGATGTCGCCGGACGAGGTGGCTGCGGCGAGAAAATTCATTGCGGCCGGATCCGTAGGCCCCGGCGGCTGCACGTCGCCCGAGGCCTGCAAGGCATACTGCAATGACATAAGCCACATTAACGAATGCGTTTCCTTTGCCGAGAAGACGGGCATTCTGCCGCCGGACCAGCTTGCGGAAGCAAAAAAGGTGCAAGCGGCGATTGCGAGGGGAATCCAGCCGCCGCCCTGCGGCGGGGAAGACGCCTGCAAGATATATTGTTCGGAACCGAGCCATATGGAGGCCTGCATTACGTTCGCGGAGGCCGCCGGCATGATGACGCCCCAGGACTCGCAAAATGCCGATAAGATGCTGGCCGCGATTAAAAAAGGAGTATACCCGCCGCCGTGCAATGGTCCGGACGCTTGCAATGCGTACTGTGCCGAAGCGGACCACGTCAATCAATGCACCGCCTTTGCCGTCGCGGCGGGAATGATGACGCCGCAAGAAGCCGAGATGGCCCAGAAGACCGGCGGCAAGGGTCCCGGCGGTTGTATCGGGAGGGAACAGTGCAACGCTTTCTGCAACAATCCCGATAATCAGCAAGCTTGCTTCAATTTCGCCAAGGACAACGGCTTGATTCCGGCCGCTGACCTACAGCAGATGGAACAAGCGCAAAAGATGAACGAGCAGGCGATCGAGAATGCGCCGAAAGCCGTCATAAATTGTCTAAGTGCCGCCCTCGGGAGCAGCGTGCTTCAGCAAATTAAGGACGGTCAGATAATGCCGTCGCAAAGCATCGGCGCCGCGATGAGGCAATGTTTCTCGGAAAACCATCCGCAAGGGGGGCCGACGCCCCCTTCGGGTACTATGCCCGGTCAGCGGTTTACTTCAGGCACTATTCCGAATATGCCGCCGGGGGGCGGAGAATTTCCGCAGAGCCGCGGGTATGGGCCTGCGAGCGGAACGTTCCAGAATATGCCGCCGTATCCGCAGGGGCAGATTCCTGCCGGAGGGCCGCAGTGCGAGCCTGGCGCTCCTTGCAATCAAGGTTCAATGCCGCCGTGCCCGTCAGGCCAAAACTGCGGCAACTTTCAAGGAAACGGCTTTACTACGGGAACCGGCCCTATGCCGTTCCCGCCGAACGGCATGCTGAGTCCATCGGGAAGCCAGCAGCAGCCGCCGCAGGGTTCTTATCCTTACAACGGCCAAATGCCGCCAATCCAGAGCGGCACGCCATCGTTCCCGCCGCCGGCAACTTCTTCCCCGTCTTCCTTCCGGGGCGGCCCCGAGCAGGCGAATATCCTGAGCGTTTTCGGTTCTTTTATAAAAAACTTAATATCGTCCGGTCACTGAGATCGGACGGCGCCCATGGGAGTTGATTGACTTGTCCGCGCCTGCTTACCTGAGCGGCTGGGTATGTATGCCGCACTCGCCGCATGCGTTGGGCGTTCCTTTCCAGCGCCCCGCGCGCTCCGTTTCGTCCTCGCTCTCTTCCGGGAATGAGCAGAGCTTACAGCCGAGGCTCCTGTAGCCTCTCTGATATATCGGATTGATCGGGATCTCGTTAAGCGCCAGATACCGCCAGATATCGAGCTCGGTGAATTCAAGGATCGGATTGACTTTTACCAGCCCGTTTTTTTCTTCGACCGGCTCGAAGTCGGCGCGCGTGATCCCCTCCGTTTTCCGTACGCCGGAAATCCATGCGCCGTAGTTCTTGAGAGCCTCTTTCGTTTTCTCGACCTTCGGCCGCCCGCAGCACTTTTCTCCTTCTTGCTGGGAGAAAATGTATTCGGTGTAGTTCAAGCCGTATCGCGCCGCCATATCCTTCGCGAACGCATATGTTTCGGGAAATTCGGTGTCCGCCATGATGGAAAATACGGGGATATCCGGCTTTACGGACAATACGAGATGCAGGGTGACCATCGAATCCTTGCCGAAAGAACAGCCGAGACAGATATTCGGATATTTGGCGGCCGATTCGCGGATCAAGCGTTTTGCGTCCTCTACTTTTTTCAGATAGTTCATTTTTTTATTTAAAACTTGCATATAAGTATCAGCTGGCGCCGGTGCGTCGTCAAGGGGAATTTGGGGATATTTACGTGCGGACCGATGCCCTCTGCGGCGCGACCGGCATCGCGCGGGCATCTTCCCGGGAGCGCCAGCCGCGTCTACGCGTGTTTACCTGCAAAATGTACGTGGAAAAAACGGTCGAGGCCGAGATAGCTTCCTGCGTCGGCGGCGATAAGGACGAGAAGCGCGGCCGCGGCGAAGACGGCATCGCTTGCGAACGCCGTGAATGCGAACGGGTGGAGGAATGCGCCCGGCGCGTAGCTTATGAGCGCGAGGGCGATTCCGACGAACGAGGCAAGGCGCGTTGCGAGGCCGGCGATAAGGCAGGCGCCGACGGCGAGAAAAGCCCAGCCGAGGAGCGGGTGGAGGGGCGTTCCGGCGAAAGCGCCGGCGGCCCATGCATAAAGCCCCGCGAGGGAGCGCGCGCCCAATTCGCGGGCGAGATCCGGCCTGAATACGGCGCTCCAGCCGATATAAAAGAAGTCCAGGCCGAGGATGAGGCGTAGGATGAGTACGGCGAGCCGGACGGAATGAGGAAGCCGCTGACCGTTCATGTTGCTATAATTATATAATGGAGAATCATAAAAGGCATTCGCTCGGGCGGCGCGCCTTCTTTTTATTTTTCTCGAGGCGCATCAAGTGGCCCGTATTCATGCTGGCGGCCGCATCGGCGGCATGGCACGGATCGAGGGCGGGCTGGTTCGGGGCTACGGGATCCTCGGCGGGTGCGGGAGGAGGGATCGTCGTGGCGGAAGCGCTCGCCGCCGCCGGCCTCGCCTGGCTCCTTTTCGCGGCGCTTGCAACCTACGCCGCCTACCGCGTCCATAGATATTTTTTTACGGAAGAGGCGTTCATGATGACGAGCGGCATTGCGACGAGGAACGAGGTTGCGGCGCTTTACCACCAGATTCAGAACGTGAATATCACCCGCTCGCCCGCGGACAGGATATGGGGAGTGAGTCAGATCGTGATTTTCATGACGGGCTCCGACCGCGAGGCGGGGCATACCAGGATAGTCCTCCCTGCGCTTTCGAAATCCAAGGCGAAGCTGGTTCAGGGGGAACTGCTTTCCCGCGCGCGGCGGCATGTGGCGCGACCGCAGGCAGAAGCGTAACCGGAGCCGGCACGGCGCCCCGCTTGCGCCAAACGGATGCGGACGATACTATGAAAATATGAAACGCGCGAAGGAGAAACCGCATCACGCGGAAGCGGAAGAAGACGGACCGCCCGCCACTCCTCCGGAGGTATGGGCATCGTCCATGGAGGATGCCGAAAGAGGAGGTCCCAAGCCGAATCCGAAACCCTACCGCTTCGGCGACCGCGCAGATTTTAAAGATAAGTCAAGAAGCCTGAGCCTATGTCCGGTATGCGGTTGGGGGACTTTCTCGCGCGATATGAAATGGGTCGATGGGCACGCGATAGGGCTTTTTATCTGCAAAAGGGAAAAGGACGGCAAGGGGAAGGGGCACCGATGGATTTTCGATTATAAGGCAGGCATAGTGGAGCGGCCCGACGAGGCGCAATACAGGATGATATTTCCAGAATGAACATCGCGATCATCGCGGCGATGGATGAGGGCCGCGCGATTGGCGCCGGCGGGAAAATCCCCTGGCATCTTCCGGCCGACCTGCGGCGTTTCAAAGAGCTTACCACGGGGCATCCCGTCATCATGGGGCGGAGGACTTTTGAGTCGATTGGCGCGAAACCTCTTCCGGGCCGGACGAATATCGTAATCACGCGCGACCCGGCGTACGCGGCGCCGGAGGGATGCCGCGTCGCGAATTCGTTCCATGACGCCCTTCGCGCGGCGGAAGGCGGCGCGATGGGGGAGGCCGGCGACATATTCGTCATAGGCGGCGAGGAGATTTACCGGCTCGCCCTTCCTTATGCAAAAAAAATCTATCTCACGCGGGTGCGCGGCGCCTTCGGCGGCGACGCGCATTTCCCGGAATTCGAAGACGGTCCCGGGGGCGGATGGCGGCTCGTGAGCTCCTCGCCGCATGAGAAGGACGAAAAGAATCAAGCGGACTACGAATTTCTCGAGTACGAGAAGAAATAGCGCTTCAAGCCCCCTGCTGCCGCCCCTCCTCTTTTTTCTCGCGGACGAATTTTTTCCATGAATCGGTCACGATGCCGCCGACGACGGCGAGCTCCGCTTTGATCGGCGGGTGAGGATCGTAATTCTCCAATTTCACGAGCTCCGGCGCGAAATCGTCTATGGTTTTCAAGGCGGGATCCAGCGTCACAGCGGGGAGCGGGCGCGGTGTGCGGGAGAGCTGTTCTTTCATTGCGCCGATATGGTTCTCGTAAACGTGGACGTCGCCGAAGGTATGCACGAATTCGCCGGGTTCGTTGCCGGTCGCGCGGGCGAGGACCATCGTGAGGAGCGCGTAGCTTGCGATGTTGAAGGGCACGCCGAGGAAGATATCCGCCGAGCGCTGATAGAGCTGGAGCGAAAGACGGCCGTTTTTAACGTTCGCTTGGTACATATTGTGGCAAATGGGGAACCGCGCGGCCTCGTCGGGCAGAGCCATCTCATAGAGGTACTCCGGGTTCCATGAAGTGACGAGCGCATTATGCGCGTCGGGATCTTTAATCAGGTCGTTTACGATCCATCGAACCTGGTCGATCGCACGGCCGTCTTTCGCGGGCCAGCGGCGCCAGAATTCGCCGTAAATGTGCCGGAGCTCGCCGTGTTCTTTCGCGAATTCCGCGTCCGCCGCGATCTTCGCGACAAACTGCTCTTTCGTCATTTCCGGCGCTGCGCCCTTATCTATCTTCTCGCGGTAAATGCGGTAGGGGTAGTCGTCCCAGATATGGACGCCGCGATCCACGAGATATTTGATGTTGGATTGCCCGGAGAGGAACCACGCGAGTTCGCAGACGATTCCTTTCCAATAGACCTTCTTCGTCGTGAGGAGCGGGAATCCGCCCGTAAGGTCGAACCGGATTTGGCGGCCGAATAGGCTATACGTACGGTCTCCGGTCCCCTTGTCCTCCTGTTTTACCCCGTGCTCGAGGATCTCGCGGGCGAGGTCGAGATACTGGTATTCGGGATGCCTGCGGGCGGGTTCGGGCACTGGTTTATTGCACGGTAAATGTTTTTTCCGTGCCGTAATAGTCGCGCCAGTGGGCGTTATAAAAATCGAACATGCGCGCGAGGCGGTTCTGCGGGAGCTCTTCGATGCCGAGTTCGGCCATAAGCGCGCGCAGTTCGGCTTTCGCCGCTTCCGCGCGAGATCCGTCGGATTCTATTTTCTCGAATTCGGCGAGGTAGCCGTAGCCGGCATTCCTGTCAATCGTAACATTGGTTCCCTTGAACCTGAATTCCTTGCGCTCGCGCGACCATTTTGCCTGGCAGGAAAAGCCCGCCTTTTCGATTTCCCCGTCCAATTTCTCTATCGGCATTTCCGATTCTGCTTCGAGTTCGCGCCGTGCCGTGCCGTTCGCGCTCGTCGTGTCGTCGATTGCCGCCTTGAGGACGAGAAGCACCCTGCCGTCCGCATCGCGCGTCCGGAGCGAGGCGTTTCCGGCTTTTCCGGCAAGGTCGAGGAACGCCGCGCGCGTCTCGGCGTCTTTTATAAGCGGCGCGAGCGCCGCGAGGTCGCCCTTGCCTTCGAAATAATGGTTCAGCTGGCGGTGCGCGCCGAGCGTTTCGAGCTGCGGATCGAGCTCGCGCATCCGCGCCTCAAGGCGCTCCGCGCTTTCGGGGCCGCCGAGCAGAGATTTGATTTCAATTTCATACATGGTCTTTTCCCCGCGGCCCGCGCGCGATTTCCTCGGACAGTTTGGAGGCGAGAGGATTTTCCTGGCCGGCGTATTTATTATCCTTTTTCAGATGGTACGGAGTTTCCACCCTGCTTGAAACTTCTTCGAACGTGAAGGCGCAGACGCGCATGCCGGGATAGAGGAGCACGGGTACGACCCCCAGGTTGCCGAGCTCCATGACCGGCTTGCCGCGCCAGCCGGGATCAAAGACGGACGCGGTGCCGTGGACGATGATGCCGAGACGGCCGAGGGAGCTTCTCCCTTCGATGCGGCCGACGAGGTCGTCCGCGATTTCGAGCCATTCGAGCGTCGTCGCGAGCACAAGGTCGCGCGGCTGGAGGACGAGGGGGTCGTCTTCCGTGATCGTAATGCATTCCATCATTTTCTCCGCGTTCTGCGGGTCGCGGAGGTCGATATGGGAAACCTTCGAATGGCGGAATATCTTTACTTCGCTTCCCATCCGGAGGTCGAGCGAGCAGGAGCCGAGCTGGGTTGCGAAGTCGGGCGCGGGATCGAGTTTTATGCGGCCCTCGGCGATGGCTTTCTTGATGTCCCGGTCAGAGAGAATCATAGTAGAAGAATTGTATCGTGGTCGGCGCGCATGGACAATCCGCGCTGTGGACAGGCGTGGGTATTGCCGGTGGACGGGGTGTGGATTCCGCAAGGATTTTCTGTCCCCTCCGCCAGCGGCCCGTCTTCCCCGCGCGCGGGTTGTCCGCGTCGCGCGGGGATTTTCGGGGCGTGGTATGATGTGTCGCATAAAGCGATGATTCTGTCCAATCTCCAGGAAAACGACCGCGAGGTCTATGAAATCATAAAGCGCGAAGAAAAGCGCCAGGAGGAAGGCATCGAGCTCATCGCAAGCGAAAACTATGTCTCGCGCGCCGTCCTTGAAGCCATGGGGTCGGTCCTTACAAATAAATACAGCGAGGGGTATCCGGGCAAGCGGTATTACGGCGGGAACGGGGTTATTGACGACGCGGAAAATCTTGCGATCTCGCGCGCAAAAGAGCTTTTCGGCGCGGAGCACGTGAACGTACAGCCCCTTTCGGGATCGCCCGCCAACCTTGCAGTATACATGGCGCTCCTGAATCCCGGCGACAAGGTGCTCGGATTTTCCCTCGACCAAGGAGGCCACCTTTCCCACGGCCATCCTTTGAACTTTTCGGGAAAGCTCTATTCGATCATCCCGTATTTCACGAAGCGGGATACCGAGACGATCGATATGGACGAGGTGGAGGCGATCGCGCTCCGCGAACGGCCGAAGATGATTCTTGCGGGATTCTCGGCGTATTCGCGTTCGCTCGACTGGAAGCGCTTCCGCGCGATCGCCGACAAGGCGGGCGCGTTCCTCTTCGCCGACATCGCCCACATTGCGGGCCTTATCGCCGGGAAACAGCTCGAGAACCCATTGCCCTTTTGCGACGTCGTTTCAACGACGACCCATAAGACGCTCCGCGGTCCCCGCGGCGCCATTATTATGTGCAAGGAAAAATTCGCCGCGGCAATCGACCGCGCGGTGTTCCCCGGCGTGCAGGGCGGCCCGCACGATCATGCGAACGCGGCGAAGGCGGTGGCGTTCGGAGAGGCGTTGAAGCCGGAATTCGCGGAATATTCTAGGCGGACCATCGCGAACGCGCGCGCGCTCGCGGCGGCGCTCGCGGCGAAGGGGTATCGGGTCGTCTCGGGAGGAACCGACAACCACCTTATGCTCGTCGATGTGTTCGGCAGCAAGGGGATCACGGGCAAGGAGGCGGAGGCGGCGCTTGAGCGCGCAGGGATTTCCGTAAATAAAAATATGATCCCGTTCGATTCCAGGAAGCCGCTTGATCCGTCGGGAATCCGGCTTGGGACGCCCGCGCTGACTACGCGCGGATGCGGAGAAACCGACATGGGCGCCGTCGCGGACATTATCGATGAAGCGCTCCAAAACCGCGCGGATGAAGCGCGTCTCGCCGCCACCGCGGAGAAGGTGAGGGAATTCGCCCTCCGGTTTCCGGTACCCGGAATCGATGAGCATGGTGATTGACGGGAAAACGATTGCGGAAGGGATAAAGGAACGCCTCCGCCGCCTGCCGAAGCCGGAGAGATTCCTCGGCGCCGCGCTCGTGGGCGGCGATCCTGCGTCGCTTAACTTCTTGAAACAGAAAGAGCGGGTGGCGCGGGAGCTCGGCATCGAATTCCGCCTTTACGAATTGCCGCCCGCAATCTCGACGGATGGATTGCGCGCGGAGATCGGACGGCTGGCGCGGCCGAAAAACTGCGGCGGGTTCATCGTCCAACTCCCCCTGCCTCCGGAAATAAACCGGCATTACGCGCTGAACGCCATCCCTAAAGAGAAGGATGTGGATTTTCTAAGCGAGCCGGCGCTCGGCGCGTTCTATACCGGCCGCAGTCCGGCCGTCCCGCCGTCCGCCGCGGCCGTAGAGGAGATTCTAAAACTCGAAGAGCGCGACTTGCGGGATCTTACAGTGGTCATGGCGGGTGCGGGATTCCTCGTCGGGAGGCCCGTCGGGTTTTGGCTCCAAAATCGCGTGGGAGAGCTCGTGGTTCTTGACCGCAGCGTGAATGATTTTCATAAGCGGCTCGCGGGCGCGGACATCGTGGTGAGCGGAACGGGCCATCCGAAGCTTTTCGGCGCGGAACACCTGAAAGAGGGCGCCCTGGTTATCGATTTCGGTTTCAGCCGCGGGGCGGGCGGAGAGATTTCCGGCGACTTCGATCCTGCGGGCGCCGAGGCCAAGGGCATCCGCTACACGCCGACGCCGGGAGGCACCGGTCCGATACTCGTCGCAAAACTGTACGAAAATTTTTACGTCCTGAACGGCGCTATGCCCGCGGAGTCTTAAGCCGGGGCGGCGGGGTGGACTGGCACTCCGCGCCGTATGCAGAGAGAAGGGATATAACAGTGTCCGCTGTGCGCGCTGAGGGAATCGGACCCCCGACCTGCTCGGTGTAAACGAGTCGCTCTGCCACTGAGCTAAGCGCGCCGTTGTCCACATCTTAACCGTAGCGGATAGTTTTGCAAGTTCTATAATAAAAGAGCAGTTATCGGGAGGGAACCTTGAGTTCATCGTATTATCATCAGCGGCACCACGCAAAGGTGACCGCCATGTGGCCGCCGCGCGCGGCGGCGAATGAAGAGGAGGCGCTCCGAAAAATATTCGGAACGCCTTCGCTGAAGCGCTCGTTGCGCCTCTGCGTGCGCCTCCGGCGCATGAAGGGGCGAGCGAGAGCAATAGCCCCGCCGGCGGGGTTGGTGAGAAAGAAGGTGGCAGGAAGGAACTACCACCATCTCACGCCCCGCGCCCGCCGAGGAGCCCCGTTTTACGGGGAAACCTCGCGGAATTTACTTTTAATCAAGAGGTGGCGCCATGTCGCATGGCATAAGGCGTTTCACCTTTTGACGTTAGAGGAAATCATCAATTTCCTCACTTGCCGGCTCCGTGGTACTCCTGCACAGCTGCCCGTGGAAGCGAGTTATCGCATCCCGAACAGTTTGCAGAATGCACGGAAACGGCGCCGTCGCCAAGGACGGCGCGGTCAGCAAGGGTGGCGTTACGAGCGCCACTGTGCCGCCAGATTATTTTAACGGCTGGCCCCGGACATGTTCCGGGGCCGCATTTTGTTCCTGTTCAATTTTGGTGCTATAGTGGAGCCATCATGCGCATCCTCGTCGTTGAAGACGACCGGGAGACGGCGTCCATTCTCAAGGCGTGCCTCGAGGCGGAATGCTACAGCGTTGACGTGGAGCACGACGGGGACAAGGGGTCGTACCGCGCGCGGACGAACCGGTACGATCTCATCCTTTTGGACAATATACTGCCGGGGAAGCACGGGCCGGAGATCTGCGCCGAACTCCGGCGGTATAAAATGGACGTGCCGGTGCTCATGCTCTCCGTACGCTCGGAAGTGGACGAGAAGGTAGGGGTTCTCGACTGCGGCGCGGACGACTATATGACCAAACCATATGCGTTCGCCGAAGTATCGGCGCGGGTTCGGACGCTTTTGCGGAGGCCTGCGCGGCGGGAATCCGAAGAGCTCCGCGCGGGAGACGTAGTCCTCAATCGTTCGTCGTTTGCCGTATCTTGCGCCGGCCGCCCGGCGCGCCTCACCCCGAAGGAGTTTTCGATACTGGAGTATTTAATGAAGCACAGGGGCCGCGCAGTGTCCCGCGCGGAACTTTTAGAACACGCGTGGGACGGCGAAGCCGATCCATTTTCAAATACCGTGGAAGCCCACCTCTGGAGCCTGCGGAAAAAAATCGGTGGGGCGCGGGGGCGGGATCGCGCGGCGGACGCCGCCGCGCCGGCGGGATTGATCCGCACCATCCCCGGCCGGGGCTATATGATCTCCGATGCCGGCTGATACGGCAATCGGCGGACAGGACGCGCGCGAACGGCTCTTAGAATTCGTCCTTCTTGGTTCCCTGGCGGCGCTCGCCGTTATCGATTGCTCAATCCTCTACTATTCCGCCGTCGACGGCGCGGCATACGGCGGCGTTTCATTCGCGGAATTTTCCGTTCTCCCGGCATTCTTCCTTTTTCTTTTCGTACTCGCGCGGCGCGGCCATCCAAAACTCGTATCATGGCTCCTCGTCGGCGCGTATTGCGCGGCCGTGGGCTATGCCGCGTACGCATGGAATGCCGACCTCGAAACCACCGTGCTGAGCTTGGTACTCGTTACGCTTATCGCGGGCCTTCTCCTCGGCCCGCGATTCGGCGTTCTCACGACCGCGGCCACGGCCGCCTCGGTGGTTCCGATATGGTACGCGCAGTGGCACCATATAATCCCCGAATTCCAGGAGGACGGGCCGAACGCGATAATCGCCATAGCTGCCGGCGGGTTGTACCTTCTCATCATCCTTGCGGCATGGTCGGCGAACCGCGGGACGGAGCGGTCGCTTTCGCGTGCGCTCCAATCGGAGGCGGAACTCAAGAACCGCCTCCGCGAGAGCGAGCTCGGGAAAATCGAACAACTATACCGCTTTGCGGAATTCGGCCGCCTCTCGTCGGGGCTTTTCCACGATCTTCTGAACATCATGAACGCGCTCTCGCTCGGGGATGCGCGGCCGGACGGCGCGGCGCGCGGCGCGACAGAACGGGAAACAGCGCGCGAGACAAAAGAAAAAATGGACCGTGCCCTCAGGCTCAATGGGCGCGTCGAAAATTTCATGCGGGCGATCAGGCGACAGCTCGCGGGCGGCGGCGCAAGCGAGGATTTCTCGATCGCCGAGGTGGTTGAGCAGGCCATGGGGCTTCTCTCCCACAAGGCGCAGGAAGCGCACGTGCGGATTTCTTTCGCGCACGACGTCCGCGACTCCCTGCAATGGCGCGGCAATCCGTTCAGATTCCATCAAGTCATAATGAACATCGCCGCGAACGCGATTGAGGCGTGCGAATTGGCGCCCCGCGGCGGCGCCCCGCGCACGGTGGAGATTTCCGCCCGCCGCCGCGGGGCGAAATTCGCGGTAACCGTACGCGACAACGGTTCGGGCATCGCGCCCCCGCTCCGCGTAAAAATATTCAATCCGTTTTTCACGACGAAGGGCCCCGCGCGCGGCATGGGACTCGGCCTCGCTATTACGAAACGCATCGTCGAGCGCGATCTCCGCGGCACGATTTCGGTCGAGAGCGAGGAAGGGAAAGGAACGGTCTTCACCGTGGAATTTCCCCGCTGAAGAAGTGCGCTTTGGATGTTGACACGGGGGCAAAAACAATTCATTCTAAGCGTGCGAATAATAGGACGGCGATTTCATAATTACGAAATAATTCTCGGACGCGCTTAATAAAGAAATCCCCATGAATGATTGGGTAAATATTAGGACGGACACTGACTTTACTGAATTAAGAGGGCAGTCTCCCCTTTTACAATGCTTATTGCGGCCCGACATCGACAAGGAACTTTTTAGACGCTTGCTCGCTCGAGGGGCGCCCGCCAATTTATCTTCGGACGAAGCGGGTCGCATTGTTGCCGAAAAACTAAATAAGATTATCGAGTGGAGGGCAATGCTCGATGATAAATTTGTAGGTCGACAGGAAGACAGAATCTTTTGTTTGCTCTGCCTGGGGCATCTAATCTCGGCTCACTATTCCGGTAAGGCGCAATCCTTAGGTGCGATTGATTGGACGTTGATACGCTTGTCCAATGCCATAGCCGACAGAAAGCCCATTATTTTTACTTTTTGCTTCGGTGGGTATAAGTGCCATACTTCCCCATCGTATCCGGAGGTAGATTGGGCGGAGTTATTCAATCTGAATTATTTTGTCTCATACCTCTATCCGATTATCAAGGGATACCCGCATGGAGTCGAGATAGAATACGAGTCAGAAGAGGCATCTATCCAATTTAATAATGTTCCGCAAGAGCAAACCGATAGATACACGGCATCGTTCGGGAAGCTGCTGGAATACTATACGAGCAAATTATTATCTAGGTACGGGCTACGTCTCGCGCTTAGGTTAGTAACCGCAAGGGGCCTTTATCCGGAAGGCGTGGATAAGCTTTATGAGCTGATGGATCAGAAGAAACCACATTACCGAAAACTTATTGACGGACTTCACGAAGCGGATAGAGATAAATGGCTTCAACGCGCCGCGTCTAATTATATGTGGGATCACGGGATCGTTAACCATGGTGATCTGTCTAAAATAGAACGAGATAAAATCGTAAGAGAAGCGCGCATCGACAACGAAGCCTTTTTAGATGCCGATTATACCTTGAGGGCGGGTTGGTTTGAGTATGCGTACAGGGTTCCCCTGGTCGGGACTTGGGGCCGGATGCCCAGCGCGCAGCCCTCCGATGGCTGGCTACATCTGAAATCTACCGCCGCATCCCTAGTGGATTTTTGGATCGGAACCGGCTTTCTAGAGGATATGGGTAACAAAAAATACCGTGAGACTATCCTATCGGAATCACAGATTGGACATCTTGGCAAAGATATATCCTATCTAGACAATACGGACCAGGAATTAAAACAAGTTTCCGCGAACTTCGATAAGGTTCCAGTGTTTAAGCGGAGGAGTTAGTTGCGTGAGGGATATTACTGAATATTCGTCGACACTCGCTATCGCGAAAGTCGTCGGTGTCGCTGAACCCTCGCCTCTATAATTTGACTATATTCCGCCAAACGGCAGAAGGGGAATCGGAGTCATTCGTGCAGTATTGGTGTACCCCCGGAGGGAATCGAACCCCCATCAAGACCTTAGAAGAGTCCTGCTTTATCCATTAAGCTACGGGGGCGTCGGTGGCGGGTGGCGCGCGGCGCGAACGCGCCGCGCGCCACCCGCTCGTCCTACGCGCATTGATTCTAAAACAGGAATAAGATACCGTGAAGAGGCATTTCGGCAACCGTTTTCGGCGGCGGGATGGCGGGCGGGGTGCCGCCGCATTGCGCCGTGCGCGGGCTGTAGTGTAACGGCAGCACGAGTCCTTTGGGAGGATTTAGTCCCGGTTCAAATCCGGGCAGCCCGACAAAACTTTTATCTCTCCGTAACGTGCCGCGGGAGGGAATTGAACCCCCGACACGACGCTCTTCAGGCGTCTGCTCTACCACTGAGCTACCGCGGCTATCTTTTCATCTTCAGCATGATGCGCTTCTCCTCCGGCTTCACGGCATCTATCACGAAACGGTAGGTCTGGCCGGGCGCGAGCGCCGCCTTCATTTCGTCCTGCCCGCCGAATTCGGAAACATGGACCATGCCCTGAAGATCGCCCGGGAGCGCGACGATCGCGCCGAACGGGTTCAGCTTGTACACGCGGCCTTCCACCGCTGAACCGGGAGCGATCTCGGCGGGGAGTTTCGTCCAGGGATCCTCCTTGAGCGCTTTAAGGGAGAGAAATACGCGGCCCTCCTTAATGTCCGTGATTTTCGCCGTAAGCTCGTCATTCACCTTTACGAGTTCCTTGGGATTTTCGACGAGCTTGTAGTCGAGTTCGGAGATGTGGATCATGCCCTCGATCTGCGGGTTGTCCGCAAAGCGGACGAATACGCCGAAGTCGGCGACGCCGGAGACGATGCAGGGGACGACCTGTCCCACCGAGTAGGCGGCGAGCAGGTCTTTCATGTTCGCCGCAAGCACCTCGCGTTCGGAGACGATGATCTTGTTCGTCCGCGTGTTCACGTCGATGATCTTCACGGAGAGCTCCTGCGCTTCGAGCTTCGCGAGCTCTTCGGCGATCTTCGTGCGGTCGCCGTCGGCCACTTTAGGATAATGCTCCGTCGAGAGCTGGGAAACCGGCAGGAAAGCGCGGAGTTCTTCGCCCGCCGGCGTGGCTACGGAAACCATGAGGCCTCCCGCGTTCGCCCCGATCACCTTCGCTTTCACGACTTCGCCCGCTTCGGCGAGCTCTTTCGCGGCCTGCCAGAGCTTCTGCCTTCCGGCTTCGGCGATAGAAAGCTCGATATGGCCGTCCGGGCCGTCGAGGGAGACGATTTTCGCGTGCGCCCTGGCGCCCGGCTCCAGATCGCGGAGCGCCTCTTTCGCGTTCATGTATTCCACGCCGTAAACGATGCCCGTGCCGAACCGGCCCATATCGAAATACGCTTTGCGCGGGACCTTTTTCATAAGCGCGACCTCGATGACGGATCCTTCCTTCGGCCAGTCGGCCGCGGAGAGTTCCGTTTTCATCGTCTGGACGAGGCCGGTTCCCGCGCTATTTTTTTCTTCCTCCTTTTGCATGTGGGCTCTATTATATACCGCGCCCGCACGGGTGTCCAGAACGGAAAATTTCGGTTGCATGTGCGCCGATTTTTTGATAAAATAGCCGATATGATCCTGAGCTATTTCGGGGGCGGTTCGTTTAGGTTGCAAAGCGGCGATACTTCGCTCTTGCTCGATCCGGAGAACAACCGCCTGAAGGCGGATCTTACTTTACGTACGCTCACGGACGCGGAAAATCCTTTCGCAGGCGCGGAGCAGGGCGCGGCGATATCTTTTCCCGGCGAATACGAAATAAAGGGGATTGAAATCACGGGATTCGCCGTACCGGACGAATCAACCGAGAAGTTCATAAAAACCGCCTATGCGGTCGGATGGGAAGAAATGAAATTCGTGTTTCTCGGCCATCTTTCCAGGCCGGTTGACGCGGCGTTGATGGAGGAATTCGGCGACCCCGACGTGCTTATCCTCCCCGCCGGCGGAGGGCATTTTCTCGATCCCGAAGTCGCGGCGAAAATCGCGAAACAGCTCGAGGCGCGCATCGTCGTGCCGAGTTTCTGCAAGGACCCGGACGAGTTTCTCAAAGCGCTCGGCCAGAAAGCCGAAAAGGCGGAGAAGTTCGTTTTTAGGGAGAAGGACATCGCGGGCGAGAAAGGGCGGCCGGTCGTCTTGAGCGCCGCATAGCGCATGGAAGAGGCGCGTACGGGAAAGGCGCATGACGGGCTGCTCGATCGCGCGCGGGCGCTCCCCGGCGGGACGAAGAAGAAAATCGTCGCCTGGGCGACCGCGGCCGTGATGGCAGTAGTCCTCTATATATGGATCTCCTATTTTATCCGTTAAATCACGCAATATAACTTTCGCCATGGCTTTGGAAAAAAGAGAAATTACGAAGGAGCTCAGCGAGTCGTATCTTGACTACGCGATGTCCGTTATCGTCGCGCGGGCACTGCCCGACGCGCGCGACGGGCTGAAGCCGGTGCACCGCCGGGTGCTTTGGACCATGTGGGAAGCGGGACTCACCCATCTCGCAAAATTCCGAAAATCCTCCAACGTGATCGGCGAGACGATGGCGAAATACCATCCGCACGGCGATACGGCGCTCTACGACACCCTTGTCCGCATGGCGCAGGATTTTTCCCTGCGCTATCCGTTGGTCCGGGGGCAGGGGAACTTCGGAAGCGTGGACGGCGATTCGCCTGCGGCGCACCGCTACACCGAGGCGAAGCTTTCCGCGATTGCGGAGGAATTGCTCGCGGATATTGAAAAAGAGACCGTTGACTGGATCCCGAATTACGATGCGACGCGTGACGAGCCGCTCGTCCTGCCCGCGAAACTGCCGAATCTGCTTTTGAACGGCACCCTTGGCATTGCGGTCGGCATGGCGACGAGCATCCCGCCGCACAACCTGAGCGAAGTGGCCGACGCCGTCCTCCACCTCGCGGACAACCCCGATGCGACGAGCGAGGATCTCGCGGAGATCGTGACGGGCCCGGATTTTCCGACGGGGGCCGTCATTTACGACAAGAAGGCGATCCGCGAAGCGTACGTTTCCGGCCGCGGTGCGATTCTCGCGCGCGCGAAGGCGGAGATCGTCGAAGCGAAAGCCGGCAAGCAGTTCAATATCGTCGTGACGGAAATCCCGTACCAGGTGAACAAGGCGGAACTCGTAAAGCAGATCGCCGAGTTTGCGCAGGAAAAAAAGATAGAGGGCATCCGGGATCTTCGGGACGAATCGGACCGCGAGGGCATGCGCATCGTGATAGAGCTGAGGAACGACGTGCCGCCCCAGCGCGTTCTGAACTGGCTCTATAAGCACACGGACCTCCAGCGCAATTTCAATATGAACATGACCGCGCTCGTCGCGAACTCGCACGGACTCGAGCCGCGCCTCCTTTCGCTCCGCGACGTGCTCGCCGAATACCTCGCACACCGCAAAGAAGTGCTGCGCCGGCGCACGCAGTTCGACCTCCGGAAGGCGCAGGAGCGGGCGCATATCCTTGAAGGGCTTGCGAAGGCGCTTGACGCCATCGACCGCGTGATTGCGACGATCAGAAAATCGAAAGACAAGGAAGAGGCGCACGCGAACCTCGTCAAGCTTTTTAAGCTGAGCGATGCGCAAGCGACGGCGATCCTCGAGATGCGGCTCCAGACGCTTGCGGCGCTCGAGCGCAGGAAGATCGAAGATGAATTGAAAGAGAAGCGGGTGCTCATCGAGGAGCTCACGCTTGTCCTGAAAAACCCGGCGAAAATCGTAAAGATCATCAGGGACGAGGTGAAAGAGCTGAAGGAAAAATACGGCGACGCGCGGCGCACGCAGGTTGTCGCGCGGGCCGTCGAAGCCGTGAGCGACGAGGATATGATCGCGGACGAGGACGCGATCGTGACGGTTTCGGGCGGCGGCTATATCAAGCGCCTCCCGCCGGGGACGTTCAAGGCGCAGAAGCGCGGCGGCAAGGGGATCATCGGCTCCGAAGTCGCGGAAGACGATTTCCTTTCGCATTTCTTCAGCGCGCGCACGCGCGACAACATCCTTTTCTTCACGAACCGCGGCCGCGTGTTCCAAACGAAGGTGCACGAGATCCCGCAGGCGACGCGCACCTCGAAGGGCCGCGCCATACAGAATTTCCTCGAGCTCCCGTCCGATGAAACGGTGAGCGCGCTCGTGAACTATGCGCCGACCGGCCCGAAGCATGCGGAGAAGAAATTTCTCGTCATGGCGACTCGCCGGGGGATGATCAAGAAGACGCCGCTTGAGGATTTCGCGAATATCCGCCGCACGGGCATCATTGCGATGGGCATGAAGAAAGACGACCGGCTCAAATGGGCATGCCTCACGAGCGGGACGGAGGAGCTCGTCCTTGCGACGCGGCAGGGGCAGTCCATCCGCTTCAGCGAGAAGCAGGTGCGCCCGATGGGGCGCGGCGCGGCGGGCGTCCGCGCCATCAAGCTCAAAAAAACGAACGACGAAGTGGCGGGCTTTGATATAATCAAAAGAGGCGAAGCGCGCCTGCTCGTCGTCATGGAGCACGGCTTCGCGAAACAAACCCCGCTCAAAGAATACAAGGTTCAGGGCCGCGGCGGATCCGGCATCAAAACCGCCGAGATTACGCCGAAGACGGGCCCTGTCGTATCGGCGCACGCGGTTTCCGAGGAAAAGGAGCTTTTCGCCCTGTCGGCGAAGGGGCAGATGATCCGCACGGAACTCGGGACGGTCCGCACGACGGGCCGCGCGGCGCAGGGCGTCCGCGTCATGAACCTGAGAGACGGAGACCGCATTGCGGGAACGGTGGTGATTTAGGGCCGTAAGGCCGTTCTTGCCGGCATGTCCAATCTTAAATTATCCCAGAAGCAGGTTGTTTTCATCATTGCAGGCGCGGTGCTCGCGATAGGAATTTTCGCGCTCATATTCCTCAATCTCAGGCCGACTGCGAGCAAGGGGCCCGCTCTCACCCTCAAAGTATGGGGGACGGAGAGCAGCGGAGCGCTCCAGCAGGTGATCGATACGTATCCCTACGCCCAGGTTTCGTATACGCAGATCGACCCGGCGCACTATCAATCGGAGCTCCTTGCCGCGCTCGCGGCGGGAAACGGGCCGGACGTTTTCGAGATCGGCAACCGCGACCTCCCGCGCTTCGAGGATATCCTGTCTCCTTTTCCCTCGTCTTCGTCCGTATTCGGGATAGAACAGCTCTCCCAGCTTTTCCCCGACGTCGTTGCGCAGGATTTCGTCGCCAACGGGCGGATTTACGGCCTGCCGCTTTCGATCGATACGCTCGCGATGCTCTACAACAAGGACTTGTTCAATGCCGCGGGCATCGCGGAGCCGCCTGCGACATGGGATGAATTCGACGCCGATGTGGCGAAACTGCGCGCGGTGGACGCCGCGGGCGGGCTCCTGCAGGCGGGCGCCGCAATCGGCGGGTCGTCGGCGAGCATCCCTCATGCGGCGGACCTGCTCGCGCTCATCATGCTGCAGAACGGAACCACGATGACTAACTCCGCGGGAACGTCCGCGTCGTTCGCTTCGGCGGCGAATAAAAGCCCGGGCCTCGCGGCGTTCAAGTTCTATCTCCAGTTTGCGAACCCGGCTTCCCCGTATTACACGTGGAACGATTCCTTCCCTTCCGGCGGCAATGCGTTCGACAGCTTCGCGGAGGGGAAGACCGCAATCGTATTCGCGTATCACTCCGACCTCGCCGCGATAAAGGCGAAGGCGCCGTTCCTCAATTACGCCGTCGCCCCGATGCCCCAGCTCTCGGCGCCGCCGGGCGGCGGGCCGGTGACGGTCGTGAATTATCCGAAATATCTCGGCTTTGTCGCCGCGAAAGCCGGCCAGACGGCGGCGGCATGGAATTTCATACTGTATCTTACGACTCCGCTCTCGGGCGACGCGAATGCCTACGGAGCCGCGACCGGGAACCCGCCCGCGCTCCGCTCTGCCATCGCCGCAGACGAAAACAGCCAGGACCTTTCCGTCTTCGCCTCGCAGGCGCTTACGGCGCGTTCGTGGTATGAGGCGAACAGCACGGAAGACGAAGCCGCGCTGAATACGGCCATCGAGGACGCGGAGAACGGACAAGCCGCTTCCAGGGCGCTCAGCGAAGCCGAGGCGGCCGTGAGCGCGCTCATGCAGTAGCACCCCGCCGCGCCGCGCGCCGCGCGCCGTCCGCGATTGCGGCAATCCACCGCGCGGGCGGGCGTGCATGCGCGCAATGGGGTAAAATAAACGCATGAGCCCCTTGGTCTTTAGGCTGAAAACGGTCGCCGCAATCGCCGCTATGGCGGCGTTCGTCGTCCTCCCGGCAATCGCCGCCGCAAGCGCCCTTACCACGATTCCGATCACTGTCACCGGGAGCCCCAGCAGTACGGCTTCCCTTCCTTCTTCCGTTTCCGGGCCGACGAATAACGTATGGGATGTCCGCATCCTCGCCGGGCCGCTCGTCACGTGCACGGGGCTCGGAGGGCCGGGGGGAATGCCGCCGTGCCGGAATCTGTGCGACCTCATCGCGCAATTCGTCCATGTCGTCTATTTCATGATCGCGCTGGTCATCTGGATCGCGACGCCCGCGATGTTCGCATGGGGAGGGATAAAATTCATGACGTCGCGCGGGAATCCGGAAGGGATAGGCGAGGCGAGAAAGATGCTCAGGGGCACCGCAATCGGCCTCGTGATCATCCTTGTGGCTTATATTTTCGTCCTGACCTTCGTGCGGGTACTCGGCATCATAGGTGTCGGCGGCTTCGGGAGTCCCGACTGTAGCATCCAATGACCGCGGCCCACGTCACCATAAACCCGAGCATCCCCCTCGCCGCCGCCAACACGGTGCCGGGGATGGTGCAGGGGATCTACCTCTTTGCCCTCTCGCTTGCAGGGATCCTTGCCTTCGGCGCCATCGTCTATGGGGGGATAAAGTATGCATTAGGGAGGGGGAACCCCTCCTCCGAGAGCGAGGGCAAGAGCTGGATCACGGGGGCTCTCCTCGGACTCCTGCTCCTTGCGGGCGCCTATCTCATCCTCCAGACCGTGAACCCCGCCCTGGTGACGCTGGGGAATCCGTTACTGCCGGCGCTTCGCGCCGAGCCGGTTCCCGTCCCCATCCCGACTCCGCCGGGAACCGCATCGTGTCTCGGCGGTACGTGCCTTTCCCTCTCGTCGGCGGGATTTTCCTGCAAGCCGGCGAATTTGCAGCCGAACGGGATGCTGAGCTGTGGAGCGACTCAAGACATGATTGACACGCTGAAGTGTATCCAGAGCCAGCCGGGAGTGCCTTCCTTCGAGATAACGGAGGCCATGCCCCCGACGGTGCCGCATATCTCCCACTGCCACAACGATGGCTGCTGCGTGGACGTAGTGGTGAGCAACTTCTCAAGCTGTTCGCAGGTGACCGCGCTCGTGAACGCGGCGGCAGCATGCGGGACGTCTGCGGCGAACGAATATATCGCGGCGAATTGTCCCGGCGCGGAGAGATATGAAACCACGCAAGGGAACAATGTCCATATCAATGCAAAAGGGTGCAGCTAAGACGGTCGTCGTGCTGATTGCCGCCGCGGCCGTGGCGGCCGCGGCGGTTTTTGCGGCGTACCTCTTCCTGCGCGGCGGGGCGGGCTCCGGGGGCGCGGGATCCGCGGCGGGAAGCTCCGGCGCCTCCGGGCCGGCGGCCGCCGCCGGACCCGGCGCGAACGCGGGCGCCGCCGCTACTGCGCTTGAGCCCGTCTCCGCCGCCTTTCCGAACGCCCCGACAGGTTCCGCGATTACAATCGGTACGCCGCAGGGCATGGTCGCGGTCAACAATTTCTATCTCACGAGTCCCGGGGTGGCGGGCGAAGGCAATGTAATGATCGCGATGGCGGACAATTACGATATTTCCTACGATCCCGCCAGCGGGAACTTCTCTCTTCTTATTAAGGGATCTCCGTTCAGCGCCGCGCGCGCGGCGGCGGAGCGCGCATTCCTCGGCGCGCTTGGCATAAGCGAGGCGGATGCCTGCAAGCTCTCCGTCCAGGAAGGCGTGCCGTACCGCGCGGGCGACCCGCGGGACGGACAATCATATCCTCTGGATTTCTGCCCTCCCCCCGCGGGCTCGTCGAACGGCAATATAGTACAATAAAAGGGATGAAGAAGGGCCTGTTATGGATTATTCTCGCTGCCGCCGTTCTCGCGGGCGGCTATTTCGGCGCATGGGCGAGGCCCGCAAAAGGCATGTCAGGATGCACCATTGATTCGATGTGGACCGTGAACGGGGCGGACTACCTGCTTGGGCCGCCCACGGTGAACACCGAGCAGGTGCAGACGACTTCGACGCTGGCGCATGTAAAATATATCAACTGCGCCGGGCTTACCCCGTATCTGGTATTTTTCGGGCCTGCATTCGGCAAGGGCGGAGAGAAGGTCGGCTTGGGAGCCATGCGCGGAAACAATTCGGACAATACGGCAAACCTTACCCAGTTTACCGATACGGGAATTTATTATTACATCGCATATGCTTCAGGCTCGTCCGGCACATATCAACAAAAATCAAATGATCTGACGGTAAGTCAGGCGAGGTGCAAGGTTTCATTAAATTTTGATGCAACTCCTCACGAGGTCAATTCGATGAGCGAAAGCATCAGCCTGAATGCGCTTGTCGGAGAATCGTATCCAGCCGCTGATTGCAATCTCGGCGGGTTTGGATCTGGAATCGGCATAGACGTAGCTGTCAAATTCTATGGCAACGGCAGGTACCTGGATACGAGAATGGCGACGATCATGCCGCAGACCACGTCTACGATTTCCATTCCTACGACGGCCGCGGATATTGGAGCCGCCCCGAGCTCAACCGCAAATTTCAAGGCTATCGTGACAGACCAGGATGGGCAAGGCATCAATCTCGTGAGCAGCCCCGTATATGTCGGAATCGGAGTTCCTCCTTCGTCTAGCATCGGCGGCGGCGGGGGAAGTGGCGGCGGCGGTAGCGGGGGCGGAGGTGGTGGCAGCGGCGTCACCTCCTTGCCGCCGACCACGCAGTCCATCACATTATTCAATCCGCTCACGGGATGTAATAACCTGACCTGCGCGCTTTCCAAAGTACTCAATTTTCTCTTCACACTTGCCATCCCGATTTTCGGTATAATGATTCTGGTGGGAGGTTTTCAGCTCATTACGTCGTCCGGCAATCCTGAAAAAGTGGCGAAAGGGCGGAAGACGCTGCTTTGGTCCGTGGTCGGATTCATCGTGGTGCTCCTTGCGGGAAGCGTCGCGCACCTAATACAAAGCATCTTCGGCGGCTAGACGGCCAACCGGAATACCGCCAAACCAGAAAAATGGAAACAATCCTTCACGCTTTCATCCCCGTCGCCAGGGCAGTCACCGTAACGACCGCCACTTTGCCGACGAGCGTCATTACGAGTACGGGGGACGTCACGAGGATATTCTGCGGCGGCGTGCAGTGGCTCTTTTGGGCGCTCATCGCCCTCTCGGTCGCCATGTTCCTTCTAGGCGGGATCCATTATGCGACTGCGGCGGGCGATGCGGAGAAAGTGTCCAAGGCGAACAAAACCCTCCTTTATGCGGCTCTCGCGGTGGTAATCGCGCTTTTTGCGCTCGGGGCGCCGGCATTCATAGGAAGCATTTTCGGCGTGAAGGGCGGCCTCAGCGTTTGCGGATTTTAGGGAAATGTGATTTAATGGAAACATGAATTTTCTCTTAAGCGGACTCGTGAACAGGGCCATGGCTATCGTATATATCCCATCCCCGACTATCGTACCGCCATCGCCGCCATTCACGGGGGTGGACGATATCACGATTGTCGCGCATGAGATTGTAAACTGGCTGTTCTGGGGCCTCATCGTTCTCTCGATTGTTATGTTTCTTGTGGGCGGTTACCGTTATGTGACGTCAGGAGGGGAGCCCGAGAAGATATCCGGCGCGAACAAGACCCTCCGCTACGCGGCCATTGCGGTCGTCATCGCAATCGTCGCGGCGGGAGTCCCGACGATCATCGGTTCGTTCTTCGGGGTTTACCTTGCTCCGTTCCTCTTCTTCTGATCTTATGCGATTGAGAAAGGTCGAAACGAAAAATCACATTATGAAAAATTTCAGCGTAGCGTTGGCGAAATGGGGAGCGGTCGCGGCGGCGCTCGCGGTTCCGACCATGGCATTGGCCATCGCGCCGGCCCCGCTTTCCATCCCGAACCGGTTGACCAACATTAATCAGATAACGAATGGCTCCGGACTGGTTTGTCAGATCATCAACTGGATCTTCTGGGCACTCATTGTCATGACCATCATTTTCGTCCTCGTCGCGGCGTTCAAGTATCTCACGGCCGCGGGCGATTCCGAGAAGGTGAAGTCGGCGGGTGCAACCCTCCTCTATGCCGTGGTTGCAGTCGTAGTCGCGCTCATTGCAAAGGGGCTGCCGCTCATTATTTCGAGCTTTATCGGCGGCGGATTGACGGGAGTCGGCTGTTAAGAAAGAAATTCTGGCATAGGTACAAAGGGCCCCTTGCGGGGCCCTTTGGGTTTCCGGCGCGTCCGCCGCTATTCCAAGCGCGGCTTACGAAGTATACTTTTGTTGTCGCGGCGGAAGCCGAGAGGGGTATCGCTGGGGTGGCGAAATGGCAAACGCACCGGCTTTAGGAGCCGGCGCCGAAAGGCTTGCGGGTTCAAGTCCCGCCCCCAGCACGAGGCATGATATAATGGATTTATGAATAAAAAAGTACTGGTGGCGGTCTTGATAGTTGCCGCCGGTGCCTTTCTCGCCGTGCGATTCGTAAGATGGGGCGGCGTTCCTTCTCCGGCAGGCGCGCCCGAGGCATCGCCAACTTCATCGGCGGCTTCCGCACCGGCAACCTCTACGCTCCCGTCATCGGGCATTTTCGGAACGGTCATGGGGTGCGGGGGAACCGAGATGGTGGGGCCGGGCGGGCGCCCTCCCTCGGGCGGCGGGGGCTGCAGCAATGTGGCGGGGGCGCAGATCGTTTTGAAGTCGATAAGCGATATAAGCGGAAAACGCATCATGACCAGCCTTCCGGGCACCTATACGACGGATCAAAATGGAAACTATAGGATTTCGACAAATCCGGGCGGCTATGTGGTGTGCGTATCGGGAGGCCTCTGCAGTTCGGCGCTCACGGTACAGTCCGGGCAGTTCGTGAAAGCAAATATAGAGATCGCGTACCCCTAGAGAGAAACCCGGATATGGGCGCCGGGCGGCGCACGCTTGGCGGTCGATGGTCCGGCCTCCGGCCGGCCGCCAAGTCCCATTTTTTTGTGCCCCCACCAGGACTTGAACCTGGAACCATCTCCTTAAGAGGGAGTTGCTCTGCCAATTGAGCTATAGGGGCTTCGCGCTCCTATATTATTTTATTCCGCCGTCTTTGTAAATCGCCTTCGTGTATAAAAAAATGCGCGGGAGAGTCTGCCTCCCGCGCATGGTTCGTCCTCGGAGGCACGGTGGCCAGGCGTCTCGCCGTCACGTATGCGACGATCCGGCGCGCCGCCCAGCTCGGAGTCCCTCTTATAAAGAACCCTCCTTCCCGGTGGCCAACCGCCACCCTTATGAATAGGCCGTAGACGTCGCCGCCGCCAAACCGTCGCAGGGAGTGGGTTACGCTGAGCACGGCGACCGTAACCGCCAGTGCTTCCTTGCGCCTCCTCCCGCCGGCCATCCGGAATCCGGCAGACCGGAACCGGGCGGCGAGCGCCGCACGGAACCGCCCGGCCTCTTCCGGCTCAAGGAGCCGGCCGGGGCGCAGAGCAAGCTCCACTATCCGCGGCCCGTCGGTCGGCGCGGGCGGCACCGGCGTGAGTACCGTCACGCCGGTGCCGCCCGCTTCGTGAAGACAGCCGGCGAGCTGCCCGCAGGCCGCCGCCAGGATGACGATCGCGGCGGCCGACTTCAATACCCTCGTGTTCATACGCACCTCCTCCCGCAAGGAATTTAGAGGCCGCGACTGCGGCCCCGCTTAATTTAGGTTCTCTCTTAACGACGCTTCTGTCAATCTGGCGTGGATGTGATATGCTGGGGGCAGTTTGAATTTTATCCAGCAGAAGGGAAGGGAGAAAGAGTTATGATAGCGATCCTCTTTTTCGGGGCCATTGCGGTCCTATTGTTCTATTGGCTGGTTCGCCTGAAATACTACGGTGGGATTACTCACCGTAGTGCTTCGCCCACCGCACGGGCGATAAATGGCACCCGCCATGAGGGCTATGCCTGGAAGTTATTCGGGCTAGCCATCGTTGCGAGCGTCGCGATGCCGTTCGTGGCGCTCGTACTGCGCGGCGAGGCGAACAACCCGCCGCCGCAGGAGTTACTCAGGGTCAGCCGGTGGCTGGCCATCGCCCTCCTGACCATCCTCGCCGTAATATTTCTCGGCGTACATGGATTTAAGGAGGGCCGCGAACGGATCCATCGCGTGTTGGGATGGATCTCAATTGCGCTCTTCCTCGCTCTCGCCGCCGTCGGCGGGGTTGAGTATTTCCGTACGTATCGTTGACGGCGGGGCCGCGGCAGAAGCCGCGGCCCCTTTTTTATATTAGAATGGATCATATGGCGCCCGGTCACGGGAAAAAAAATTGGTCGCGGCGGTTCCGGACGGAGATGGTCATGGCGGCGTCAATCGTGGCGCTCGCGGCTTTGGCGACTTTCATCGCGAACCGTGTTTCCGGCGCGGGGACGGCGGAAGTGTGGCTCGTCTTTTATGCCGACGCGCTTCTCGGCGGATCACCGGCGGGATTCGCGTTCGGCATCGCGGCCGCCCTTTATTTTGTCGCCGCGGCATATTTCTTTTGGAAATTCGCGGGGCATCTGATATCCGTGGCCGCACCGCGCTTGCGGAAACCCTCTGAGCGCGACCATCCGCTCGCCATCCTGCGCACGGGCCTGCGCAATCTTCCGCGCGTTCTCCTTATCATCCCTGCCGTCTGGCTTGTCGCGATTGCCGGTATTGCCATGGGCGAGGTGAACGGCATTGCCCGCGCGCGCCTCGCGGATGCGTGGCTCATCGGCGCGGAGCGCGCCATATTCGGGAATTACGTATTCGCCTTGCTCGGCGCCGTCCATTATCCGCATTGGCTCGCCGCGTTTATCATCTGGTCGTTCTATAACCTGAGCATCGTCCTCCTCGCCGTCGGGATCGTGATCGCGTACGCAAGCCGCCGCCGTTTCCGGGAATTCCTCATCGCGTTCTGCCTCGGGATCATGATCATGCTGCCGATTTGGTTCCTTCTCCCGGCGCTCTCGCCGCAGGACCGCTATATCGACAACGTGTACCACTTGCCCATGCCTCCCGCGGTCGCGGCGGCGGTGGCGGAATACCGGCCGCAGCCGGAGATTGCCTCATTCCTAAAGTCGGTGCGGGCAGGAAAGGCGCAACTGCCTTCCATGCCGACTTCGACTTTCCCTTCGGCGCATATCTTTTGGGCGGCCATCGCCGCGTGGTATCTCTTCCGGTCGCGGAAATGGCTCGGATGGATAGGCCTCCCGTTCCTCGCCGCGGCTTCTTTCGGCACCGTGCTCCTTGCCCAGCATTATTTTCTCGACGTGCCCGCGGGCCTCGCAGTCGCGGCGGTTTCTATCTGGCTTGCGCGCGACACGGAAGCGGAGATAGAAGAGGAGACGGAAAAGGGGGCGTCGCCCGCGGCCCCCGCGTCGCCCGCGGCGGCATAGCCCGCGCTATTTTTCTCCGCGGCGCCGTTTCCCGTGGAAGGCCTCGTGCACTTCGCGGAGCGCCTTGTTCGTGAGGTGGGTATAGATTTGCGTGGTCGCAATATTGGAATGTCCGAGGAGCTCCTGGACGGAACGCAGGTCGGCGCCGTTCATGAGGAGATCGGTGGCGAATGAGTGGCGGAGTTCGTGGGGGTGGATGCGCCGCGCAATGCCCGCTTCCCTGGCGCGGGCGGCGATTAACCGCTCCACCGCGCGGGGCGTAATGCGGCCGATCGGCTTGCCGTCGCGCGTCAAGCTGATAAAAAGCGCCGCATCCGCGTCGCTGCGCCTCGCAAGATATGCGTGGATTGCCGCGCGCGCGCGGTCGGAGAAAAAGACGATGCGGAGCTTTCCGCCCTTTCCTCGCACCGAGACCTCTCCGCGCTTAAGGTCGAGATACCGATCCAGTGCGCAGAGTTCCGCGAGCCGGAGCCCCGTGGAAAAAAATGTTTCGAGCACCGCCCGGTCGCGGAGCGCGCGCAATCCGCCGCCCTTGGGCGCCGCCATCAGGCGTTCTAGGTCGGCGTAGTCAAGGATTTCAATCTGCCGCGAGGGCATTTTGGGGAGTTCAAGCTTGTCTGCCGCGAGGGTCGCGACGTCGCGTTTTGCCAGATAGCGGAGGAAATTGCGGAGGGCGATGGCATAGTACCCCTGGGTGTTTTTTTTAATGATGCCTTCCGGCCCGACCGCGCCGCGCGATATGCCGGCGCCCTTCGCCCGCCGCGCGAGCGCAATCCGGAAATCCCTCGCGACGGCGTCCGTAATGCCGGCCGCCGTCCGCACGCGGGAGAACCGGAGGAACTCGCGGAGATAGCGCTCGTAATTCGCGCGCGTCCTCGGTGACCGCCCTTGTTCTATCTCCAGATGGTCGAGATATTCGCGGAGGAACCGTTCGATTTCGGTTTCGGGCATGGCATGCATATTTTAAAATATCTGTCGCAAAACAGCGAGGCGCCCCGCCCGCCGCCGTTTTTCCTTGCAAAAATGCGGCGGAGGGTTTATAATCCTTTCATGCTTACGAAACGGGTAAAGGCCCGCGTCATCGGCGAGCATCAGACGCATGAAAAAGACACCGGCTCCGCGAATGTACAGGTCGCGGTGCTTTCGCGCAGTATCGAGGAGCTCGCACTGCACCTGAAAAAGAATCCGAAAGACAATCACTCCCGCCGCGGCCTCCTGAAAATGGTCTCCAAGCGCCGGAAGCTGATGTCGTACCTGAAGAAGCACGAGCCTTCCCAATACGAAAAGCTCGCGAAGAAGCTGGAGCTCAAACGGTAATGAAGACTGCGCCGAAATATGCCGCGAACCAGCGGGTCGGTATTTTTGTGGATGTGCAGAACCTGTACCACTCCGCGAAGAATCTCTATCGCGGCCGCGTGAACTACGCGGCGCTTCTCTCCCACCTTGCGGGCGAGCGCCAGCTCGTACGCGCGCTTGCGTACGTCGTGAAGAGCGAAGGCGTGGAGCCGCAGGGCGCCGCGCGCGGGGCGGAGCGGGGCGTTGCGCCGCGGCCGCGCGGCGCGGCCGCGGACGATGCGGCCGGCGGCCTCTCGTCGGAAGCGGCATTTTTCGAGGCGCTCGAGAAGGCGGGGCTGGAACTCCGCATGAAGGATCTCCAAATCTACGCCGGCGGCATGAAAAAAGCCGACTGGGACGTCGGCATGGCCGTGGACGCGATCAGGATGTCCTCCTTTCTCGACGTGGTCGTGCTCGTGACGGGCGACGGCGATTTTCTCCCGCTCGTCGATTATTTAAAATGGGGCGCCGGACGGCTCGTCGAAGTCGCCGCGTTCCGCCGGAGCGCGTCGTCGAAAATCCAGGAGGCCGCCGACCGGTTCATCAATATAGAAGAAATCCCGCGGGCGATCATGCGGTCGCGCGCGTAGCGCGCCGCCGATCGGGGGAATTTATAAACACATGCTCAAGAAAAAAGAATATTCAATAGATGTCGCGGGGAAGAAGCTCACGATCGAGGTTTCCCCGCTTGCGGAACAGGCGAACGCGGCGGTGCTTGTGAAGTACGGCGAAACCATCGTGCTCGCAACGGCGGTCATGGGGCACAAGGACGCCTTCATGGACTATATGCCGCTCAAGGTGGACTACGAAGAGAAGTTTTATGCCGCGGGGAAGATCATCGGCAGCCGGTTCATCCGGCGCGAGGGCCGCGCTTCGGAAGAGGCGATCCTCGCCGGCCGGCTTGTCGACCGTACGATCCGGCCTCTTTTCGACCACCGCATCAGGCGCGAGATACAGGTAGTCGTGACGGTTTTGCAGATTGACGAAGAGAACGATCCTGAATTCGTGGGGCTTATCGGGGCTTCCGCCGCGCTTCTCATCTCGGACATCCCGTGGGGCGGCCCGGTGGCGGGCGTCCGCGTGGCGCAAGTGGGCGGGGAGTTCAAGATCAACCCCGACAATTCGTTCATCGCGGCGAATCCGCCCGCGTACGACGCGTTTTTTTCCGGATCGCGCGACCGCGCGAATATGATCGAGCTCGGTGGTCTTGATGCGGCCGAGGACGACATTATAAAGGGATTTACCCTTGCGCAGAACGAGGTGAACCGGCTCGTGGAGTTCCAGGAGAAGATCCGCGAAGAGATAGGGAAGGAGAAGGCGGAAGTGCCGGTGTCCGAGCCTGATGAGGAATTGAAATCTGCGGTTGCGGGCTTCCTCGCGGACAAGCTGGAGGGCGCGGCGTTCCGCCGGGACAAAATGGAACAGCAGAAAGCGTTAAGCGGCCTGAGGGACCAGCTCGCCGCGCACCTGCGGGAAAAATTCGAAGCGGCGGCAAGCGGCGCCGGCGCGCGCGGCCCGGTGAACCCGGGCGCCGTGGAATTCCTTTTCGAAGAGGCGATGAACGATCTCGTGCATAAGAAAGCGATCGAGGAAGAGGCGCGCCCCGACGGGCGGAAACTTGACGAATTGCGGCCGCTCGACGGCGAGGTCGCAAAATTCTCGCGGACACACGGATCGGCGCTCTTCGTGCGCGGCAATACGCAGGCCCTTGCGATTACGACGCTCGCGCCGCCGGGCGCCGAGCAGATGATCGAGACGATGGAAACGACCGGCAAGCGCCGCTTCATGCTCCATTACAACTTCCCGCCGTTTTCGGTGGGCGAGACGGGAACGTTCCGCGGCCCGGGCCGCCGCGAAATCGGCCACGGCAATCTCGCGCGTAAATCGCTCGAGCGCCTCATCCCGCCGAAAGAAGAGTTCCCGTACACGATCCGCGTCGTGTCGGAAATCATGTCATCCAACGGGTCGTCTTCCATGGCGACGGTTTGCGCGTCGGCGCTCTCGCTCATGGACGCGGGCGTGCCATTGAAAAAACCGGCGGCGGGCATCGCGATGGGGCTTATGATGAAAGACGTAAATACCTATAAAGTACTGACCGACATCCAGGGCCCGGAAGACCACCACGGCGACATGGATATGAAAGTGGCCGGGACGCGCGAGGGCGTGACCGGCGTGCAGATGGACATCAAAGTCGGCGGCATTACGCTTGAAATAATCGGGAAAACGCTTGCGCAGGCGAAAAAAGCGCGCCTTGAAATATTGGATTTCATGGGCGGCTTGCTCGCCGCGCCGCGCGCGGAGCTTTCGCGCTTTGTGCCGGCCATCCGCCGCCTTTCGATATCCAAGGAAAAAATCGGCGCGGTCATCGGCCCTGGCGGGAAAATAATCAACGGATTGATCGACAAGTACGGCCTTGCGGGCATCGATATCGAAGAGGACGGGAATGTCTTCGTTTCGGGCACCGACCTTGCGAAAGTGGAGGCCGCCGTTGCGGACATCCGCGCGATCACGCGGGAATTCAAGGCGGGCGAGGTCATCGAGGGGACGGTCGTGAAGATTATCGAAGTCGGCGCGATCGTGGATCTCGGCGGCGGCCGCGACGGCATGATCCATATCTCCGAACTGAAGGAAGGGTACGTGAAGAAAGTCGAGGACGTGCTGAAGGTGGGCGACTTCGTCCGCGCGAAAATCATCCGCGTCGGCGACGACGGGAGGATCGGGCTATCCGTAAAACAGCTGGGGGAATAGGCGCGGCGCGCGGCATCTTCCGGGCGGGGGGACATTCCTCGCGCCCGCTCCGCGCGCGTTTCATGATAGAATGTCCGTAATGGGCAACGACGAATCTTTGGTTTCCGCGCCGCCTCCGCCGCCCGAGGTGAAAGTGCGCACCATGAAGTCGGATCTCGCCGCAATGACGGCGAGCGGCGGCGGACTGCCGCAGTTTTCAAAGGTGAAAGTGGAGGGGTGGGCGCCGGCGGCGGCCGCGGCGCCGCGCGGGCGGCGGAGCCTGACGCTCGCGCTTATCATCGCGGCGGCCGCGGCGGCCGCCGCGATAGTCGGATATTTCATCTACGCCTCATTTTTCCGCGGCGCTCCCGCGCCCGCCGCGCCGGCGTCCCAATCGGGAAATGGGCCAGCCGCCGCGGCGCCCGCCGCGCCGCCGGCCTCCTCGAGCTCTTCCTCCGCCTCTTCGTCGGCCCCTCAGGCCGAAGCGCCCGTCTCCCCCGCGGGCCCCTTCAAGCACATTTCGCTTTTTACGAGGTCTACGGATGAATCCTTGCCGCTCACGCTTTCCGTGGGAGGAGCCGCTTCGACCGCTGCCGACCTTCTCACTTTCAATCAACAGCTCGAAGCGGCGCTCGCCGATGCGAAACAAGGGGCTTCGTTCATTGAAATCGACGCCGAAGACGCGAACGGCAACGGGATACCCTTCTACGAGATGCTCGCGCAGGAGAATGCGGCGGTTTTCGATCCGTCGTTCCTCGCCGCGCATTTCAGCCCGGATGCGACGTTTTTCGTATATCGCGACGCAAACGGCGTATGGCCGGGCTATGTGGCCGCGCTTCTGCCCGGAGCAAGCTCGTCTTCGGCGTCGGCCGGCGTCGGCGCGATGGAGGTGTCTCCGGAGATCGCTAACTTTTTCCTGACCGATGTCGGCGCGCCCGCGGCCGGCGGTTTCACGGACAGCACCGTGAGCGGAACCGCCGTCCGTGTTCTTGCATACCCGGGTGCGAACCCTCCTGCGGCGTTCGTCTATGGATGGTTCGGAAATGACCTGATTTTGAGCGCTTCGCGCGGCGGCTTCGCCGCCGCGCTCGCGCATCTGCATTAGGGCCGCGCTTGCGCGCGGCCGCCGGCGTGCGCGAGCGGCTCTACGCCGCTTTCGCGTCCGCGCTTTTCATCGCCTCCACGGTCGCCTTTTTTATTTCGCCGAGGAGTTTACGGTCTTCTTTGAGCTTGAGCCGCGCATTGTCGAAGCCGGCGCCGATCCGGTCGCCGTTGAAAACGAAGCTCGCGCCGGATTTTTTGACCGCGCCGCGCGCGACCGCCGCGTTCAGGACGTCGCTTTCGTAGGAAATTCCCTCGCCGAACATTATGTCGAATTCCGCGAGGCGGAACGGCGCCGCCACCTTGTTCTTTACGACCTTCGCCTTCACGCGGTTGCCGATCACCGCGTCGCCTTTTTTCACTTGCGCGATGCGGCGGATATCGATGCGCACGGATGCCGCGAACTTCAAGGCGAGGCCGCCCGGCGTCGTTTCGGGATTGCCGAACATGATGCCGATTTTCATCCTGAGCTGGTTTATGAAAATAATCATCGTCCGGCTTTTCGCGGCGAGGGCCACGAGTTTCCGCAGGGCCTGCGCCATCATGCGCGCCTGGCGTCCCACGTGCTGGTCTCCCATTTCTCCTTCAAGTTCGGCCCGCGGCGTGAGCGCCGCCACCGAATCCACCACGACGACGGAGACCATGCCGGACCGCACCAAGCTGTCCAGAATATTCAACGCCTCCTCGCCGTTGTCCGGCTGGGAGATCAGAAGATCGTTCACCCGCACGCCGAGGCGCGCCGCGTATTCGGGGTCCATCGCGTGCTCCGCATCGATGAACGCGCACTGGCCGCCCTGTTTCTGGGCCTGCGCTACGACATTCAGCGCGAGTGTCGTCTTCCCGCTGCCTTCGGGGCCGTATATTTCAACGATTCTTCCGCGCGGCAGGCCGCCCACGCCGAGCGCAAGGTCAAGAGAGAACGAACCCGTGGGGACGACCGCGACATCCGCATGCCGCACGTCGCCGAGCTTCATAATCGCGCCTTCGCCGTATTTTTCCTGAAGCGACGCGAGGAGCGTATCCAAAGATTTCGATTCTTTCGCTTCGCTTTCCGCTCCCGCGGCCGGACTGTTCTTCGCCGCCGGCTCGATCTTCGCGGGCGCCTTGTCTCCCGCCTTGAGCCCCGCCCCGCTTTTTTTAGTGGATAATGGCATAGGCCAATTATACCAGATGTCGGTTAAATCCGTATTAAAGGAAGAGGCGGTGCGGCGGCCGCGCCGCCGTTATCCATGCGTCGGCGCACCCGGCGTGCTCGTGGCCGTCGAAGATGCCGGCGCGCTGTAGATTACCTGCTCCGTCGCGTTCGCCTCGCCGCCGAGGAATTTTTTCGCGGTTATCATAAAGGTGTTAAGGCCGTTTTGAAGGAGGACGGTTTTTTCCCATGTCCCGTCGGGAGCGATCGGGATCTGCTCGCTTGAAGCCGTGAAGTCGGTTCCGCTGCCTGCCGCGCCGCTGCTCGCCGAGCCGCCAACCCCGCCGTTGCCGATCGCATTGCTTCCGGCGCCGATTCCGTTCGAAAGGTAAAGCGTATCCGCATTGCGGACGGTTCCCCGAAGCACGATGATCGTGGAGGTTGTTTCAAAGGGGCTCGAAACGGGATAGGAAACGGCGAGGAACGGGCGGCCGAGGACGCGCGGGAGCGCGAATGCGAGATAGGCGGCCGCGACCGCGGCGACTGCCGCGGCCGGCCATACCCATTTGGGAAGAGGCTGTCCGAGGAAGCGGTTTTTGGGGAGCGCATCCAATGGGCCGGAGCGCCGCACTTCCGCATTGCCGCGGAGTTTCTGCCACCATGCCTCTCCGTCGAAGCCGAGCGTCTGGCCGATGCGCATAAGGTATCCGCGCGCGTAGGGTGCCGAAGGGAGCTCCTCGAAATCGCCGCGGAGCATCGTTTCGATATAGGGAAGGGCGACGCCGGTGGCATCGGACAGCTTCTTCGCCGAAAAACCCCTTTCCTTCATCTGGCCGGCCAGGAATTCCCCGAATGCGAGTTCTTCGTTGCTCATTTTACGAAAGATGAGATTCTATTTTTTCGAGATAGACGTCGCGCGGCTTCGCGCCTTCGCCGGGGCCGATAAGCTCCGCGCCTTCCATAAGGTCGAGGAGCCGCGCCGCGCGGGCGTAGCCGACTTTCAGCCGCCGCTGGAGAAGCGACGCCGATGCTTTTTTCGCTTCGGCGACGATTGCGAGCGCCTCGTCGAACAGTTCGTCGGAGTCCTCGTCTTCAAGATATTCGTCGAAATTTCCGGGCGCCGGGGCGCCGCCCGCGGCCGTTGCGAACATGTCCGGCGCGCCGCCGGGCGCGATTCCTTCGGCGCCGTCTCCCGCCGGCGCGCCGGAACTCCCCGATGCCGGCGGCTCCGGCTTATTATGGGCCCGGATGAAATCGGCGACATTCCTTATTTCCTCCTCCGTGACGAACGCGCCCTGGATGCGCTTCGGTTTGGAAAGTTCGGCGGACAGGAAAAGGAGGTCGCCGTGGCCGAGGAGCTTCTCCGCGCCCGCGGCGTCGAGGATCGTGCGCGAATCTATCTGCGAGGCGACCTGCAGGGCGACGCGCGCCGTGATGTTCGCCTTGATGAGCCCCGTGATCACCTCCACGGACGGCCGCTGGGTCGCAAGGAGGAGGTGGATGCCCGTCGCGCGCGCCATCTGCGCGAGGCGCACAATGGAGCCCTCGACGTCGCGCCCGAATGAAGTCATGAGATCCGCCATCTCGTCGACCACGATAAGGAGATAAGGGAGAGCTTCGTCCTTATGGCCCGCGTTATAGCTCTTTATATCGCGGCTGCCGGCTTTCTGGAGAAGGTCATAGCGGCGGTCCATTTCCGAAATCGCCCAGCGGAAGACGCCGAGCGCTTTTTTATTTTCCGTGATCACGGGCGAGACGAGGTGCGGAATGCCGTCGTATACGGAAAGTTCGACGCGCTTCGGGTCGATCATGACGAGGCGCAGGGTCTGCGGCGAATTCTTGTACAGCAGGGAAGTGATGAGCGAATGGACGAGGATGGACTTTCCGGAGCCCGTCGCGCCCGCAACGAGCATGTGCGGCATCTTTTCTATATTCGCGAAGACCGGCTCTCCGGAGACGTCGCGGCCGACGATGAAGCCCAGCGGGCCCGACTGCTGGAATTCCGGATAATTCATCAAACTGCCAAGGCGGACGAGCGCCGCCGCCTTGTTCGGCACCTCGATGCCGACGAGGGATTTGCCCGGAATCGGTGCTTCTATCCTGATCGGATGTGCGGCAAGCGCGAGCGCAAGATCCGAGTTCAGCGCCGTGATGCGGGAGAGTTTTACGCCCTCCGCCGGTTTCAGGGTATAGCGCGTGACGGCGGGGCCGACGTTGATTTCCCCCATGTCCACCGATATGCCGAAGCTTTCGAGCGTCCTCTTTATTACGTTCGCGTTCGCGAGGAGATCGCCCGTCGTCGGTTTGCCGATCTCCGCCTTAAGAAGCGAAAGCGGCGGAGGGACGTAGTTCGCAAAAACGGGCGCTTTTGCGGGCGCGGATGGTTTCGCGTCTTTCGGGCCGGCCGCCACGACGGCGCCCGCCGCCGCGCCTCCTTCTTTGCCCTTTGCGGCGTTCTTCCCGCCTTTTTCCGCCATCTCCTCCTCGGGCTCTTTCTCCTTCTCCGGCTGAGGATTGCCGTCCGGCGATCCCTCAGGTTCTCTTTCTTCCGTGCCATAGGGCGCAGTCTCCGCCCGCCGTTTCATGAACCGGAACCGGAGTGGCACGTTCGCGGTGACGAGGACCGCGATCGCGAGCACGAACGCATTCATGATCGCCGCGGCGATTTCTCCGAAGGGATAGCGGAGCGAGCCGAGGACCAGCCCGAGCAAGCCGCCGTGGGCGGGCGAGAATATGTCAATGAGGCCGAGGAAGGAAAGAATAAGGAGCCCGCTGCCGGCGAGCGTCGTGCCCACGAGCCGCTTTTGCGCCGAGAGGAAAAAGACGGCCGCGGCGAAGAGCAGGGTCGCAGGGAGAATGAAGTAGCCCCAGCCGAGCAGGGCGTCCAGCCCCCGATAAATAAGGGTTCCCGCGGGGCCCGCTTCGCCGAAGCCGGAAAGCGAAAGGATGACCGCGGCGGCCGTGAAGCTCAGCGCCCAGATGCTTTTTTTAGTGTCGGGATGGAGCCGTTCCTGCCCGCCCGCGGTGCGCGCCGCCGGGATCGCCGTTCCCGCCCGCCCGCCGCCGTTGCCGTTCCGCCGCCCGTTCCGTTTTGCCATCGTGCTTTCATTGTACGGCAATTTTAATGATTGCTACAATGGAGATGATGAAAGCCGGCAGACTCGGCGCGAAGAAACTCATCGTGTTCGATCTTGACGGCACGCTCGCGCCGAGCAAGGGCAAGATTGACGCGGAAACGGCCGGCCTCCTCGCGCGGCTCCTTGCCGTAAGGAAAGTCGCCGTGATAGGCGGGGGAAAATATTCCCTATTCCGGTCCCAGCTCGCGGAGGCTTTCGCGCGCATCCCGAAGCCGCTCCTGCCGCGGCTCTTCCTTTTCCCGACGACTTCGACGGCGTTCTACCGGTATGACAAAGGATGGAAAAATATCTATAAGCTCGCGCTTTCAAAGCGTGAGCGGGCGAGGATAAAGAAAGCTTTCCGGGAAGTGTTCAGGGAAGCAGGCTATCGCGGGCCGGAAAAGGTCTACGGAAAGACGATAGAGGATCGCGGGACGCAGGTTACGTTTTCGGCGCTCGGCCAGGAAGTCGTCGCCCGCCTCGGCAAGAGGGGCTTCAAGATGAAGGATGAGTGGCGGAAAAAATACGCGCCGCTCAAGATTAAAATGGCGAAACTCCTCGCGCGCCGCCTGCCCGGGCTCGAGGTGCGCGCCGCCGGCTATACCTCCATCGATGTTACGAAAAAGGGCATCGACAAGGCGTACGGCATCCGGCAGATTGAAAAATATCTCCGGATTCCGGCGCGTGACATGGCCTTCGTGGGAGACGCGCTTTTTCCGGGAGGAAACGATTACGCCGCGCGCCGGACGGGCGCGGATTGCGTCGCGGTGCGCGGCCCCGCGGACACGAAGTCGATCATTAAAAAAATATTGACTGGCGCGGGCGCGGAGGATATGATGAGCTCACGACAAGCACATGCCGGAATTTCTCAACAGCTCTCTCGGAATAAGGATGACCGTGGACGAGGTCGTGCAAAGCATCGTGGATTTCATGCGCATGGAACCCGCGCGGCGCTACCGGGTGACGATCGGAACCGACTCCGAACTCCTGCGCGCTAAGAACGCCGATTTCGTGACAGCCATCGTCGTGCACCGCGTGGGGAACGGCGGCCGCTATTTCTGGCGCCGGTTCGAACTCGGCAAATTCCACAATCTCCGCGACCGGATCATAAAGGAGGTGCTCGTCTCGCTTGAGGTCGCCGAGAAAGTGCTCGCCGCGCTGAAACGGTTCCCGCTCCCCGATTTCGATTTTGAGATCCATGCCGACATAGGCGAGAACGGCCCGACGAAGGCCGTCATCCAGGAGGTCGTCGCGATGATCCGCGGCAACAATTTCCAGGTGAAGTACAAGCCCGAGAGCTACGCGGCCTCGAATGTCGCCGACCGCCACGTGTAGCCGCGGCGCCTACGGCGCCGTTCCGCGGCAGGCATCGAATTGCGCACATGGACACCATCGTTTTCGACATTGAAACGCAGAATTTTTTCACCGACCCCGGCGTGGGGCGCGACAATTTCGAGGCGCTCAGGATTTCGGTCGTCGGCGCGTATTCCTATTTGCAGGACCGGTATTTTATTTTTGAGGAAGGCGAGATCGGTTCGCTCGCGGAGCTTTTTCGGAGCGCCGGGCGGCTCGTAGGATTCAGCATGAACCGCTATGACGTGCCGGTCCTCAACCGGTACCTCAGGAAGCTCGGCGCGGATGCGCCGAACCTCTGGGACAAGGAACGCGTGGATCTTTTGGAGGAGATCGAAATGGCGGCGGGGCAGAGGATAAGCTTGAGCCGCCTCGCCGAGGCGAATCTCGGCGTGAAGAAGGAACATCACGGATCGGAAGCCGGGATGCTCTACCGCGACGGCAGGATGGACGAGCTCAAGGAATATTGCCTGAACGACGTCCGGCTCACGAAAGAGCTCTACGATCTTTATCGGCGCGACAACTGCCTTCTCCTGCCCGACAAGAAAGCCGGGGAGGCGGTGCGCGTTTCGTTCGCGAAATCCTTCTCGGCCGCCGGATTGTTTTAACGAGCCATCCATGAAAAGGATATATCTCGATTTTGCCGCCTCGACGCCGGTAGACCCCGAGGTGTTCGCCGCGATGGAGCCGTATTTCGCGAAAAAATTCGGCAATCCGGGGTCGCTTCACTCGTTCGGCCGGGAGGCGATTGCCGCCGTCGACCGCGCGCGGGAGACGGTCGCGCGGGCCGTCGGCGCCGATTTCAGGCAGATCGTTTTCACGTCGTCGGCCACGGAGGCGAATAGCCTCGCGCTCCGCGGCGCGGCGCGGAGGTTTCGGGAAGAACGGGGAGGCCGCGCCGCGCCGCGCCTCATCGTTTCGTCCGTGGAGCACGAATCGGTGCTCGAGACGGCGCGCGCCATGGAGCGCGAAGGAATCTCCGTGGCATACGCGCCGGTGGACGCCGCGGGCGCCGTGGACGCGGATTTTATAAAAAGGCATCTTGCTCCGGAAACAGCCCTCGTATCCGTCATGTACGGCCAGAACGAGACGGGAACGCTCGAACCGGTGCCGGAAATCGCGCGGATCGTGGCGGATTTCCGCCGCGCGGCCGCGCCGCCCCTCGCGCGGCCGCTTTTTCATACCGATGCCGCACAGGCGTTCCAGTTTTTCGACTGTTCCGCGGGGGCGCTCGGCGCGGATCTCGTTACGATTTCATCCCAGAAGATCTACGGGCCGAAAGGGGCGGCGGCGCTTTTCGTAAAGGATCTTTCCGCGCTCGCGCCCGCCCTGGAGGGCGGCGGCCAGGAATTCGGCCTCCGTTCGGGAACGGAGAATGTTCCGGCCATCGTAGGGTTCGCGAAGGCGGTCGAGCTCGCCGTCGCCGCCCGCGAAAAAGAATCGGCGCGCCTCGCGCCGCTCGCCGCGCGCCTCGCGCAGGGGATCAGGACGCGCGTGCCGGGCGCCGAGATAAACGGCGCGGAGCCGGGCATAGAGGCGGGAGGAAGCGGCGGGCGGCGCCTGCCTCATATCGTGAATATATATTTTCCCGGACGCGCCGCGGACGAGCTCCTTACGAAGTTCGACCTTGCGGGACTCGCCGTTTCCTCGGGTTCCGCGTGCCGCGCCCGCGCGGCAGCGCCGTCCTACGTCATCGCGGCGCTTGCGAAAGCCGCGGGGTTCGGCGAAGTGCGGGCAAAGGACCGCGCGCGCGGGAGCATCCGTTTCAGCCTGGGGCGCGGAACGTCCGCGGATGAGATAGAAGAGGCGATCAAGCTTGTCGCGGAGGCCGCCGCGTGAACCGCGCGGACGATGAAACTTTTTTTCAAACGGCCTCGTATTATGTAATAATAGGAACCATATGGAACATCACGCCGTGGAGGAACACGCAGTGGCAGTGGAAGAGCGCGGGCCGTCCGCCCGAAAGAAAACGCGCAAGGGGAAGGTGGCCGCCGTCACGCTTGTCGCGCTCGTCGCCGGGGTTTTTCTCGGGTTCGCGGCAAGCGCGCCGCGCGCGCACGCGAATGCAGTGAGCGATTTTTTCAACAACCTCTTGGCGCCGCTCGGCCTCGGCGGCAATTCGTCGGGGACGTCTCAGGGCGCGTCCGCGCCGGCCGCCGGTTCTTCGTCCGTGCCGCTCTATGAGCCCGCGCAGAGTTACGAGCAGGCGGTCGTGGACGCGGTGAAGCAGGCCGCGCCGGCGGTCGTCTCCATCGTTATTTCGAAGGAGGTGCCGGTCGTGAGCCAGTGCCCGTACAACCCTTTCAGCAGTTTGCCGCCGGGATTCCAGCAGTTCCTCGGCAATGGCGGGAGTGCTCCGCAATTCACCGAGCCGTGCAGTACCGGACGCACCCAGCTCCAGCAGGTAGGCGGCGGCTCCGGCTTCATTATTTCCTCGAACGGCCTCATTCTCACGAACAAGCACGTCGTTTCAGACCCGTCCGCGTCGTACACCGTGATACTGAATAACGGGGCGAAGTACAAGGCGACCGTGCTCGCGCGCGATCCGATGCAGGATATCGCGGTCGTGAAGATAGATGCGTCCAACCTGCCTACGGTCACGCTGGGCGACTCGAGCGGGCTTGAACTCGGCCAGACGGCGATCGCGATCGGAAACGCGCTCGGCCAGTTTTCCAACACGGTGTCCGTGGGGGTCATTTCGGGCCTCCAGCGCACCGTAACGGCAACCGGGCCGGTGAGCGGCGGCGAGGAGACGATCCGCGGCGTTATCCAGACGGATGCCGCGATCAACCCGGGGAACTCCGGCGGCCCGCTCCTTAATCTCCGCGGGCAGGTGATCGGCATTAATACGGCGGTCGCCTCGGGCGCGCAGAACATAGGGTTCGCGATGCCGATCAATCAGGCGAAGAACGACATCTCTTCCGTCGAGGCGACGGGGAAGATAGAGGTGCCGTATCTCGGAGTGCGGTACCTGATGGTCACGCCCTCGCTCGCGAAGAGCCAGGGCCTGGCCGTGGACTACGGCGCGCTCGTTCGCGGCGACGCGCAGGGCCCGGCCGTCATGCCCGGGTCGCCCGCCGCGAAAGCCGGGCTCCGCGCGGAGGATATCATCATTTCCGTGGACGGCCAGAAGATCGATCAAAACCACGATCTCGGAGAAGTCATTGGCGCCTATGCCGTAGGCCAGACGGTGAATCTGGAAGTGGAGCGCAACGGGAAGCAGATCCCGCTCTCTGCGACGCTCATTAACAGGCCTGCGGGGGCCTGAGCAGGTTGCGCCTTCGCCGCTTGCCCGCAGGCGGCACCCTATTAGCAATCTCATGCCGAGATTGACAATGGAAGCCCCCGCCCTATAATAAAAACAATACCTAAATGCCAAATTTCCACCGTTTTACGATAAAGGCTCAGGAGGCCCTGCAGAACGCCCAGGAGCTCGCGGCGAAAAAGAACCACGGCGAGCTCCGCGGGCTTCACCTCCTCGCCGCGCTTCTCGAGGACGGGCAGTCGCTCGTGGTTCCGGTGCTCGAGCGCTGCGGCGTGAACATCGAAAAATTGGACGACCAGGTTGATCTCGAGCTCGACCGCATTCCGCCGATCCTCGCGAACTCGACGGTGGGCCAGCTTTATCTTTCCCAGGAGCTCCTTAAGGCGCTCGACCAGTCGGCGAAAATCGCGATGCAGCAGAAAGACGAATTCGTCTCCTGCGAACACCTCCTGCTCGCTCTCCTCGAAGTTCCGGGCGGCGCGAAGAGCGTGCTTGAGAAGTTCGGCGTGAAGCGCGAGCAGGCGTTCCGGATACTCGCCCAGCTCCGCGGCTCCGTGCGCGTGACGGACGAAACTCCGGAGAGCAAATTCCAGGTACTCGAGAAATATGCCATCAACGTAAGCGAAAAAGCGAAGGCGGGCCAGCTCGATCCCGTGATCGGCCGCGAGGAGGAACTGCGCCGGCTTATGCAGGTGCTCTCGCGCCGCACGAAGAACAACCCCTGCCTTATCGGCGAGCCGGGCGTGGGGAAGACGGCCATCGTCGAAGGCCTCGCCCAGCGCATTATCGCGGGCGACGTGCCCGAGCCGCTCAAGGGCAAGCAGGTGCTAATGCTCGACCTTGGATCCCTTATCGCGGGCACGAAGTTCCGCGGCGAGTTCGAAGACCGCCTGAAGGCGTTCGTGAAGGAGATAAAGAACGCGGCGGGCCAGATCATCCTCTTTATAGACGAGATTCACACGATCGTCGGCGCCGGCGCCGCCGAGGGCGCAATCGACGCGTCCAATCTCCTGAAACCGGCCCTCGCCCGCGGCGAGCTCCACGCGATAGGCGCGACGACCATCCGCGAATACCAGAAATACATCGAAAAGGACGCGGCGCTCGAGCGGCGCTTCCAGCCGATCATGGTGGAAGAGCCTTCCATAGAGGATTCCATCGCCATCCTGCGCGGCTTAAAAGAAAAATATGAGATGCACCACGGGATGCGCATCAGCGACGAGGCCATCGTGGAAGCCGTGAACCTCGCGGCGCGCTATATCACCGACCGCTTCCTCCCCGACAAGGCGGTTGACCTGATAGACGAAGCGGCCGCCGCGCGGCGGCTGGAATCGGAGAGCTTGCCGAAGGAGATCGACGGCATCCGGCGTTCCGTCACGCGCCTCGAAGTGGAGCGGCAGGCGCTCGTGAAAGAGGGAGCCGCGAAGATGAACGCGCGCGTGAAAGAGATAGAAAAGGAAATCGCGAAGCTGAAGGAACAGAACGACGAGCTCTCCGCGAAATGGCACTCGGAGAAAATAAAGTTCGAAACGCTCCACCAGCTCCGGCAGAAGGTGGAAAACTTGAAGCGGGAAGCCGAGGTGTCCGAACGGGAAGGGAATCTTGAGCGCATGGCTCAGATCATGTACGGAGAGCTTCCCGAGGCGGAGAAAGCATTCCAGGTATTCGAAAGGAAGAATTTCGGAGGCCCCGCGGCGCCGTCGGACCGGCCGGCGGCGGCTCCGCGCGGCCGCCGTAAAAAGGCGCCCGCGGCAGGTTCCGCATCCGGCGCCGCAGGGCGCTTCCTTAAGGAATCCGTGGACAAGGAGGACGTCGCGGCAGTCGTTTCCGTCTGGACGGGGATCCCGCTGAAGCGGATGCTCGAGACCGAAATGGAGAAGCTTACGAAGATAGAAGACGTGCTCCGCGGGCGCGTCGTGGGGCAGGACGAGGCGATTTCGGCGGTGGCGTCGGCGCTCCGCCGCGCGCGCGCCGGCCTTTCGGATGAAAACCGGCCGATCGGATCGTTCATGTTCCTCGGCCCCACAGGCGTAGGGAAAACGGAGCTTGCGCGCACGCTCGCCGAATTCATGTTCAATGACGAAAAGGCGCTCGTGCGGATCGACATGTCGGAATATATGGAGCGGCACGCGACGGCGCGCCTCATCGGCTCGCCGCCCGGCTACGTCGGCCACGAGGAAGGGGGCCAGCTTACGGAAACCGTGCGCCACCGCCCTTACAGCCTGATCCTCTTCGATGAGATAGAAAAAGCCCACCCGGAGGTGTTCAACGTCCTTTTGCAGATCCTGGACAACGGGCGCCTGACCGACGGCAAGGGGAAAACCGTGAATTTCAAGAATACGATTGTCATCATGACCTCGAACGTGGGGAGCGAGCACCTGAAGGCGATGTCCCGCATCGGCTTCAATGCGGAAGGCGCTTCGGCGGCTGCGGCAGAAGAGGGCGACTATCGCGACAAGGTGATGGAGGCGCTGAAGCACCAATTCCGCCCGGAGTTCCTGAACCGCATCGACGATATCGTGGTCTTCAATCCGCTTCACCGCGAAGAAATCAAGAAGATCGTGGATATCCAGGTCGCGCTCGTCGAAAAACAGCTTGCCGGGCGGAATATCAAGCTGGAAATAGACGGCCCGGCCCGCGATTACCTTGCCCGCGAGGGTTTCAGCGCGGAATTCGGCGCGCGTCCCTTGAAACGGCTCATTCAGAAAGTTATCCTTGATAAGCTGGCCGACAGGATCATCCGCGGCCAATTCAAGGATGGCGGAAAAGTTAAAGTCAATTTCAAGGCAGATTCACTGGTCTTCACTTCTTAGGGCGGCCGTTTTTAGCGCCGCCTGGCTTTTCCTCCCGTTTTGGGCGTTTGTCATCGTCGCCCTCTACCTCTATTTCGTGCCATGGTTCGGGCCAGGGCGGCTTTTCGTCCCGTTCGCCGCCCTGCTTATCCTTGCATATATCGAGCCGGCGGCGCCGGACGCCGCGGGATTCTGGTCCGCCATCGTATTCGGGGCGGTGTTCTACTGCATCCTCCTCGTAAAAGACCTTTTAGTCCTGGACCGCCGCGCCTTTTACGAAGCAATCATTTTCGCGCTTGCCCTGTTCCTCCTCCGCGATTTCTACCGCGGCTTCGATACGGGTGTCGGCGGCCCGGATGGGGGATGGGGACTATTCATGGCATTTTTCGCGGCGGGCGCGATCGCGCTCCTTATTAAGAGCTTTTTTGCCTCATTGGGGGAAGAGGGCGCCGGCGCCTCGCCGCACCGCCGCATGATCCACTGGCTGTTTTTCCTCATCCTTGTCCAACTCTGCGTCGCGGGGCTTTTCCTCCCGCTCGATTTCACTTACCAGTCAATAGCCGTTTTTCTTATAGCGGCGCCCCTTATAGACCTTACGGCGGAATATCTCGTATCCGGCGGCGGCGGCCCTTCCCGGAATAAAGTTGCGGGCACCGCAGGCGTCGTCGCGATATTGTTCGTCTTTATCCTTTCGTCCGCGCATTGGGGCCTGTAAGCTTGCCTTTTCCGGATTGCCGGATTATCCTTTTCCGCATGCGTGAAAACGGCAATCAATCCAGCAACGGGGTCCTCACGAAGGCCTACGAAATAAGCTATGCCGCTTTCCGGATCGCTTCGCGGACGGGAAGCGTCGCGCTCCGCGAACATCTCGAGCGGCAGGCGCTTTCGCTTCTGGATGCCGCTACGGTGGAAAACTATGGCTGGATCAATATCGTTTCCCGCGCGATCGGATATCTTATAAGGTTCGGCGGCGACGTCGGACTGGTCAATGAGGAGAATAAGGAGACCATCCTCCGCGAACTCGCCGAGCTGGATGCCCGCGTCGCTGGCACGGAAAAACCGGCCGTCATCGAGCCCGTTCCGCTTGATGATATTTTTTCCGGACAGGAGCCGCTTTTTCGAAATGAATTGATAAGGAAGGCGAGACCGGCAATCCGGCAAACCGAACGGAAAGAGGATCGGGATTCGGAACAATTGCGCGAGCGAGAGAGAGAATCCGCCGACCCGTCCATAAGGCAAGAGACGATATTTAATATAATTCGGCAATCCGGCAATTGCCGCCTCCGCGATCTTACTGCCGCATTGCCGGATTATAGCGAGCGTACTCTGCGCTATGACCTTGAGACGCTCTCGTTGCAGGGGCTGGTTGAAAGAATCGGCAACGGAGGCCCTGCCGTTTTCTATAGAATCCGGCAGACCGCGGCAAACAGTCCCGCCGATATTGCCGCGGAAGGTTCCATTTCGGAAGGAGCCGTTCCCCGGGGATCCGTATAAGATTTCCACAGGATTGCGGGCTTCTTACGGGGTAACCTTTTTTTTCGACTTGCGTTATAATTACCGCATAGGTTCTGGTGTGAGGCTGGAACCGCTGAAGAGCGTAAAGCCGGGAAAGCCGGCACAAAGCGCCTCCGGATGAGATCCGAGGGCGCGGAGATGATGAAATCCAGCCTCGCCCAAAGCGAGCGTTTTCTTTTATAAAAGATAAAGACCCCGCGGCTTCTTCATTCTTCCTGCCGCCGCCTCCTCACAGCGGCTGCGGACAAGGGTGGAGAGACAGCGGTCCCTAAAAAAGTATTGCAACCAAAAGGTCGACGGCCCACGGCTCCATAACGGATCCAAAGGTCGATACCTCAAATAAACATTGTCGAAAACATAACTCATATAAATGTCTAGCAAAAAATTGGTTTCTGTGGTTCTCACGGTTTC
>JAKAUM010000004.1 GCA_021827685.1 bacterium
TCCACCGGCTCGTCTGGGACTACAATCACCGCCGGATCCACTCCGCGCTCAAGATGCCGCCGTTACTGTTCGCAGAGCGCTACCAGAAACTCGTCGAAAAAGTGTCTTAACTTTGGGGTCATTGACAATAAGATTATTTGTGGCGATGCGGTAGAGGTTATGAAGCGGATGCCCGACCACTCAGTTGATCTTGTGGTGACTTCACCTCCTTATGATGACATACGTGATTATAAGGGATTTACCTTTGACCTTCATACTGCGGGCGAACAGATTTATCGTGTCCTCAAGGACGGTGGAATCGCAGTTATGGTTATCCAGGACCAAACCAAGAATTTCGGCAAGACGCTCACCTCGTTCCGAACTATCCTCGACTGGTGCGATAGTTTTGGATTCAAGCTATTTGAAAATGTGATTTACCGGAAATATGGCGCAGAAGGTGCGTGGTGGAATAAGCGGTTCCGCGTTGATCATGAATATATGCCCATCTTCCTTAAGGGGGAGCGGCCACAGTATTTTAATAAGGAGCATCTAAAGATTCCGTCGAAGCATGGCGGGAAGACTATGACGGGCGGTGGCACCCGCCTGACCAATGGCGTGAGAATTGCTACTCGGTCAATTACGATAAATCCAACAAAGTGTCGTGGAACGATCTGGGAGTATCTCACGGCGGGTGATGGGACTCGTCTCAAACACGAACACCCAGCGACATTTCCCGATAAATTACCCTATGACTTCATACAATGCTTTTCGCCCGAGGGCGGCATTGTATTAGATCCTTACGTAGGAAGTGGAACGACCACTATCGCCGCTAAGAATCTCGGCCGTCATTACATTGGCGTAGATATCGCGCCGGAGTACTGTGCATTAGCGGAAAAACGGATGAAGATAGAAAGTGGTCCTGAAAATCAGAAGAAACTCTTTTAAAACTGCCCCGCGGTATCGGTGGTGTATTCAATGTCAGCGCGACTGATGATGGCGAAGGAAAGTGGGTTCTGCGCGAGGAGGGTATTGTATCGTGCCTTGCCCGGCTGCACGCTACCCTTCTGAAATTTCATAATATCGTAAGGCCCCCAGTGCCATTTCGATTCATCAAACGCCCAGCCAGTCTTCTTAGAGAGTATTTCAAGGAATATCTTTGCTTGCTGGATCGTTTCGGATCGCATTGCTCCCGTTGTTTCATTGATATTCGCAACGTGTCCCCGCGAATCGGATATCTTTATCTTATCGCCACCCCTCGCACCGCCGCCAACCGCGGCGATTTCAACAAACAACTCGCCGAGCGCCGTCATAAGTTCGTAGACAGAATAATGCCTGTCCAAGAATATTTTTTGGAGCGGATTTCCATCGCCTGATGCGATGAGAAATTCCAACCAGCTTATGCAATTTTCCGGATAATTGAACTGATTTTTGAATGTTCCGTCGGTATATAGTAAGGGGCTAATCGCATCCCGCTTAATATCAATCGCATGTTTTTGCGCAAGGATGCCCAGTAAAAGGTGTATCGTGCCGAAAGGGTATTTTAATTTGAAGTCGCTTTTGAAATCGTAGTTCCGGAGGTTGTTCGCAGCGATGGCGTTTTTGAAGTTGTGCCAGTTGGAGGGGAGATCATTCTTGTCGTACATAAGCATGTGCTGGCCGATACTCTTCACGCCCTCCCGAAAAATTTCCATATCAAGAAATACGCAGTCGCGAGCGCGGACGCCTTTCTCCACGATGAGAATTTTTCCATCGTAGAACCCCTTAACATTCCACCCCAAGTAATGGGAGGTAAGCAAACCACAGAGCAGGCCATCACTGTCTGGGCTTAAGATGCAATGATGACCGCTGCATAGTCAATAACGTCGGTCGGCATTCCTCAAATTTAATGAATTTTTAATGATTTCGCAACCCGTCCCGGAATGCATGATACTGCGACGAGATAAGGGCGGCGATGGCAAAAACATCCGACGACATCTTTTTGTGGTGTTTAGTAGTATCGCTAGCTTAATATGGGGTTTCCGGCGCGGTAAATTACCTCGTTTTGACGTATTGATTTTTCTATAAGGGCGGCTTATATTTACAGATATAAATATCATGGCCCTGACATCTTCCTATCTCATCACAACCAGGAACCTAGAGTCGTTTTTTAACAGCCTAATTACCGCGAAGGCGCCGGATGCGTTTACTCAGAAATTCCTCGAAAGTCTTGAATTTAAAAGCACAAATGACCGGCTCTACATAGGTCTCTTGAAGGGCCTTGGCTTTTTGGATGCAAATGCTGTACCTACGGAAAGATATTTCAAGTTTCTTGATCAATCGCAGTCGAAGCAGGTTTTAGCGGATGCCATAAGGGAGGCATACGGCGATCTTTTCGCGGTCAATATTAAGGCTCATGAACTTACGGTTCATGAGGCAAAAAACAAACTCCGAACTTTGACTCAAGGAAAGAATTCAGAAAAGGTGCTTGGGTTGATGGCGAACACATTCAAAGCTTTAGTTGATTATGCGGAGTGGAAAAATGAGCAGAAGAAGCCGGACGAAAAGAAGACAAAGGAGAAAGAAGTTGAGCAAGAGAAAGTGCCCGAGGGCAAAGAGATGCCTGCCCCGGACGAAACGGATGAAAGTGGTATCGGCGGCAAGTTAAAAAATACTCAGCTGCACTACAATATTCAAATTCATCTGCCGGAATCGCGAGACCAGGCGGTATATGATGCCCTTTTCAAAAGCTTAAAAAAGCACTTGTTTTAGCATGGACCATGATCCACTGTACGCCTTCGTTTTTAGGGGGCTTTTAACAGAGGAGGCCCTAGATAATGCTGGCCGTAAACCTAAGGGTAATTTTTCAGAAGAATGGGAATTTGAAAATACCAAAAGACTTGGCATACCTTTTTTGGATGAGTCGCTGGTAATAAAATCGAGGAAAATGGCGGTGGTATATACGGCAATTTGTGCATTCGAGAATTCAGTAAGGGAGTTTATTGAGAAAAAATTGTTCGAAGAAAGGCGCGAGAAGTGGTGGGAACTGTCTGTAAAAAAGGATATTCGTGATAAAGCGGAAAGCAGAAAAAAATCCGAAAAAGACGTTCGTTGGCTGACCGCAAGAGGGGATTCGATGATTTACTATACCGAATTTGGTGATCTCATTTCTATAATGGCGAAGCCGGAAAACTGGAAATTTTTTGAGGTACATATCGGCAACATAGAATGGGCAAAGCAAATAATTACTACGTTGGAAAAATCCAGGAATATTATAATGCACAGCGGCGAACTCGCACCAACCGATATAGAGCGGGTTGGAATGTATATTCGAGATTGGATTCGGCAGGTTGGTTAAAGCACATTCCAACGCTCTCGCATCGCCCTCGATACTGCACCTCTCGTAGCTGCCGGGCCTGGATTCGAACCAAGATACCCGCGTCCAGAGCGCGGAGTCCTACCATTAGACGACCCGGCAAAGAGAAAAAGAGAAAATGACGCGCGCAACCGCAAAGCAGCCGCAAATCAGCCGCGCCGCAGTCCTATGGTACAACAGAACGGCGCGCGATATCAAACCTTTGGGGCGCAACCGTCCGCCGGATCATAATCGCAGTCGCGGGATGCAAGCGGCGATCGCAACGATGCGGCATCAGGCCGCGAGATATTCGGCAAGGACGATCTCGAGCGGCACGACGGCGAAGGGGGAGTAGCGCATTTCGGCGTAGGCGCGGATGAGGGCGCGGAGGAAGGAGACGAGGAGTTTTACGTCAGCCGAGGCGGCGAGGGCTTCGGCGCGCGCGAGCTCGTCTTTCGTAAGTTCTTTTTCGAAGATCGAGGCGCTGTCCGGGTTGACGTTAAGCGAAAGGACCTTCCGCAAATAATGGATGAGGTCTTTCGTGAATTGGACGAGATTGTAGCCCTCGTCGTGCAGGGCGGCGACCTCCGCCGCCGCGTTCCGCAGGTCCTTCTTAATAATGAGGGAGGCGAGCGCGTGGACTTTCGCGAAGCCCGTGCGGCCCGTCGCGCGCGCGGCGGCTTCGAGATCGATGTGCGCCGTGAGGGATGAAATCTGGTCGAGGAGCGACTCCGCGTCGCGGAAGCTTCCTTCGGCCGCCGCGGCGATGAGTTCGAGCGCCGCGCCGTCGATGTTTATCTTTTCCTCGCGCGCGATTGCCGTAAGTTTTTCCATGATGACGGTTTTTGAAAGGCGCTTGAATGCGAAGCGCTGGACCCGCGAGACGATTGTGGGCGGCAGTTTTTCATATTCGGTGGTCGCAAGGATGATGACGGCATGCCGCGGCGGTTCTTCGAGGGTTTTAAGGAGCGCGTTGAATGCGGCGCCGGTGAGCATATGCGCCTCGTCGATGATGTATACCTTGTGCGGCGCGGCCGCGGGCGCCGTCTTAATGCTCTCCTTTAGGTTCCTGATTTCGTCTATGCCGCGGTTGGACGCGGCATCTATCTCGATGACGTCGAAGGAATTCTGCGTATCGATTTCGCGGCAGGAGCGGCATTCGTTGCAGGGCTCGCCGAGTTTCGCGAAGGCGGGGTCGGTTGCGCGCTTTTCGCAATTGAGGAGTTTCGCGACGAGCCGCGCCGTCGTCGTTTTGCCCGTGCCGCGAGGGCCGTAGAAAAGATACGCCTGCCCGAGGCGGCCGCTTTTCGCCGCGTTTTTCAGGATTGTGATGCTCGTTTCCTGGCCAAGGAGCTCGTCGAGCTTCCTGGGGCGGTACTTCCGGTACAATGCCTGCGCCATTACGAAGATTATACCCGCCGCCGGGAGGAAAATGAAGCGGACGCGCTTGTCGTTGCGCCTCCCTACGGACTTGCCTATGATAGAGGGAACGCGCGAGATATGCCTTACGAAGTAAAACTGGACCGATGGAGCGGCCCGCTCGGGAAATTGCTTGAGCTTATTGAAGCCCGAGAGATGCCCGTCGGCGAAGTGAGCATGGCGAAGGTGACGGATGATTTCCTCCGGTACCTTTCGGAATTCCGCGAAAGCGGCGGCGAGGGGGAGGACCGCCTTCGCGCCGATCTCCGCATCCTCGCGGATTTCATCGCCGTCGCGAGCCGGCTCATCCTCCTTAAGTCGAAAACGCTCCTGCCGGGGCTTGCGCTCGGCGCGGAAGAAGAGGCCGACATCAAGGATCTCGAGGACCGCCTCAAGCGCTACCAGTCCCTCCGCCCGGCGCTCAAGCATCTTCAAAGGCTCTGGCGCGAAAGCCACCGCTCGTACAGCCGTCCGTATTTCCTCGGCAAGGGGGGCGGGGTCGCCTCTGCGGGGCTTGCCGGGCGCGTCTTCTATCCCGGGAACGGAGCCGATGCCGCGGCGCTCCGCAGCGCCCTCTCGGGCATTTTCGACGCGGCAACGGCCTACGCCTTTGAAACGGAAACCGTGAGGGAGCGGATTGTCTCGCTTGAAGAGAAGATCTCCGAGGTGCTTTCGCGCGTGCAGGAAGAGGGCGGTATGCGCTTCGGGAAGGCGCCCGACGGAAAAACGCGCGGGGAAATGATCGTGCTCTTTCTCGCGATCCTTCATCTCGCGCGCGAGCAGGCCGTGCTCCTGGAACAAGTGGAGGCGTTTTCTGATATAATGGTCAAGAAAAACGGCGTTTCCTCATGACGAAGTCCGTATGACGAACGAAGAACTCGAAAAATATGCGGCAGGGTTGGAGGCCCTGCTTTTCGTGCACGGCGAGCCCCTCGCGCATAAGAAGATGGAGGCGGCGCTTGGCTTGAAGCCCGGCGAGGCGGAGGCGGTGCTTACGGAACTCGCGCGGCGGCTGGAAGATCCTGCGCGCGGCCTTATGCTCGTCCGCGACCGCGAAAAAGCCCAGCTTGCGACAAAGCCGGCGTGGAGCCATCTTCTCGCCGAATTCGTGAAGGAAGAGGTGGCGGAGGAGCTTACCCCCGCGGCGCTTGAAGCCCTCGGCATCGTGGCGTACCTCGGCCCCATCTCCCGCGCGAAGCTGGAATATCTGCGCGGCGTGAATTCCATCGTGATTCTCCGAAGTCTGACGATGCGCGGGCTCGTTGAACGGTTCCCCGACCCGGAGCATCCGCAAAGCTTCCTCTATCGCGCGACGCTCGATCTCGTGAAGCACCTCGGCGTTGCCAAAGAAGAAGAGCTTCCCGAATACGAAAAATTCCGTGGGCTCCTGAAAATATTCGAGGAAAACACGCCGCAGGCCCAATGAAAAACCACGCCGTAAAATTCCTCCTGCTTGCGGCGGTGTTCGTCGCCGTCTTTTTTTCGCGAACCATGTATCCGCAGTTTTGGGGCGTCGCGGGCGCCGGCGCGGGGCAGGGGACGGGCGCCGGCGGCAGAGGTGCCGGTACCGCGGCAGGCGCCTCTGCGGGAGGCACCGCTTCGGAAGTGCCTCTTTTCCGCATGCCGCCGGTCGCGGTAAGCGCGGCGGGCGGCGAGGGAATCGCGGCTTCCGCGCCGGAGGCGGCGGCAGCTACGGATTCCGCGGGAAACGGGACGCCGCCTCCGGCGCTCACTGATGCCGCTTCGCTCGTGATGGATCTCGGGACCGGCGCCGTCGCCGAGGCGAAAAACCCCGGCCTCCGCTGGCCGACGGCATCGCTCGCGAAGCTTATGAGCGCGACGATTATCTTCGATAAAATCCCGACGAGCACGGATATCACGATTACGAACCAGATGTTCGCCGCCGATCCAGACGAGCGCAATCTCATCGTCGGCGGGCGGTACACCGTCGAAGACCTCCTGCACCTTATGCTTATGCCGTCCTCGAACGTCGCCGCGCAGGCGAATGCCGATTTCTACGGCCTCGACGCCTTCTTGAACGAAATGAACGCGCGCGCGGCGGAGTGGGGCATGGCCGACACGCACTATGACGACCCCTCCGGCATTTCGGCGGGGGATGAGTCCACCGTAAGCGACCTCGCGAAGCTCGCGCAGGTCATCTACGCCCGCTACCCGGGCATTTTTGCCATAAGCGACACCCCCGCTTTTTATCTCACGAATCTTAATACTGGCGCGCGCAAGCTCGTGAGGAGCATTAACGCGTTCGCCGGCACGCCGGATTTCATCGGCGGGAAAACCGGCTATACCGACCAAGCCGACCAGAACCTTCTCACGGTGTTCCGTTACCGCGGCAGTCCGGTTCTCATAATCGTCCTCGGCTCGCATCAGCGTTTCGCCGATACGATGGCGCTCTTCAACTGGTTCAAGGAGAATTTCAAATAGCATGATTATCGCGCAAACCGTGCGGGTCATAGTCATTACGGCGATCGCATTCCTCGTCGCGCTCCTTCTCACGCCTTTCTGGGAGCGCTTCCTGCGGCGGAAAAAATTCGCAAAGCAGATCCGGGACGGCGAGGCGGCGCCCGTGTTCTACGAACTGCATAAAAAGAAAGAGGGGACGCCTTCCGGCGGAGGCATCATTATCTGGTCCACGGTGCTCATTCTCGCCGCGGTATTCGGGATACTGGATCACTTTTTCGACGAGAGCGTCTGGGGGTATCTCAACTTTATCAGCCGCCCGGAGACCTTTCTCCCGCTCGCGGCGCTTGTCGGCGCGGCGGGTGTGGGCCTCGTGGACGACTGGCTCGGCGCGCAGAGGCGCGGCGGGGCGCCCGGCGGCGGGATCAAGGTAAGGCACAAATCGCTTATCTATCTCGCGATTGCCGCGGTCGGCGCCTGGTGGTTCTATTTCAAGCTCGGCTGGGACGTCATCAACGTGCCGTTCGTCGGCACCTTCACGATCGGCTGGTGGTATATCCCCATTTTCATCTTCATCATTTTCGCGAGCGCATTCTCCGCAAACGAGACCGACGGACTGGACGGGCTTCTCGGCGGCGCATCGCTCTTCGCGTTCGTGGCGCTCACGACCGTTGCCTTCGTCCTGCGCCGCTTCAATCTCGCCGCGTTCGGCGGCGCCATTATCGGCGCCCTGCTCGCGTTCCTCTGGAACAACATCTATCCCGCAAAGTTCTTTATGGGCGACACGGGATCCATGTCCCTTGGCATCACGATCGGCGTGATTGCCATGCTCACGAACACCGCGCTTCTTTTGCCTTTTTTTGCGCTGATTCTCGTGCTTGAGTCGCTTTCGGTGATCATCCAAATCGCTTCCAAAAAACTGCGGCACGGCCGGAAAGTATTCCGCTCCACGCCGATCCATCATCATTTCGAAGCGCTCGGTTGGCCGGAGTCGCGGGTGACCATGCGCTTTTGGATCATTTCCGCCATTTCAACCGCCCTGGGACTCGTCATATTTTTCCTTTCCCTCGCGCGATAGGCGCCCGGAGCCGTAGCGGAGCCCCGCGCCGCATCGGGGCCTTGCTGGCATATGTGCGCCGCGCCCAAAATAAAAGCCGGGGAGGATAAACCTTCCCCGGCGATGCGCCGCGGCTATCCGGATTCTATGAATCCATATAATAGCCGCGCCGCCGCAGTTCCTCCATCATCCGCGCCTTCCGTTGGCGACTGGCGCGAATGTCCATGGCCACGTCCACTACGCATGAAGACATGAGCACGATGATGGTGAATAGTCCTCCGAAGACATAGAGAGTATGGGAAAATATCATTCCCATGCCAACCATGACGAGGCCTATTACCGCTGCGATGAAGAGCTTTGTTTCTGTGGTTCGCTCCTCTCGCGGGTTAGAACTTTTCTGCATAAAGCCCCCTTTCCGAAATACAGATTACCATATTTCATATAATTAGTCAAATCATTTGACGCGCGACGCCTGCGCCTGCTATACTGTGTCGGTATGGCAGAGGAAACAGCGGCATATCCGGCGGAAGCCTCCCGCGAAATGATTGACGCGGGCGTTTTTTATGGCCGGAAAAAGAGCAAGGTGAATCCGAAGATGCGCCCGTTCATCCTGATGGATCGCGGCGGCATTGAAATCGTCAATTTGGAAAAAACCGCCGAGGCAATCGTGCGCGCGGCGGGCTTCGTCGAGGAAAAAGCGCGCCAGGGCGGACTCATATTACTCGTGGGCACCGAGCCGGCCGCGGAGGCCTCTATCCTGCGCATGGCGAAGGAGTTCGGCCTTCCGCACGTGACGACCCGCTGGGTGGGCGGCGCCATTACGAATTTCAGCATCATTGCGAAGCGGATCGAGCACCTGAAGAAGCTCCGCGGCGACCTCGCCTCGGGCGCTTTTGAAAAATATACGAAGAAGGAGCGCCTAGAGCTTGAGCGCGAAAAAGGACGGCTCGAAGAGCTCATGGGCGGACTCGAAAATCTTTCCCGCGAACCGGAGCTTCTCATTATGGTTGATCCCGTGCTCCACAAGACGGCAGTGCGCGAAGCGCGCCGGAGGAAAATTCCGATTGTGGCGCTTGCGAACGTGGACGCCGATCCGGACGAAATCGAATACCTCGTGCCCGGCAACGACAAGGCCAAGACGAGCATAGAGTGGTTTTTCGGAAAGATCGAAGACGCCCTTCGGAAGGGCATCGCGGCGCGCGCGGCGGCCGTGGCGCCGGCGGCGGCGGACGCGATGGGCAAGGAACACGCAAAATAATGGAAACGGATAAGAAGATTTCGGCGGAACGCGTGCAGGCGCTCCGCGAAGCGACTGGAGCGGGCGTGATGGATTGCCGCAAGGCGCTCACCGAAGCGGCGGGCGACCTTGAGGCGGCGAAAAAGATAATCCGCGAGAAAGGGCTTTCCAAGGCGGAAAAGCGCGCAGATCGCGAAACCGGCGCCGGACTCGTGCGCGCTTACGTGCACAATGACCGCATCGGCGTACTCGTGGAACTCCGCGCGGAAACCGATTTCGTCGTACGCTCGGAACCGTTCCAGAAGCTGGCCCACGAACTTGCGATGCAGATTGCGGCGACCGATCCGGCGGACGCGGATGCGCTCCTTGCCCAGCCGTACATCAAAGACGAATCACGGATCGTGAAGGATCTCTTGAGCGACGTGATTGCAAAAACGGGGGAGAACATCACGATCGGAAAGTTTTTCCGCATTGCCGCCTAGCGCCATGGTAATGTTCATCTTCACGCTCGTCCTTATGGCGTCGCTCGGTGCGATGCTCTATCTTATGGCGCAGGCCTTGCCGCGCGTGGCGGATGCGCCGGAGGCGGAGCATGACGCGGATCCCGGCGCTTCGCGCGGCGCCTGGGCCCGGTCGCACGTTCCGGAGAAAATCGACGCGGCGCTGAACGGCTTCCTCGTCAAATTTTTAAGGAAGATTCGCGTGGCAACCCTGAAAATCGACAATGCCGTAAGCGGGCATCTCGCGAAAGTGAAACCGGATGCGGGCGCGAAAAAACCGGCCATTGATTTTAAAGAAATTGCGGAGCAGAATAAGGAAGGAGCGGGAGGTGGTTCCGAAAAAACAGGCTAAAAACGCGCAGGTGGCGGAGCGGTCAATCGCACCTGACTGTAAATCAGGCGCCTACGGGCTACGCAGGTTCGAATCCTGCCCTGCGCACACGAGATAGGAAAGATACCTGCAATCTCTAAAATTAGCTTACGCGAACTATTTCGCTCGTCATCATTTTTGTTATCATAAAAGAGAAGATCCTCCTTGCTTCTCACCGCATGACCTCTGCCCCCCCCATTCCTCATTCTCTAGGTATACGCCTTCCTCTCGCGCCTCTTTTACCCTGATCGAGCTCCTTATTGTGATCGCCATCATCGCGATCCTGGCCACGGTCGTGATCCTGGCCCTGAACCCCGCGGAGCTCCTCAGGGAGTCTAGGGATTCAAACCGCCTCTCGGACATGAAGAATCTTGACCAGGCGATCTCCTTGTATGAAGAGGATACGGGAGGGAGCCTGGGGACAGCCTCCACCGTATATGTCTCAGTCCCTGATCCGGCGGCCACCTCCTCGGCGGGAACAAATTGCGCCTCCCTCGGCCTCCCCTCCCTCCCTTCCGGCTGGAGCTACCACTGCGCAGGAACCCAATGGTATCGCAACGTGGACGGGACAGGGTGGGTCCCGCTCGATTTCTCATCCGCCTCCTACGGTTCTCCTCTCGGCTCTCTTCCCGTGGACCCCCTCAACGCCACCTCCTCCGGCCTCTACTATACCTATGTGACGAATGGGAGCCAGTATGAGCTTACGGCGGTGATGGAGAGCGCGAAGTTTGCCGCTCAGGAAGCCGATGATGGCGGAGTTGATCCTGCCATGTATGAAGAGGGTACTAATCTTGCCCTGTCCCCGTTTGTGCATGGGATGGTGGGGTATTGGGCGTTCAACGAGGGGTCGGGCGGTGTAGGAGCCACAACCGTAGACAGCTCTGGGTTTGGGAACAGCGGTACATTGCAAGATGCTACGTCTACTGGAACGGGACCTACATGGATAGCGAGCGGCTGTATCGAAGGGGATTGTCTAAGTTTTGACGGGGCGGATGATTATGTAAATATCGCTAACGGTAATATATACTCAACGACGGTCGTTAATGGTACCTTCACGGTTGTAGCGTGGGTAAATTTTACGGCAATAAATCCTGGCTCCTTTTGGAACAATCCTATCGCTGCACAGGACCAAGGTTTTGGTAATGTCCCTAAATGGATTTTCGGCTATGGAAACGGTTACCCTTCAGGTGGACCTGGAACAGGGTTCCTATTTACAGGTTCCAACATGAATCCTTATTTTATCAACTCGCCCACAATGTGGACGGCTACACCAGGCACGTGGTATTTTATCGCCGTCACTCGTTCAGGGTCAACCTTCACTTTCTACCGAAATGGCGCGTCTGACGGTTCCGTCACAAATTCAAATATCCCAGCGTCGATAAGTCATGCGGTGACTTTCGGATTTTCAGAAGCAGGCAGTTCTTACCTTAATGGCATGGAGGATGATATGAGGATTTATAATCGTGTCCTTTCAGCTTCCGAAATCCAGGCCATCTATAACGCGGAGAAGTAGCTACTGCCTCGGTCCTCTCTCGATTCGCACGTCTACGCACCGGAAACGCCGGGGATTTTAGAAAAATTTTATCCCCCGCGTGGCATGATTGGGGCATCCCTCTATCCATGCGAATTCTTCTCCTCGAGGATAATCCGGACATTGCGGCCGCCGTCATGGATGTTTTGCGGCGGGAAAGATTTGCGGTGGACTGCGCGGAGACGGGGGAGAAGGGGCTCATGTGGGGGAAGGTCAATACTTATGATCTTGGCATCTTTGATATCGCGCTTGCGGGGCGCGAAGACGGCATCCGGGTCTGCAGGGCTTTGCGCTCATCGAGGCGCGATTTTCCCATCCTCATTCTTTCCGTTACGGGAGAAGTCGTGCGGAAGGTGGAGGCGCTCGAGGCCGGAGCCGACGACTATCTTTCCAAGCCGTTCTCGTCCGCGGAACTTATGGCGCGCGTCCGCGCGCTCCTGCGGCGCGAAAAAAAGATCGTCGGCCCGAAGCTCGTCATGGGCGACCTTTCGCTTGATGCAAGATCGCACGCCGCCGCCCGCGCCGGGAAATCGATTACGCTGAATCGCAAGGAGTTCATGCTCCTTGAATATTTCATGCGCAATCCGGGCGCGGTGCTCACGCGGGCGATGATATTGGAGCACGTATGGGATATGAACGCGGATCCTTTTACGAACACGGTTGACGTGCACGTGCGGTTCCTGCGGAGAAAAATCGACGAGCCCTTCAGGAAAAAGTTCATCAAGACGGTCCACGGATACGGCTATAAAATGGAAGCATAGCCGGTTTTGTTATAATTGGCGGATGATTGCGAAAGAGGATTTGCCGGCGCAAAAACGGCGGGCGGGCGCGATCCTGCGGAAGCTGAAGGGGCTTATCCCCGACGCTAAAATCGCGCTGAAGTACCGGAGCAACTGGGAACTTCTCGTCGCAGTCGAGCTTTCCGCGCAGTGCACCGACAAAAAAGTGAACGAGGTGACGGCGCGGCTTTTTAAGAAATACCGGAAGCTGGACGATTACGTCCGCGCCGATCCGCGCGAATTCGAGCGCGATGTCCGTGCGACCGGATTCTATCGCGCGAAAACCAGGAATATTCTGGTGGCGGCAAAGATGGTGAAGGGGAAATTCCGCGGCCGCCTGCCGCGCACCATGGAAGAGATGCTCGTGATTCCGGGCGTCGGGAGGAAGTCGGCGAACGTGATCCTGGGAAACGCCTACGGCATTACGGAAGGGATTGCGGTGGATACGCACGTAAAGCGGCTCGCGGGCGTTCTCGGCTTGTCGGACGAAAAGACGCCGGAGAAGATCGAACGCGATCTTATGGCGGAAATCCCGCGCCGCGACTGGTTCCGCGCCACGTATCTGCTTATCGAATACGGACGCCGCTATTGCCCTGCGCGGCCGCACCGGCACGAGCTCTGTCCGCTTGCAAAAATACCCCACCGGTTTATTCACAGGGGGCTCGCCGCAAAACGTGCTACACTGGAATAGTTAACGTTAAGTTAACGGAACAAAAATCGTTCCCTGCGTGAGGCGGGGAGCGGTTTTTGTTTTGTTGACGCCGCTGCGGGAGGACGCTACACTTCCGGAGCAACCCCGTAGGCCGCGCCGGCGGGGAGTTTGCGCGCATTTGCGCGTACGAGAACATGGAACGATTCGAACTTATCTCGGAACACAGTCCCGCGGGAGACCAGCCCGCGGCGATCGAGGCGCTCGCCGCGGGCTTGGAGCGCGGCATGGGCGGCCAGACGCTCCTCGGCGTGACGGGCTCCGGGAAAACTTTTACGATGGCGAACGTGATCGCGCGGCGCAATATTCCGACGCTCGTGATCGCGCACAATAAAACCCTCGCCGCCCAGCTCGCGAACGAATTCCGCGAACTCTTCCCGAAGAACTCGGTGAATTATTTCGTTTCCTATTACGACTATTACCAGCCGGAGGCGTATATCCCGTCCTCGGACACCTACATCGACAAAGAGGCGCTCATCAACGACGAAATCGACAAATTGCGGCACGCGGCGACGACTGCGCTCCTCACGCGGCGCGACGTCATCGTAGTCGCATCGGTTTCCTGCATCTACGGCCTCGGCGCGCCGGAAGTCTACGCGGAAAACATTTTTCGGTTCAAGGTCGGCGACCGCCTTGAACGCAAGGATTTCGCGCGGAAGCTCGTTTCCCTGCAGTTCTCGCGGACGACGGCCGACCTCAAGCGGGGAACCTACCGCTTGCGGGGCGAGAAGTGGGAAATCATGCCGGCCGACCGCGAAGTCATTTACTACCTCGAGGCGGACCGGGGAGTAATCCGCGCGATTTACGAAGTGGACCCGGTAGCGGGATTCATCCCAGGGAAAACTCCCGCGGTCGCGGAGGCGGTCTTCGCGCCGGCGAAGCATTTCATCACGGAAGCGCCGGAGCGCGAGCGGGCGATCAAAGCGATCATGGAAGAGCTTCGCGGACAGCTTGCGTATTTCGAGCGCGAAAAGAAATTCCTGGAAGCGGAGCGCTTGGAGCGCCGGACGAAGTTCGACGTTGCGATGATGCGCGAGGTGGGATACTGCCACGGCATCGAAAACTATTCCCGCCACCTGTCCGGCCGCCGCGCGGGGGAGCCGCCCGATACGCTCCTCGACTATTTCCCCCGCGCGGCGGCCGGCGGGCCCGGGTTTCTCACGATCATCGACGAATCCCATATGACGGTGCCCCAGCTCGCGGGCATGTATGAAGGCGACGCCGCACGCAAGAAGACGCTCGTGGAATACGGTTTCCGGCTTCCCTCGGCGGCGGACAACCGGCCGCTCAAATTCGATGAGTTTACGGAGCGGATCGGCCCCGTGATTTACGCCTCGGCGACGCCGGGTCCTTACGAGCGGGAGCGGAGCAAGCCGCCGCGGGGGCAGATCGTCGAACAGATCATCCGGCCGACCGGCCTCGTCGATCCGAAAATTACGATCCGCCCGGCGCGAGGCCAGGTGGAGGATCTTATTCCGCGGATCGCGGAGCGCGCGGCGAAAAAGGAGCGCGCGCTCGTTACGACCCTTACGAAGCGCATGGCCGAGGACCTCGCGGCGTATCTGGAAGAGAAAAAAATGAAGGTGAGCTATCTCCACAGCGACGTAAAGACGCTTGACCGGATAAGGATATTGACCGATCTGCGGCGCGGGAAGGTGGACGTGCTCGTGGGCGTGAACCTCCTCCGCGAAGGCCTGGACCTTCCGGAGGTGTCGCTTGTCGCAATCATGGATGCGGACAAGGAAGGGTTTTTAAGGAGCGAGGTGTCGCTTATCCAGACGATCGGTCGCGCGGCACGCAATGCCGGAGGCGAAGTGCTGATGTACGCCGACCACGTGACGGGATCCATCGCGCGCGCCGTGGCGGAGACCGAGCGCCGGCGCAACCTCCAGCTTGCTTACAATAAGAAACACGGCATCACGCCGCGGACCGTGGTGCGGGCGATCACGAGCATCCTGCCCGACATCGACGAAATATTGAAGCTCGAAACGAAGCCGGTCCCGAAGACGAAAACGGGGATGAAAAAGCTGATCGCCGACAAGGAACGCGAAATGAAAGAAGCGGCGAAACGCCTCGACTTCGAGCTCGCGGCGCTCCTGCGGGACGAAATCAAGGCGCTGCAATCGCGCAAAAAAGTTGACGGAGCGGCGGGGATGCCATAAGCTTTTCCTGTACCCCCCCGGCAAGACGGCCGTCAGGGGAAATTTCTGGATGCCCCACGATAAAATCATCGTAAAAGGCGCGCGCGAGCACAATTTGAAGAACGTCAGCTTGGAGATTCCGAGGGACAAAATGGTGGTGTTCACCGGATTGTCCGGCTCGGGGAAATCCTCCCTCGCGTTCGATACGATTTTTGCCGAAGGCCAGCGCCGCTACATCGAATCCCTTTCCGCCTACGCGCGGCAGTTTTTGGGCCGGCTCGACAAGCCGGATGTCGACGATATCGAAGGTCTTTCGCCGGCCATCTCCATCGACCAGAAGAGCCATTCTTCGAATCCGCGTTCCACGGTCGCGACCATCACGGAAATTTACGATTACCTCCGCGTGCTTTTCGCCCGCGCGGGAAAGCCATTCTGCCCGGAATGCGGGCGCGAAATCAGGAAGCTCACGAACGAGGAAATCGTGGACGTCGCGGCGGAGATTGCGGGAGAAGGCGGGAATCTGCCGGGCGGCGGGAAAAACCTCGTGATCCTTGCGCCCGTCGTCCGCGGCCGGAAAGGGGAGTATTACCAGATGCTTTATGATTTCCTGAAAGCCGGCTTCTCCGAGGCGCGGATCGACGGCAAATACCGCTCTCTCCGCGAGCGCGTGGAGCTCGGCCGCTACAAGACGCACGCAATCGATCTCGTCGTCGATCGCATGCCGGCAGGCATGAATTTCAAGGATAAGGACAACCGCCTGCGCCTCGCGGAGGCGGTTGAAAACGCGCTGAAGTACGGCAACGGCGTCGCGACGGTAATCGCGGACAGGGAGGTTTCGCTGTCCGCCAAGTTTACCTGCCCGCACGAGGGATTTTCGTTCCCGGAAATCGAGCCGCGCCTATTTTCCTTCAACAGCCCCTACGGCGCATGCCCCGAATGCCACGGCCTCGGGACGAAAGACCTATGGTCGGAAGAGCCGTGCGCCGCCTGCGAAGGGAAGCGATTGAGGAGAGAAAGCTTGAACGTTCTCATCAACGGCAAGAACATCACGCACGTAACGGCGCTTTCCATCGGCGATGCGCTCGCATTTTTCGGCAAGATGGCGTTTAAAAACGCTTCCGCGACGGAGGTCGCCGAGGCGCCGCTCCGCGAAATAAAAAACCGGCTGAAGTTCATGGCCGATGTGGGGCTCGAATATCTGACCCTTGACCGGAGGGCAGGGACGCTTTCCGGCGGCGAGGCCCAGCGCATCCGGCTCGCTTCGCAGATCGGTTCGCGCCTCGTGGGGACGCTGTACATATTGGACGAGCCGACCATCGGCCTACACCAGCGGGACAACGCGAAGCTCGTGAAGACGCTCCAGGATCTCCGTGATCTCGGGAATACGATCCTCGTCGTGGAGCACGACGAGGATACGATCCGCGCGGCGGATCATCTCGTCGATATCGGTCCGGCGGCGGGCGCGCACGGCGGGAAAATCGTCGCCGAAGGCCCCTTGCCCGCCCTCCTTAAAGATGCGAAACAGGATTCGCTCACCCTGCAATATTTGCGCGGGAAGAAGTTTATCGAAACGCCCGCCGTGCGGCGGAAAGTCACCGTCGGCAAAGGCGGCGAAGTTTCGCAGGAAGCCCTTAGGATCCGCGGCGCGCGCGCAAACAACCTGCAGGGAGTCGATGTCGATATTCCCCTGCGGCGCTTCGTCGCGGTAACGGGCGTATCAGGCTCTGGTAAATCCAGCCTGGTCTACGACGTGCTCTACCGGACGGTGGCGGACAAGCTGAACCATGCGGAGCGCAAGGCGGGCGCGCGGGCGGCGCTTTCGGGCATGGAACATATAAACCGCATTATCAATATCGATCAGTCGGCGATCGGCCGCACGCCGCGGTCGAATCCCGCCACCTACGTCGGCGCATGGACGCATATCCGCGATCTTTTTGCCTCGACCGAGGATGCGCGCGTGCGCGGCTATAAGCCCGGCAGGTTCAGCTTCAACGTGCCCGGCGGGCGGTGCGAGAACTGCGAGGGCCACGGAACGATTGCAATCGAGATGCACTTCCTGCCGACGGTTTACGTCGCCTGCGACGTCTGCCGCGGCAAGCGGTTCGACCGGGAAACGCTCGAGGTGGAATACCGCAAGAAGAATATTTACGACGTCCTGCAGATGACCGTGGAGGAAGCGGTTCAATTTTTCGAAGACATACCGTGGCTCCGCGAAAAGCTGTCCGTCCTCGAAGAGGTGGGTCTCGGCTACCTGCAGATCGGCCAGTCGGCGACGACGCTGTCCGGCGGCGAAGCCCAGCGCATCAAGCTCTCCGCCGAACTCGGCAAGCGCGACACGCGCCGCACGCTTTACCTCTTGGATGAGCCGACGACGGGATTGCATTTTGCCGACGTGGACCAGCTTTTGAAGGTCCTTCAGCGGCTCGTCGACCGCGGGAATACGGCGGTCGTGATCGAGCACAACCTCGACGTCATTAAAAGCGCCGACTGGGTGATCGATCTCGGCCCCGAAGGAGGCGAGCGCGGCGGGCGGCTCGTCGCGGCGGGTACCCCGGAAGACGTGGCCCGCCGCGCGGACAGCGCCACCGGCCACTATCTTAGGAAAATCCTGTAGGCGCATCCTATGTCCGAAAAGCCCGCTTCCGGAAACCTGAACGCGGCTCGCTATGGAAAACTGCCCGAGACGCCGGGCGTGTATCTTATGAAAGATACGCGCGGCCGCGTCCTTTACGTCGGCAAAGCGGCGAATTTGCGCCGCCGCGTCGCGAGCTATTTCGAGCGGCCGCACGACGTCCGCATCGAAGCGCTTGTCCGGAGGATTGCGAAGATAGGCGTGCAAAAAACCGATACGGCGCTCGAGGCGCTGATTCTCGAAGCCGGACTCATCAAGCGCCTCGCTCCTCCGTTCAACGTGCGCGAGAAGGACGATAAGAGCTTCCTCTATATTGAAATTACGAAGGAAGCATTTCCGCGCGTATTCCTCGCGCGCGGCGGCGGGGGGCACGGGCGGGGGCGGGGAAGCGCCGCGGCGGGAGGCGGAGGGCGATCCGCGCGCTTCGGTCCGTTCGCTTCGGCGTCGAGCGCGCGGGAAGCGCTGCGCATCCTCAGGCGCATTTTCCCCTGGAGCACGCACGATCCGGAAAAACTCGGCGCGTTCGATCGTCCGTGCTTCGACTATGAAATAGGGCTTTGCCCGGGAACGTGCATAGGCGCGATTCCGCGGACGGAATATGCGAAGAATATCATGCGCCTCAAATTGTTCCTCAGCGGAAAAAAAGAGTGCGTCATCCGTGGAATCGAGAAGGAAATGAAAGCCGCCGCCGCGGCGCGGGATTTCGAAAAAGCCGAAAAATTGAGGCGGCAGGCGTTCGCCTTGCGCCATATCCACGATACGGCTCTTATTTCCGACGCCGAGATGCCCGTGGTTCCGTCGGCGGACGTCGCCTCGCCCTACCGCATCGAGGGCTATGACATATCCAATATCTCGGGCGACTCCGCAACCGGCTCCATGGTGGTATTCGAGAACGGCGTGCCGAACAAAGGCGAATACCGCCGGTTCCGCATCCGTACGCTGTTCCGGCCGAACGACGTCGGCATGCTTACGGAAGTCCTCGAGAGGCGCTTTAGCCGGCGCGGCGAGGATGCCGCGCGCGCATGGCGCCTCCCGAACTTGATCCTTATCGACGGAGGCATCGCGCAGGCCAACGCGGCGCGCAGGGTGATCCGCCGCGCGGGCCTCGATATTCCCATCATAGGCATCGTGAAAGGACCTGACCGCAAAAGGAACGACCTCATTGGCGCGATTCCGGGCGGCGTGCGGAAGGAGACGCTTGTCCGCGTGCGCGACGAGGCGCACCGGTTCGCCATCGGATACCATAGGAAGTTGCGGGAGGCGAGGGCCTTGCAATAAGCGGAACGTGCGCGCCGCCGCGCGCGTGATAAAATATTCACGATGGAATATGGATCTCGCTTTATGAAGTCGTTGCGCGCGGCGGGCGAGGCGCTCGCGCGCGGGGGAGTCGGCGTCCTGCCGACCGATACGATTTACGGCCTCGTAGGGTCCGCGCTGCGGCCGGGAACGGTGGCGCGGATTTACCGCTTGCGCCGGCGGAATCCGGCGAAACCGGTGATCGTGCTCATCTCATCGCCGGAGGAGGTGCGGCGCTTCGGCGTAGAACCGAGTAAGAAGGAGCAGGCGGTCATGGCCGCGGCTTGGCCGGGAAAAACAAGCATCATCCTTCCTTGTCGGAGCCGCGCGCTCTACTATCTCCACCGCGGCACGGGGACGCTGGCGTTCCGGGTTCCCAGGCCGAAATGGCTGCGCGAGTTTCTCCGGAGCGCGGGCCCGCTTGCGGCGCCGAGCGCGAATCCGGAAGGGATGCCTCCGGCGCTCACCGTGCGCGAGGCAAAAAAATATTTCGGGCGCCGTGCCGGCTTCTACGTCGACCGCGGCCGCCTTGCGGGAAAACCGTCCACGCTTATTTCCATAAAAAACGGAAGGGCGTCGGTGGTTCGCGCCGGCGCGGGCAGGGGAATCGGCCGCGGCGCCGCGGCGCGCAAGGCAACGGGCCGCCGAACGGCATGATATAATGGACGGCATGATTGCAGACGAATTGAGGCCGATCCTCCGTGGCGACGTGGCGGACGACGAAGCAACGCTCGCGAAATACAGCCGCGACTACTCGATATTCAAAGTGCGGCCCCAGGCCGTCGTCTTTCCAAAAGACACGGGCGACCTGAAGGCGCTCGTGAAATTCGCCGCGGAAAAGAAAGCGTCGGGCGAAGAAATTTCGCTCACCGGCCGCTCCGCGGGAACCGATATGACCGGCGGCCCCCTGAACGGCGGGATTATCGTTTCCTTTACTAAATATTTCAACCACATCAAAGACATCGCGGACGGGGATCCTGCGGATATGCACGTAGACGTCGAGCCCGGCGTCTATTTCCGCGATTTGGAGAAGGAGCTTGATGCGCGCGGGCTCCTCTATCCCGCATATCCGGCCTCGAAAGAGCTTTGCGCGATCGGCGGCATGGTAAACAACAATTCCGGGGGCGAACTTACGCTTGCATACGGAAAAACCGAGCGCTATGTCCGCGAGCTTAAAGTCGTCCTCGCCGACGGGGAAGAACATGTCCTAAAACCGCTCTCCGAAGCCGGACTTAGGGAAAAACTTGCGGAAAAGAGCTTCGAAGGGGACGTTTACCGCCGCCTCTATGCCCTCCTTGACGCGCATTACGCCGAAATCGAAAAAGCGCGCCCCGACGTTTCTAAAAACTCCGCGGGCTACGGCCTTTGGAATGTCTGGGACAAGGACAAGAAAACTTTTGACATTACGAAGCTCTTCGTCGGGTCGCAGGGGACGCTCGGCCTGCTCGCCGAAGCGCGCCTCGGCCTCGTGAAGCGGGAGAAATATTCGCGGCTCGCGGTCATCTTCCTCCGGTCGCTCGACCCCGTGGGCGCGCTCGTGAACGAGCTCCTAAAATTCCACCCGGAAAGCTTGGAATCCTACGACGACAAGACGATGGAGGTCGCGGTAAAGCTTTGGCGCCCGGTCCTGCGCTCAATGAAGGGGAACGTGGTGAAGCTTGCATGGCAGTTCCTGCCGGAAGTATTCATGGTGCTCCGCCACGGGATGCCCAAGATGATCATGCTTGCGGAGCTTGCGTCCGATGACGAGGAGGCGCTCGCGGCGAAAATCGAAGAGCTTCGCGCCGCCGTCGCGCGCTTCGGCGAGACGCATCCTGGCGTGAGCGTGCGCGCCCTGCGCAACGAAGGCGAAGCGGAAAAATACTGGACCATCCGCCGCGAGAGCTTCGCGCTTCTCCACGGCGCAATCAAGAACAAGGACACCGCGCCCTTCATCGACGACTTTATCGTAAAACCGGAATATCTTCCGGAAGTCCTGCCCAAGGTGAACGCAATCCTCGACCAGTACAAAGAGGATCTCATTTATACGATTGCCGGCCACCCCGGGAACGGCAATTTCCACATTATTCCCCTCATGGACTTGCGCGATCCCCGCGTGCGCGCGCTGATTCCGAAAATCTCGGACGAGGTATACCGGCTCGTCTTCCAATATCATGGATCCATCACGGCGGAGCACAACGACGGGATCATCCGCACGCCGTATCTTGACGGAATGTACGGTTCCGCGATTACGGCGCTTTTCGCCGAGGTCAAAAAGATTTTCGATCCGGAAGGCATTTTCAATCCCGGCAAAAAGACCGGCGGCACCTTGGAATACGCAATAAAGCACATCGCGCCGACAAGCCAATAAAGCCGCGCTCGGCCCGGCGCCCCCGAAGAATTTCCCGAGGCGGAGCGGGTGGAAATAGAATGGGAGCGGATGGTATAATGGAGCGCAATGACCAAACTTTCCCGCTCCAAGCTCGAATTATCCATCGACTGCCCGCAGTGCTTCTGGCTCGACCTCAAACGGCGCGTCGGGCGCCCTCCGGGGTTTCCCTTTACCCTGAATAATGCGGTGGACCATCTCTTAAAAGAGGAATTCGACGGTTACCGCGAAAAAGGGAAGCCTCATCCCGTCATGGAAAAATTCCGCATCGAAGCGGTTCCCTTCCAGCACGAAAAATTAAACCAATGGCGCCATAATTTTACCGGCGTCCAGCACGAACACAAGCCGACGGACTTCCTGGTTTACGGCGCAGTGGATGATCTCTGGGCGGGTCCGGACGGGCGGATTTCCGTCGTGGATTATAAGGCGACCGGCGCGAAAGGATATAAAATCCACGATTCATACCGTCGGCAGATGGAAATTTACCAGTGGCTTCTCCGGCGGAACGGGCTCGAAGTGTCTCCCACGGGATACTTCGTGTTTGCCCAGGCCGACAAAGCGAAGGGCTTCGGCGACGGCGCCGCGGCGCTCGCGTTCGAACTTTTCGTAGAGCCGCTCATAGGGGACGATTCCTGGGTGGAGCAGGCGCTCTTCTCCGCGCGGAAGATGCTCGACCGAGATACGGCGCCGGATGCGGCGCCGGACTGCGAATACTGCAGCTACCGCCGCGCGGCAGGAGAAGCGGATCTTGCCAAAAAGGCCTCCCGTATGGTATGATCCGAACCGGAGGTGGAAGATGACAATTAAACAAGTGGCCGACGCCATGGCAGTAGTTGGCGTCGCAATGTTTTTCGTTTTGGTCGGATGGGTGGTGTTTAATCTCGTCGCTCTTTCCTGGCGACGGCCACCCACGTGAGCGAGGGCCGATATATCCTATCGGCCCCTTTTTTATCGTAAGCGGCAGCGATGCGGCAAGTTGTCCCGCGCGCGGCGGCCGCCGTCGCGCAATATGAAATATAATATAATAACCAGAAAGAAACATGATACTCACCAGTCCTTCTTTTGAAGATCAGGGGGCGATCCCCAAGAAGTTCACCTGCGACGGCGGCGATATCAATCCCGAACTTCAGATCCAAAACGTGCCGCCGGACGCGCGTTCCCTTGCGCTCATCCTGCACGATCATGACGCGCCTCTTCCCGGCGGCTTTACGCACTGGATCGCCTGGAATATCTCGCCGCTCGCCGCTTTCATAAAAGAAGAGAGCGCGCCCCCCGGCGCCCTTGAGGGGACTAACAGCGCGGGGAAAGAGGGCTACATCGGGCCGTGTCCGCCATCGGGCGCGCATCGGTACGAATTCCGCCTCTACGCGCTCGATGTCGAACTCCCGCTCGCCGCGGCGGCGGACAGGTCGGCATTCGAGGCCGCGATAGCGGGACACGTGCTCGAAGAGGCTTCGCTGACGGGTATTTACGCGCGGCAATAAAATCGCCGCGGCGGCATGCGTGCCGCCGTATGGTAGAATAAAAAAATGAAGAACAGCGCCGCGGCGACCATACTCCGCTGGGGACTCGCGTTCGTCTTTTTCTATGCGGGGATTGCGGCGCTTCTCAACCCGCCGTCGTGGATCGGCTATTTGCCCGGATTCCTCGCGCGCGCCGCTTTTTCCGCGCGGCTCCTTGCGGGCTTCGCGGTATATGAGATAGTCCTTGCCGCATGGCTCTTCACCGGGCGGAAGGCCGCATGGTCGTCCCTCTTCGCGGCCGTAACGCTCGCCGCCATCGTCGTTTTCAGCGCGGGCGGGGTTGATATTACGTTCCGCGACGTCGGCCTCGCGTTTGCGGCGCTTGCGCTGTTCGAACTATCGCGCGGCCGGCCCGGCGGCAAGACGGCTATCTGATCGAGGCCTCGGGCTCCTGCGGCCGGCGCGGGTGCGGAGCAAGAAGGGCAAGCAGGATTGCGGCGAAAATCGTGAGCGACATCGTGGGTACGGTAACATAGCCGTAGTAGAGGAAATAGAGGTGCGTGCAGCTCGGGCCGCTTGCACTGCAGGGCACGATCGCCGGCCCCCCGAATTGTATGAAGGTATGGTAGAGCGAAACCGCCAAGCCGATTCCGGAGAGGATGGCGGCATATATCCGAATATGCGCATCATTCCGCACGAGAGCCGCAAGCAACAGCATCACCTGCGGATATAGGAAAATGCGCTGCCACCAGCAGAGTTCGCAGGGCGCGAATCCGGCGATATTCGAATAAAACAAGCTTCCCAGGAGGCCCGCGAGCGCCGCAAGGAACGCGAAGAGAATCGCCCGGCGGCCCACGAACGCCGCAAGTCCGGATCCCCAGCGGGTCCGCGAAAGCGGAGTCATAAGAAGAAAGACGAAAGCCGCGAGCGCGATGTCGAGCGCAAGAGTCCCTGCCGCAAGGATGCCGCTTACGGTCGCTACGAACGGAGTCATGGGAATATTCTAAACCATTGCCCCCGCGAAGACGAGGATGGCAGGGCGCAGCCGGTCTTTTCGGAAATCGTCTGGAGGGCCTGGACGCCCGCGGCTCTTACGCCGCCGGGGAAAGCCCATGTCGGATATTCTTTTATGCCCGCCGCGATGCAGGCCGGAGTTTCTCCCGAGGCGTTCGGCAGGGAGCATTCCTCATAGGGGAGATATCTTGCCGCATCGCCGAATTCGTTCTTCTGCTCCGCGCAGTGCGGGCACCAAAAGGCGCCGTAAAACGTCGTGGAAGTATGCGCAACGCACTTCGCGAACGCGTCATACATTCCGTTCGGCGGAGGGAGTGTTTTTAGGTATATAAAGCCGAGGAGGATTGCCGCGACGGCGATAAGAACCCAAAAAGCGGTTCGCATATCAGAATAGTATACCAGAAAAGGGCGGCTATTTATTCAGGAAGTACGACCTGTATTCGTCGTCTCCGGTATAGGCGAGAAAAGAATCCATGAAGAAGAGAACGGCGGCGATGCGGCCGCGGTCGTTCTTTAATTCGGCAAGGGCGCCGCGCCCGGCATGATCGCGCAAAAGCCCGTAGAGGCCTCCCTCGAGGAGCGCACTCGTGGGCCCCGCCTGGAGATCCGCCTCGTGGTGCAGTTCGGCATTCAGCCGGTATGCCTCGCGCTTAGGGACGGACGCGATAAGCGGAAAATCCAGAAACCGCTCCGGATGGCGATAGAGCTGCGCGCCGAACCCTTCAATGGATTCGAGCTCGCGGAGATCCTCCGGCGTACGGCTGCCGGGCACTTTCTCCGCCTTCGACATCGAGGCCACCCCGAAAATTTTCACCCGCCCGCCGAACTGCGGCTTGAGATACTTTTGCGCCGCCATGAGCGTCGAGCAGGTGCCCGTCACGGCGCCGAAAATGAATCCGGAGGAACCCGCCGCTTTTTCCATTTCGCGCGCGATGTGCCGCATGCTCCACCGGTGCCCCTCGATCGAATCCTCGCGGGTATATTGGTCTTCGAGGACGCAGCCGTTTTCCGTCGCGAAACGGCGCGCATAGTCGGTCGCCGGAACGCCTTCGGGCGCGTAGACGACTTTCGCGCCGGCGAATTCGATATGCCGCACCTTGCCTTCCGGCAAGGAACGGTTCACTACGGCGTACACTTCCCCGATGTTGAACATTCTGGAAAGGTTCGCCATGTCTTTTATAAAATTGCCGGACGAGGAGCCCGCGATGGCGGGGCGGCCGCGGAATTTTCCCGCCGCTTCGTCCGCGAGGAGCATGGCGAGCGCCGGAAACACTTTTCCGGAATACAGCGGGATTTGATACGCCGGAAACGCATATACCTCAAGGGCTTCCTCCAGCGCCGCGGCGCGGAACCAATCGGCTTCGCGGATCGAGGAAGGCACGGGGACTTTGATCAAGGGAGGAAGCTCTTCGGAAACGAGCCGGAGAATCCGCGCCCGCCGTTCGGTCTGTTTGGTTTCGTCGGCCGCCATGATGGTCTTCCGCTAAAAATTAGCATATAATGACGGCTATGACAAAGGAATCGATGCCGCAAAGCGCTCCGCGGATCACGGTGGGCGGCGCGGCCTACGAGCGGATTCCCCTCAAGGTTCCGGAATTGATCCCTTTCGGCGAAAATCTCGCGGATACCCTGAAAAAATACGTGATGCCGCACGTGAAGCCCGGCGACTGGGTGGCGCTTTCGGAAAAACTCGTTTCCATTTCGGAAAACCGCGTGCGGCATATTTCTACGGTCAAGGTATCCCTCCTCGCGCGCATCATCACAAAAGGGGTAAAAAAACATAAGAACATGACGGCCTGGTCGCGTCCGGAAAAGGTGCAGGTTGCGATCGAAGAAGCGGGCGCGTGGCGCATCATCCCGGCGGCGGTCATCGGCGGCATCGGAAAGCTTTTCGGCGCGCGCGGCGTTTTTTGGGTTATCGCGGGGAACCGCGTCTCGGAAATCGACGGGTTTATCCCCGAGGACATGTATCCCTATACCGAATGGGCGGTGCTCCCGCCGCCCGACCCGCAAGGCGTGTGCGACAGGATAGAACGCGAACTCGGCGTGCCGTGCGTGACGGGCGACATGAACTACATAGGCGTGAAGATCCTCGGCGTGAGTAAGGGCGTCGGCCTCGACAAAAAAACCGTGAAGCAGATATTGATCGACAATCCTCTCGGACAGGGGAACAAAATGACGCCATTCTGCATTGTAAGAAAAATTTCCTCCGAATAATGAGCTTGCGGAACGCGATAAAAAAACGGACGCCCTGGCCGCTGCATTATCTTTACCTGAAACTGTATTATTTTCCGAAAGATGCGGTGGCCGCGTGGCGCCTGCTGTCCCGCCGCCCTGCGGCGCCGGACGCCTCGTTTGCCGCGCGTCTGCGGCTCATCGGCGCTTTCTATCGTATTTCTTATTTCGTCGATTGCCCGCATACCGAGCATGAGCTCCTGAGCATCGCGCAGGCCATCCTCGACCTGCCGCCCGAGCTTCCTGGTTCGATTGTCGAAGCCGGCGCGTTCCGCGGCGGCAGTACCGCGAAACTCAGCCTGGTCGCGCGCCTCGCCGGCAGGGAACTCGACGTATTCGATTCATTCGAAGGAATGCCGGAAAACGACGAGGAGCACGGGAAAAGCATTTACGGGCGCGAACACCGCTTCCGGCGCGGAAGCCACGCCGCGCCGATCGAAAATGCCCGGATGAACGTGGCGCGGTACGGCGACATAAGCCGGACGCATTTTCATAAAGGATGGTTCAGCGAAACCATGCCCGGCTTCAAAAAGCAGGTTGCGGCGGCGTGCATCAACGTGGATCTCGTCCAGTCCACGCGCGACTGCCTGAAATATCTCTATCCGCTCGTCCCGAAAGGAGGCGTCATTTTCTCGCAGGACGCGCACTTTCCATGGGTCATTTCCCTCCTGCGCGACGACGCGTTCTGGCGGAATGAGATAGGCATCCCGCGGCCGGAGATTCCCGGCCTCGGGGCCTCTAAATTCGTCGCAATCCGTAAATAGGCGTCGCGGCGCGGGGCCGTACGCGACCTAGCCGCCGCAGGCGTCGCCCGCGGCATATGGGCCGCTCGTGGCATTTGGATTGTAGTAGCTCGTAGCAACTACGCAATACCAAGATATGGAAGGAATTCCCGGCGTTATATCGATATCCGTCCGATCCGTCGTAAAGCCCGAGAGCGTGACCGAGAGGGAGGGCTCTGTTCCGTTGATGCTGAGCGGGTGCGCGCCGAAGAGTTCAAGGGGAAACAGTTTTGCCCCATTCGCGGGGATGGTGATGGGCCACGAAAACGTCACGCCGGTTTGGAGATGGGTGTACGGCGAAGAAGAAGCGGCAGGGATGTTCTCTAGATGGTAATCCAGGTAGTGCGACGAATCGGCCGGGTCCTTGAGGCGCAAGATCAGCGGGCCGTATGCCGTCGCGAGATAAGAATAGGAAATATTAAAGGTCTCCGAGAGTACGGAGATCGGCTTGGTATCGCCGTTTACGAAGACGAATCCTCCTTCGTTCATCCCGCTGCTTAAGTAAGTATCCATATTCGCGGGCGGCGTCGCTTCGAATTCGCCCGGGCCGGTCAGAAAAGGGAAGTCCTGCGAAACCGTCCGCCGGTCGGAGCCGGAGAGGGGAGTGAGGGAAAGCGTACAGTCGTAATTCGTGCGTACGCCGAACACCGGCGCGGATTGCCCGCTTGCGCCGTCAGGCGGCGGATTGCAGGAATAAGCCGCGGCGAACTGCGGGATGCCTGCCGTTCCGCCTATTTCCGCCGCACCATAGGGCCATTGCAGGAGCGTCGCGCCGTTTTCCGTAATCGTAAAAGAAAGCGCGAACGCGCCGCCCGTACTGCGCGAGAGCGAAATTGCGGTATGCGCAAGCACGGCAGAAGCGGTCGTAAGGGCGGGCGCCGATACCGGAGCGGGAGAAAAGACTTCGCGGCGGGCCTGCGGTGCGGCCGAGGATCTATCAATAAAAACAATTCGGGGCAATACCCCCGGCGTGACCGGAGAATTCCAGAATGCGATATCCGTGCCCGTCGCGCCGGCTCCCAGGCCGGCGCCTGCCTCCTTTGTCGGCGCGGCCGCGGCATGCAATGGCGCCGCGGAATTTTCGATCAGCGCGGTTTGCGAAGCGCCGAATGGCCCGGGCGGCGGGAACGTCGGCACGAGCGCCGCGCGCCCTCCGCCGAGCACGCTTATCCCGGCCGCAATGAGTCCGATAAAAGCGCCCGCGCCTTGATAAAAAAGACCCATCAGGGAACCTGCCATAGGAATGAAAATAGCACGATCCGGCCCCGCTTGGAAGCACGCATGCGGTTGGTGGCCGGACAGCTTGAATGCGGTTACGCTACCCTGGATCTATGGTTCTCGACATTTCTACTTGCACCATCAAAAATGTTAAAATTGAAACATACGATGCAAAGAGATAATACTCTCCCTAAAGAGGTAAAACGTTGGTCATTTTATAACTTCGCCAACCATAGTTATCAACTAACGTACGTCGCATTTCTGTTGCCGGTCTTTTTCTCCACAATCCTTCTGGCAAGAGGATATTCGCTAGCTGACTGGGGAGCCGCTAACGGTATTTCCACGGCCATAGGTGTGGTTACCGCAGTCATTATCGGTCGCTACGCGGATATGCATGACAAACTAAAAGCGTTCCGGTGGTCTGTTGCACTCTCGTTCCTTGGCATGCTCGCATTATCATTTTCCGCGCCCTATTTTTCATCCCTCCTCTATTGGATATTTATTGCCACGAATGCTGTTTTTATCTGGTCCATTGCACTATCGGACTCAATTCTACCGCACGTATCCGATGACGATACCGCATATCGGTACGGAGGCTTTGCGTGGGGGTTCGGTTATCTCGGTGGCATAGTAAGTTTAGTGGTCGCACTCATCCTGCAATACCTTACGGGAACATACTCGGTATGGGTCTTCGTCAGTGTCCCGATTTTCTATCTTCTATTCTCTTGGTATTCGATTTCTGGATTGAAAGAGGTTCCGTTTAAAGATATTCCGGCGGCCAAGGAAACTGCGACGATTTCGAGGGGGCAGAAAGCGACGCTTTTTCTCGGCTACTGGCTTATTGCCGAGTGTATAACAGTAATCAGCCTTTTTGCTTCAATCTATTTTTATCGGGAACTCCATTTTTCTGCAATGCAGGTCGGACTTCTCTTTTTAATCATCGATCTCATCGCTTTCCCTGCAACGTGGTTTGGCGGGGTATTGGCTCAGCGGCGAAGCAGTCTAAAACTTCTAGGAGTGACTATTATCCTGTGGGGGGTTTCGCTTGCGATCTTCGTTTCTCCTCATGTCGGTTGGTTATTGCTTGGTCTGGCTATCCTTCTTATTGGATTGGCATACGGCAATAGTCAATCTTATCTACGATCGCAGTATTCTACGCTCATTAGGCCGAGCGAATCGGGTTTCCAATTCGGAATGTACGCCATTATTGCTGAAGCATCGGTGCTCATCGGCCCGGTCATCTATGGCTACGCAAGCGACCAGCTTCACAGCCAAAAACTCCCTATGATTTTCCTATTTATCTCCATGGTTGTTGGATACACTATCGTCTGGAGTATTATCCGGCGCCTTCATAATGACGTTGCGATCGGGAGGGCATGACGAGCGGCGGATGTGCTCGGAACCACAAACCGGCAAGGGATTGGTAGTGAGCTAGCAATAATGAGCGTCTAGCTTTTCAATACGTCCGTTGCTGGGGGGGAAGGAGTCGGACCTTCATACCGGGATCCAAAGTCCCGTGTCCTACCGTTAGACGACCCCCCAATTCATGTTCAATTTATCCGAATATGGTAGTATTGTAAATATGAAGTATGAACTGCCGGCATTGCCGTATGCGTATGGCGCGCTCGAGCCGTGGATCGACGCGCGAACCATGGAGATCCATCATACCAAGCATCATCAGACTTATGTCGACAAGCTGAACGCGGCGCTCGAGAAGCATCCCGAAATCGCCGATCGGCCGCTTGAGGAACTACTGAAGGATATCGACGGCGTGCCGGGAGATATTCGGACGGCGGTGATGAACCACGGCGGGGGCCATGCAAACCATTCATTTTTCTGGCCCATCATGGCCGCAACGGCCGTAAAGGAAGGCGGGGGTGCGGAAGCCGCCGCGGACGGAGGGCCCGGCGGAGAGATAGGGAAAGCGCTCGAGAAAACTTTCGGCTCGTTCGCGCAATTCAAAGAACAGTTCTCGAAAACGGCCGCGGAGATTTTCGGTTCCGGCTGGGCATGGCTCGTCCGCGCCGAGGACGGCACGCTCGCCGTCACCGCAACCGCAAATCAGGACAGCCCCCTCATGCGCCGCGAAAAACCGGTGCTCGGGCTGGACGTTTGGGAACATGCCTATTATCTCAAGCATCAGTCCGATAGGAAAGCGTATATTGCCGATTGGTGGCACGTGGTGAACTGGCCGGAAGTGGAAAAGCACCTGTAAGCCGCGGGTCAGGCCTGCCGGGGCCTTTCTCCTTCCTTCTGGATCATCATCAGCTTCAGTTTTCCGTCATCCAGAACGGCCGCTTTCAGCAGTTTTACGCGCGCACCGTCCTTTATCGTCCATGCCCCGGGTTCTTCGGAGAACGCATTAATCTTTCGCGTGATGGCGGCCGCGCGCGCCGCGTCGCCCGCCTCCGCGCGCTTTAGATCATCCTCATCTATCCGCGCGTCCTCCGTCGTGAATTTCTTCGTATACGAGGCGCGGGCTTCGTCCTGCGTCGCCGCCGGCAGGCGCCCCTCTGCCGCGCGCGGCAGGGCTCCGAGGAGCATTTTCCCGCCGAGTGCGCCGAGCGCTTCCTCGAGCGCATGATAATCCGTCTGCAGGGGATCGAGCGGCAATTTCTCCTGCGCGAGCACGGGCCCGTGGTCCACCTTCTCGTCCATAAGATAGAGCGTAACGCCGGTTTCGCGTTCGCCCGCAAGGATGACGGATTGAATGGGAGACGCGCCGCGGTATGCGGGAAGAAGCGACGGGTGTACCCCTATCGTCCCGCAGCGGGGAATCCTAAGGATGGACGAGGGGATGATTTTCGCATAAGCGGCGACGACGAAAAGATCGGGCGCGAGCGCGGAGAGCTTTCCCGCGAATTTGCCGTCCAGCGTTTCCGGCTGGAAGACGGCGATTGCGGGATTGCGCTCCAGGACGATCCGCTTCGCGGGCGGCGGCGCGATAATTTTCTTCCGTCCCGCGGGTCGATCCGGATTGCAGACGACTGCCACGGGGGCAAGGCCGCCGTCGATCAGCCGGCCGAGTATGATTTCCGCGAAGCGCGGAGTGCCGAAAAAGACGTATTTCATGGGCAGGCGCCTTCGTTAGCCGCCATCTTTGCCGCGAATCCGGTCGTCGGCTTCGCTCGAATGAATGTCCTTCGTGCGGTCGATGAAAAGTTTGCCGTCCAGGTGGTCGATTTCGTGTTGGAATACGCGCGCGAGGAGGCCCCATGCCTTTACTTTCGCAGGGCGGCCGGCCTTGTCGAATCCGGCAATCGTCACGCGGGCGGGACGCACGACGTCGCCCCACTTGCCAGGAATACTGAGGCATCCCTCTTCATAAGAGACGGTCTCTTCGCTTGTTTTCTCGATATGCGGATTGAAGACGGCGTAGAATTTCACCCCGCCGTGGGCGTCAGGGACTTCCGCAACGAATACGCGCAATGAAAGCCCTATTTGATTCGCCGAAAGCCCAATGCCGTTCGCCGCACGCATGATCCGGCGCATGCGCGCTACGAGCTCGTTCGTCTCCTTTCGGGAAGATTTTGAAAAATCGAAATTGGCCGTTTTTGCGCGGAGGATTTTTTCTTCCCTTTTATTGCCGATGACGAGTATCTTATTTTCCATTGGATCGTACGGAGCGTTTGCGCGGCGCCCGCGGCGGGCGCAACGGCCGCGCCGGGCGGGGCAGTTCGGCGATTAGCGCCATGAAATACGCCCCAGGCTTGCGGACGTCCCTGCGCTCGGCGACATCTTTTGCAAGGCCGAGCAGGCGCTCTCCGCCGTACTCCTTTGCCAGTTTTATATAGAGCGACTTGTGCCGTTCGTCCCTCAGCGCCGCCGCAATTTCCAAGCCGAGTAATTGGTACTTCCGGTAGACGCGCGATTCTTTCGCGCGGCGCCGGAGCTCCGCAAGGTATGTGGATGCGATCCGCGCCATGATTCCATCCTAAATCATTCCGGGGAGTTTGTCAGCCGGCCGGCCATGGTGTATTATGGAGCATACATGCGGAAAAAAGGACGAAAAATACTGGAAGTCGCGGTCATTGCCGTCGTTGCCGTCGCCCTCGCGGGGAGTGGATACTGGCTCGGTTACGCGGACGGCCGGAAAGTGCCGAAGAATGTCATAGTTACGGGCCTCACGAATTTCCAGCAGCCGTCTTCCACAACGGCCAATTTCAGCACCTTCTGGGAGGCATGGCAGACGATTAACGACAGCTACCTTAGGAACCCTTCAACGACGAACCAACAAAAGGTATACGGCGCGATTACGGGCCTCGTGGACTCGCTCGGCGATCCATATTCCGAATATTTCACCCCGCAGGCCAACCAGCAGTTCCAGCAGGATATCACCGGCGACTTCGGCGGCGTCGGCATCCAGATCGATCTCGACGCGCAGGGGCATCTCGTCATCGTGGCGCCCCTCAAGGGCACGCCGGGCGCGGCGGCGGGTCTCCAGCCGAAAGATTGGCTTGTCGCGATCAACGGTTCTTCGACCGCGAGTATGACTTTGGATAACGCCGTATCCCTTATCCGCGGCCCCGTCGGCTCCGTCGTCACGCTTTCCATCATGCGCGACGGATGGTCCGCGCCGAAGGATTTTAAAATCACCCGCGAGACGATCAGCGTCCCCAATGTTGAATTCGAAATGAAGGGGGATGTCGCCGTGATTACGCTCGCCGAGTTCACCCAGGACGCGGAACCGGAATTCTACCGCGCGCTTCAGAAGATGGTCGCCGCGAATGCAAAGGGAATGGTGCTGGATCTTCGCGACGATCCGGGCGGCTATCTCCAGGTTGCCGTGGACCTTGCGGGATACTTCCTGAAGCCCGGCTCCCTCGTCGTGAAAGAAGTGGGGCGCACCGTGCCCGAACAGGACTATACCGCTTCGGGCAGCGGCGCGCTGGACAATTTCCCGATGGTCATCCTCGTGAACGGCGGCACGGCATCCGCGGCTGAAATTCTTTCCGGCGCCTTGCGCGACGACCGAGGCATAAAGCTCGTGGGCGAGCGGACCTTCGGCAAGGGGACCGTGCAGGAGCTTGAGCCCCTCTCGGACGGATCGGCGATAAAACTCACCGTGGCGCACTGGGTCATGCCTTCCGGGAAGATACTCGACCATAAAGGAATTATTCCGGATTACGTGATAGCCAACCCGACCTCGACGCCTTCCGCAATCTTCGGTGCGGCGGCGGCGGGATCCGACCCTCAGCTCGAAAAGGCCCTCGAGGTACTGCAAAAGGAGATCGGCGGCTGATGCAATGAAAGTCATCCTCCTCGAAGACGTCCGCAAGATAGGAAAAAGGCGCGAGGTCAGAGAGGTAAGCGACGGATACGCGCGGAATTTTCTTTTTCCCAACAAGCTCGCCGAGCTCGCGACTCCTGCGGCGCTAAAAAAGCTCGCAGAATGGCAGGCGGCGCGCGAAAAGGAAAGCGCAGGACTGCAGGCGCGCCTAGAAGAAATCGCACGGAAATTTGCGGCGACGACGCTGGAATTCCGGCTGAAGGCGGATTCCGACGGCACCCTTTTCGGCTCCGTGAATAAAGAAACTGTTCTTAAGGCGTTGCGCGAGCGCGGGCTCGTGACGAAGGAACGCGTCGAAATTCATCTCGACCGGCCCATCAAAGAAGCGGGGGATTATCTCGTCCGCGTGGATCTGAAAAAGGGCATCCTTGCGGACCTCAAAATATCCGTCAAGGCCGGCTGATCTCCCTCGGCCGACGCCGGCGAGCTATTCCACCGAAACGAAAGTGGCCTTCTTCCTCGAGCGATCGAAAAGGGCCTTCGTTCTCTCGCTGAACCGAACCACGCCGTTTTTCGCGGCATAGAGCGTGTCATCGCCGGCGCGCAAGACGTTCGCGCCCGGGGTATATTTCGTGCCGCGCTGGCGCACGATAATCTGGCCGACGGCAACTTTCGCGCCGTGGTTTATCTTCACTCCGAGCCGCTTCGCGACGGAATCGCGGCCGAGCTTTGTCGATCCGAGGGCTTTAGTATGTGCCATATGAGTTCCATTCTATGGTAGAATGAGGGCAAAGTCAAACAAAAGCCGTGGCATCCTCGAACAAACTGATATTGGATATCGAAACCGTCGGGGAGGACTTCGATGGGCTCGACCACGCGACGCAGGACAACCTTACGCGCTGGATTAAACGGGAATCCGACGACGAAGAGGACTATAAGCGCGCGCTCGAGGAGCTGAAAAGCGGCCTCGGGTTTTCGCCGCTCACGGGCGAGATAGTGGCCCTCGGCGTGCTCGATTTCCATAAAAACGAAGGTGGCGTATATTATCAGGCGCCGGGACAGAAGAATGGCGAGCTCAAAGAAGAGGGGATACTCCTCAAGCAGATGGCCGAAGATGAGATGCTCCGGAAATTCTGGGAACTCGCGGAGCGCTATCAGGTCTTTGTGACGTTTAACGGCCGCAGTTTTGATATTCCATTTCTCATGATCCGCTCCGCGATCCATGGCATCCGCCCGACGAAAGACCTTATGCGCGGCCGCTATCTTTATCAAAACAATCCCGAAGCCCTGCATATCGACCTTTATGAACAGCTTACCTTTTACGGGGCCATGCGGAGAAAAGGAGGGCTGCATCTCTGGGCGCGGGCGTTCGGCATCCCAAGCCCGAAATCCGGCGGCACGGCGGGAGATGACGTAGGGCCGCTTTTCAAGAAGAAAAAATTCCTCGATATCGCAAAATATAATGCGGGGGATCTGCGCGCCACCCGCGAGCTCTATGCGCGCTGGGAACAGTTCCTGAGTTTTTAGAGGAATTTAACCGCCGTTGCGGTAAGGTTTCGGGCGTGGAGAAAATAGGGAAGTGGATAAAGCGCCGCAAGCGCGAGGTAACCTTTTTATTCGCGGTTTTCCTTGCATCAACCGTGAGTTTCGGCGCGGGATGGGCCGCCAATAGGGAATTTCTGCACGCGCCGATTATCATTGAGAAATGCGGCGCGCCATAACGCGCGGCGGCGAGGCGATAAAGAAAACCCGCGTGGGTTACGCGGGTTTTCTTTATCGAGACGGAGGCGCCTACTTCGAGGAAACGGGGGCAGGAGTTGAAACTGGAGTCGGAGCCGAAGCCGGAGTCGGCGGCGTGTCTGCCGCGATGACCGGAACAGCCGGCGGGGCGTCCTCCTCAACGGGCCAGAAGAGCCAGAGCGCCATGGCCGCCAGTATGAGGACGATGACCACCGTGAGCGGCCAGTTCACTTGTGCGAGCGCGAGTGCAAGTCCGGATTTCACGGTTCCTGCGGCAGGAGTAATGCTCGCTACCGGACTCTGCGCGCTTCGAGAAGTCCGCGTTGCGGTCGGCTTGGACTGCGGCTTGGCGCCGACAAGGGCCGAGACCGTCGCTTTCGGCGACGACTGAGCAGAATAGGCGACCGGCGAGGCCGCGCCGCCTGCTACCGTATTCCCGATAGCGGCGAGCGTCGTGCCGATTTTCTCGACGGCCGACGCGACCTGCTCTTTACGGCCTCCGAGCGTCGGATCGGCCGCGAGCTCCCGTGCGGCGGCGGCGAGATTAGCCGAAAGCCCCGCAAGAGCTTGCGTGAGCGAAGCGCGATCCTGCGCTGACAGCGTCAATCCTCCCGGGACCGGAGCCGATCCGGGAAGCGCGGACGCGGAGTATATTCCCCGGGCCGCCGCCTCCGCCTGCAGAGTATGGAGCTTCGCCTCAAGAACGGAAAGTTCCGACTGCAAAACGGCCGCTTCCGCGGGCGTAAGACCCGCAGTCGCCGCATGCGCCGAAACAGTGATTCCTCCGAAGCCCGCGATCGCAACAACGGCGAAAACAAACAAAACTATTTTTTTCATAAAATTTTTAATTGCAATTTGACGGCCTTTGAAATAAAAAGGTGCCAAGGAACTTCGGATGGTGTAAAACAACTACCCGCAGTATACCCTCCGCCTGCGGAATTGCAACGAAAGCGTACGGTTGCATATAGATTGCCCTCTTGCGCGTTTTCCCTTATAATACAACGCACGCAAAGCCATGGAACTCCGCAATATCGCCATCATCGCCCATGTCGATCATGGGAAAACGACGCTTGTTGACGCGCTCCTTAAGCAGAGCTCGAACTTTAAATTGAAAACGGGAGCGGCGACCGAGCTTATCATGGACTCGAATGAGCTCGAGCGCGAGCGCGGAATCACGATTTTTTCAAAGAACGCGTCGGTAACGTACCATGGCGTGAAGATCAACATCGTAGACACGCCGGGCCATGCGGATTTCGGGGGAGAAGTTGAGCGCATCATGCGCATGGTGGACGGCGTCCTGCTCCTTGTGGATGCCAAAGAAGGCCCCATGCCGCAGACGAAATTCGTCCTCCGAAAGGCGATCCAGGCGGGCCATAAAGTAATCGTGGTAATCAATAAAATCGACAAGCCGGATGCGCGGCCGGAATGGGCTTTGAACGCCACGTACGATCTTTTCTTTGAACTGGATGCGACGGAGGAGCAAATCGAATTCCCCGTGATCTATGCCGCCGCGCGGGAGGGAAAGGCGGGGGCGGCAAAAGACCTCTCGGCGATGAAGGATATCGAGCCGATTTTCGAAGCAATCGTGCGCCATATCCCGGCCCCGGAGAAACCGAAGCGGGCGCCCGGCGAGGAAGACCTCCTGCAATTCTTAACCGTGAACCTCGCCTATGACAATTACAAGGGCAAAATCGCCGTCGGCCGCCTCTATAGCGGCACGCTTCGGAAGGGCGCGACCGTCGCGCGCGTGGCGCGCGACGGCACGGTCACGAAAGAAGAGCTCACGGCCATCATGCTCTTCGACGGGCTGGGCCGCATGGATGCGGAACGCGCCGAAGCGGGGGATATCGCGGCCATCGCGGGCATTCCGGACATCACGATAGGGGAGACGATCACCGATCCCGACCACCCGCTCCCGCTTCCCACGATTGCGATCGACGAACCGACGATCAAGATGACCTTCGGCATAAATACCTCGCCGCTCCGCGGCACGGAAGGAAAGTTCACGACCTCCCGCAACCTGAAAGAACGGCTCGAGAAAGAGCTTGAAACCGATGTGGCGCTCAAGGTTGTCCCGACCGATACGACGGACAAGTGGGTCGTAGCCGGGCGCGGCGAACTCCACCTCGCGATCCTCATCGAAAAAATGCGGCGCGAGGGGTTCGAGCTCGAGGTTTCGAAGCCGCAGGTCATTTTTAAAGAAGAAAAGCTCCCGGACGGCGGCGCGCGGAAGCTCGAGCCGATGGAGCTCGTTTCCGTCGAAGTGCCGAATGAATACAGCGGCGCAGTCATAGAAATGTTCGGCAAGCGCCTCGGACAGATGAAAAATATGCGCGCGGACGACAAGGGGATCTCATTCATGGACTTCGAAGCGCCGACGCGGGGGCTCATCGGCATCCGCAACAGGTTCCTCACCGCCACGCGCGGCACCGGCATTATGAACACGCTCTTCCTCGGTTACGAACCCTACAGGGGCGACCTCACGGCGATACCGCACGGCTCGATCGTCGCGACCCAAGCCGGCCAGTCCAACAACTACGGGCTCGTGACCGCTCAGGGCCGCGGGAAGCTCTTTATCAGCGCCGGCACCGCGGTATACGAAGGCATGGTGGTCGGGGAAAACGCGAAAGAGGGCGACGTCTTCGTCCACGTCGCGCGCGAAAGGCAGCTCACGAACTTCCGGGCGAAAAACGAAGGGCTTGCCGACCAGCTCGAAGTCCCGCTCAACCTATCGCTCGAGGACGCGCTGGATTATATTTCCGACGACGAACTCGTGGAAGCGACGCCGCAAAATATCCGCATCAGGAAAAAATACCTCACCGAAACGGAGAGGAAGCGGGCGGGCTCCGGCGCAAAAGCGGCCGGATAGGGCAGGGGTCTGCTATTTTATAGATAGCCCGCTTTTTTCAGCCAAGCATCGTTTTCCCATTCCCAAAGGCGCTTTGCGCCGAGAAAGGCCTGGAAGTCATTCTGCCAATAGGGGAACTCCTGCAATTCTATTTCGCCGATGAGGGGGCCCCATGAATGCGCACAGGCGCGCATCATGGCGGCGCGGCCGTTTTTCCAGTCCACGCGCACTTTCTCGCGCCCTCCCTTTACGCGCCTCACGGCGCCGCAGCGCTCGCACCGTTGGATCTGGTCGATCCGGAGGATCCAGCGCGTCGCGAGATTGCGGAATTGCCCTTTCAAAGCATCCATATACGCCGAGGTCTGCAGGCAATAATCGCGGTAGATCGACTGGGATGTCTTGATGTCCAGCACGCCGAGCTGGCCGCCGATGAGGGCGATCGCGTCCACCGTTCCGGCATAGCGGTGATCGTAATTTACGATGCGGCGTTCCACCGTATCCGGCGTCACTTGAATATTGTTCCGCGACCAGAATTCCCTGAACGCCGCGACGGCGGGCGCCACTTCCGGCGGGATTTCATGGTCTTTCCCGAGAAGGAGCGCCTCGACCGCCTCATGGATCATCGTGCCCTCGCGCGCGGACTGCTCCGTGGATTCCTGGGCGGCGCGGAAACTCGCCGCCTCCGCGTAATACCGGTAGAGCGCCGGCTTCGCTTTTATCGTCACGATTTTCGTGACGCGCGGATACCATACGCCGTCGATCGTATAGCCGGATTTTTCCTTGAAGTCGTTGAGGTCTTTATATTCGCCGAACATAGCGGGGGTTTGCTCCATGATACCCCGCAGTACGCGCGGCGGCAAAGAGCAGGTTCCCCGTAAGCTCGAAAATGTCGCCCGCGCCCATCATGACGATAACCCATTCCGAAAGGGGATCGGCGAGCGTACGGATGGCGGGCCCGAGCGCGCGGGCATCGGCGAGATAAAAAAGCCGTTTCGACGGCTCGCGCCTTTGAATTGCGCGGGCGAGGGCTTCCGAATCGCGCGCGCGGCCTCCGCGGCCGCTTCCGCCGCCGTCACGCCCGTTCACCTTGTACACGGGGAGAATGAGCACCGCGTCGGCGCCCGCGAAAGCCGTCATGAAATCGCCGAAGAGCGCATTGAGGCGCTTTATCTGGTGCGGCTGGAACACGCAAAGAATCCGCTTCCGCGGATATTTTTCGCGGAACGCGGAAAGCGTGGCCCTGATCTCGGCCGGGTGGTGCCCGTAATCGTCATAGACGGGCGCCCCGTTCCGGCCGCCGATCATTCCGCGGTATTCCATCCGACGCCGCGCGCCGCGATATGAACCGATTGCGGCAAGCGTCTTTTTCTCAGGGATGCCGAGCGCGCGGCCGAGGGCAAGGACCGCCGCGGCATTCGAGACGTTATGCGCGCCGGGAATTTTTATCGCGCGGCGGATTTTCCGCGCGGCCGCGCCTTTTGCGGAATACCAAACCACCTTCGCCCCTTTCCTTTTCGCAAGGATCGCGATCTTGGGACGGAGCGCGCGGAGATGCGGATCATCGCCGTTCAGGATAAGAAATCCTCCGCTCCGGATATTTCCCATGAATCCGAGGAACGCCTTTTTCACTCCCGCGAGATTGCCGAAAACATCGAGGTGCTCGCGGTCTATATTCGTCACGACCGCGGCAAAAGGGGAATAGCGCGCAAACGCATTGCCGAATTCGTCGGCTTCGAGCGCAAGCCAGCCGCCGCGCAGGCCGCCTGCGCGGAAATTCCGATCCCCGAATTCGGGGATTGCCGCGCCGACGATGACCGTGGGGTCCATCCCGCCGCGCATCATCGCGAGCGCCGCAAGTGCGGTCGTCGTGCTCTTTCCGTGCGCGCCCGCGACCGCGACCGTCCGGTATTCTTCCGTAAGTTCCGTGATAGCCTCGGGATAGGTGAGTACCCTGATGCCGCGCCGCCGCGCCGCCTTTAACTCGGGATTATCAGCCGGAATGGCCTGGGATATAACGACCAAATCTAGGCCGCGCGGCAGGCTGGCCTTTTGGGGGCTTATTTTAGCCCTTATGCCGACTTTTTTCAGTTTAGCGAGGATCGGCTGGCGGACGGCATCCGACCCGGAGACGACCCATTTTTGGGCTTTAAGGTACTGCGCGAGAGAACTCATTCCGATACCGCCGATACCTATAAAGTAAGCCCTCATGCCTTTATCATAGGGGAAACCGCTGTTTCAGAAAACCCTATATGTCGCACAATGTATATTTTGCGACATATAGGGACGCAAACCCTTACGCCCTTATTATTCCCGACAGCCAGTCAACTAATTGTTTCGCCGCGCCGAGGAGCCATGAAAATATGCCGAGCGCCGCGGAAAGAAAACTCAAAATATGGAACCCGGCGATGCCATAGAGCCATGCGTCGAATTGCTGGAGGCCGTTTTGAATGGCGCCTTGCACGCCCCCTCCGTTCATCAGATTATTTCCCGACGAAAGCATATTCGGCATCGAATATGCAGGCAGGTTCGGAAGGCCGAGGCCGCTCGGCAGAACGGGCGCCGATAAGTTAAACTGCGGCGCGGCGCCGGAGCGCCCCGCCGAACCGATGCTCTGGAAGAATTCCGTAAGCGGCGCGAGAAGCGACTGGAAATCCATGCCGGATCCTCCGGCGGACGGAACGGCATATCCCCCGTCCGGCGGAGTTCCGCCGACCGGATATGCGAATACGATTCCCGCAGGCGCGGCGGAATACCATAAAATCAGCGCGGCGGCGCCAGCGGCGGCCGTGCCGGCAAGCCAGCGGCGGCTCTCCTTCCTCATATATTAATTATACCACATCAAGGGCCTTCCTGACCCTCCTTAAGGATTCTTCCTTTCCCAAAACATCCATGATTTCGACCGGGCCGGGGGATGCGCGCAGGCCGGACAGGGCGGTGCGCAGGGGCCAGAGCACCGCACCCCTTTTTCCTCCCGTTGCCGTAATGACATCCGTCACGGCCGCCGCAACGGCTTCGCGGGTGAACTCGCGGCCGTCGATTCCCGCGAGGGCGTCCGCGGCGGCGGCGAGCGCCGCGCGGGCTTCTTCCCGCAAACCGCCCTGCGGGACAAGAAGCGCGGCATCGTAATCCGGCAACGCGAAAAAGAATTTCCCGTGCTCGAGGAAATCCGCGAGCGTATCGGCGCGGGAACGCTCCACCGCGACGAATTTGCGGAGAAATTCAGGATCGTCGGTCCGCTCCGCAAAAAGCTTTCCGGACGAGGGCATTGCACCGCCCGCGCTTCCGCCGCTCCCCTGCCCCGCGCCGCCGCCAAGCCTCGCCCGGGCGAAAAACGGTCCAAGCGCCCGGACGATCTCTTCGTCCGGCATGGTTTTCATATACTCGCGGTTCAGCCAATTGAGCTTCTGCTCGTCGAACACGGCGCCGGCCGCTTGCACGCCTGCAAGATCGAATGCTTTCGCGAGCTCGTCCGCGGGCCAAACCTCGCGGTCGCCCTTCGGATGCCATCCGAGGAATGCCAGGAAATTCACGACGGCGGCGGGCAGGTATCCCCGGCGGCGGTACGAGAGGAGCGCCGTATCGGAAAAACGCTTGGACATTTTCGAACGGTCGGCGTTCAGGATGAGCGGAATGTGCGCGTAAATGGGTTCGGCGAATCCGAGAGCCCGCTGGAAGAGAATCTGCTTCGGCGTATTCGAAAGATGGTCTTCGCCGCGGATGACGTGCGTGATTTCCATGAGCGCGTCGTCCACGACGACCGTGAAATTATAGAGCGGCGCCGCAAGATTCTTTGCGATCACGATATCGCCGAAGAGCGAGGCGTCAAAAGACACCTTCCCGCGGATCATGTCGTTGAATTCCACTTTTGTCGCAGGCACCTTGAACCGGATTGCCTGCGGCGCCTGGCCTTCCGGCGGCGCCGCGAGCGAACGGCACCGGCCCCCGTACCGCGGCGGAAGCCCCTGGGAAAGAAGGGCTTCGCGCTGGGCTTCGAGTTCTTCCTTCGTGCAATAGCAATAATATGCGTCGCCTTTTGCGAGAAGCTCTTCGAGATATTTTCTATAATGCGCGCCCCTCTCGCTCTGGCGGAAAGGGCCCTCGTCCCACCCGAGGCCGAGCCACGAGAGGCCATCGATAATGTCCTTCTCGAACTCTTCTTTGGACCGCGCGGCGTCCGTGTCCTCGATGCGCAGGATGAATACGCCGCCTCGCCTGCGCGCAAAAAGCCAGTTAAAGAGCGCCGTACGGGCGCTGCCTATATGCAACGGCCCCGTCGGGCTCGGAGCGAACCGCACCCGCACTGCGCCGCCGGAGGCGCCGGGTATTGCCGATCGTTCGGACATTCCTTTCATATACATGCCCATACTACCGCAGAACGCGAGTTTTACAAGCCGGTTCCGCCCGCCGGGGCGGCTCTCATCCTTATTCTCAAAGGAGGGAAAGTATCCCGTTGGCGACCGTCTCCGCCGCGCCCGGAGCCGCGAACTTCGCGGCGGCGGCGGACATTTTCGCACGCGCGCCCTCGTTGCCCAAAAGCGATCTAAGCTGATCAAGAAAGATCCTAGGCAGGAGGTTCTCCTCTTCTATCACCACCGCGGCGCCCGCTTCCGCATACGCGTAGGCGTTCGCGCGCTGATGGCCGTTCGCGGATTCCTCAAGGGGGATGAGAATCGCAGGCACGCCGAATGCGGCGAGTTCAAAAATCGTGCCGCTCCCCGCGCGCGCGACCGCAAGATCGGCCGCCGCGAGCGCGGTGGGCATATCCTTGTCCAAAAATCCCGCCGCCTTGTAGCGGTTCTCGAATCCGGCGTCGATCGTCGCCGCGCGCGCAAGCCGCTCGGTTTCCGCAAGGTTCGCAACGCCGGCCTGATGAAGCACCTGCGCGAGCTTGACGACCTCGCCAAGGTTCTCGAGAAGGAAGAGATTGATCCTCCGGGCGCCCTGCGACCCGCCGAGGACGAGCACTAAGGGGTCGGACTGCTTGAAGCCGAGCGATTCCTTCGCGGCGCCGTGCTCCGCGCGGAACGAAGCGAGTGCCGCGCGCACCGGATTGCCCGAAAGCTCGGTTTTCGACTGGTCGAAGTATCGCGCCGCTTCCGGAAAGCTCACGAAAATCTTCGATGCGTAGCGCCCGGAAGCACGGTTCGTTTTCCCGGGCACCGCGTCCGATTCATGGATGACGATGGGGATCCGGTAAAAATGCCCGGCGGCCACCACGGGGAAGGCGCCCGTGCCGCCCTTCGAGAAAATCACATCGGGCATGAAGAAAAAAAGCTTCCAGAGGGCCTGCAGGAAACCGATGGCGAATTTCGGCGCATCCAGGAAATTGAGCACCGACGCGTACGCGCGCATCTTCCCGGCCGCAATCGGCGCGTTCTCTACGCCGCAATTTTCAAAAAGCGTTTCATAGCCGTCGCGCGGCCCCATGCGGACAAACCGGTAAGGGACGCCCGCCTCGTTAAACTCTTTGCAAAGCGCCTCGACGACGGCAATGGCGGGGTATGCGTGTCCCCCACTGCCCCCGCCCGCAAGCACTATTCTGATCGTGCGTTTCATTTCCGTTTAGGAATATTTTGACACGTTCAGGGAAATTCCGCTCATCGTGAGGAAAATCGCGAGCGCCGTGCCGCCATAGCTTACAAAAGGCAGGGGCACGCCCGTAAGCGGGATGAGGCCCGAAGTCGCCGCCATATTGATGAATGCCTGGAGCGCGATAACCGACCCGAAGCCGACGAGAAGGGAGCGGCCGAACTTGTCGGCGGCGCGGCGGGCAAGGAGGAACATCCTGAATGCGAATGTGGCGAAAAGGGCCACGAGCGCCACGGCCCCGATGAAACCGAGCTCCTCGGCCACGATCGCAAAGATGGAATCGTCGACGGCATCGGGAAGATAGGCGCCCTTTGAGGCCGACTGGCCGTAACCCACTCCGGTGATGCCTCCGGAACCGATGGCGATGAGCGATTGGTTCAGCTGGTAATTCAATCCCTGCGTATAGGCGCTCTGATGGAGGAAACCGAGGATGCGCGCGCGGCGGTAAGGCGTGGCGAGGACGAGAAGGCCGATCGAAGCGATGCCGAGTACGGCGGCGAGGAGGATGTAGCGGAACGGCGCCCCGCTCATAAAGTAGACGATGAGGCCGGAGGCGATAAGGATGACTACCGTGCTCGTGGCAGGCTGGAGAAGGAGCAGTCCGCCCATGACGCCGATAATCGCGAGGAACGGGACGAATCCCGAGCGGAAATCGGTCGCGCGATTGAACTTCGCATTAGAAAGCCATGCCGAGAGGTAAATAATGAGCGCGAATTTTGCGAATTCCGCCGGCTGGAAGCTCAAAGGCCCGAGGCGGAGCCATCGGCTTGATCCGGACGCCGCATGGCCGAGCGGCGTAAAAACGAGGACGAGCGCCGCCACGGCTACGGAGAGAAGCGGCAAGGCGACCTTTTTCCAGTGCCGGTACGGAAAGAAATAGCCGAAGATAAAACCCGCCGCGCCGAGCGAAAAACCGTAGAGGAGCTGGTGTTCCAGATAATAATACGTATTATTGAACTGAACTTTGCCGAGGCTGGACGATGCGGAAGCGAGCATCGCGATGCCGAAAAGCGCAAGCGCCGCGATAACGGCAAAAAGAAAATAGTCGGGGGTTCGCCCGCGTGCGGGCCCCGCATGCGAATGGGCGACGGAACCGGTGCGCGCGCGGGCCATGTTACGCGCGGGCGCCGGCGGCGCGCGGCGCGCGGCGGAGGGCCTTCCCGGCGCCCGCGCCCCCGCACTCGCCTCCCTTCATCGCCGTTTTCCCGTTTACGACCGTAAACCTGATTTCGCCGCCCTTAAAGCAGGCAAGATCCGCGAAATATCCTTCGGCAACCGCTCCCCGGTCGCGCAAACCGAACTCGGCCGCAGGCGCGGAGGTGATTTTCGCCACCGCGTCCTTAAGCGGCATGAGGTTTTCCTTTTCCGCCATCGCGAGAAAATCGGTGAACGTGCTTTTCGTGCGGGACGACTTGAGCTGTTTTCCGCGGAACGGCGCTTCGGCGAAACTCGGCGCGTTGGATGCTATAAAACTGTGCGGGCTTGCGATTGCCCGCCGCGCGGCCGCCACATTCACATTCCGATACAGCACCGCGCCGCGCATCCTCATCGCAACCATAAGGCGGATGAGGGCGTCGCGGGAATCCTCGGCCTCGTACATTTCCTTGATCTCGCGGAGGGAACGGCCGACGAGAGAGTCGTTGCCCGGCGCCTGCGCGACGATAAGGCGATCCTCGTCAGGCGCCGGCATATCCGCCCTTACCCGTTTCGCAAACCATTCGTCCTTCACGTTCGCCATCATGCGGCCCGCGCCACCGTTCTGGGCCCATTCGGGCAGGAAGGAATATATCGGCAGGAGCATGTCCTCCGAAGGATAAAGGTCGAAGTGGAAATCAGCGGATTGCGGCAAAGATTCGATTAGATCGAGCGCCGCCGAATATTCCCTTTCCGCGCCGCGGATGGGAACGAAATGGCTTACGAGCGTCCGCGCGCCGGATCCTTTTGCAAGCGCGATGGTTTCCTCGACGGATTTTTCCACACCCTTGTCCATATTCCGAAGGTGCGTCGCGTATACGCCCCCCGCGCTTTTCACAATATCGGCAACGAGCTTCAATTCGCCCGGCGGCGTGCTCCGCTCATGCACATAGGCAAGCCCGGTGGAGATGCCGAAAGCGCCTTCCCGCAAGGCCTCCCGCAAAGTCCCCGCGAGCACGCCGAGTTCGTTCTTCGTAAGCTCGCGGAGGGCTTCTCCGGTAATCGCGCGGCGGACCGTTCCGTGCCCCGCGAGCGTACCGAAGTTGACCCCGAGCCGGAACTTATCGAGCGCGCGGAGGAACTCCGCCGTCGTATGCCATCCCACGTTCGCGCGGTTCGGATCCGTCCATTTGCCGACGGATTCCAGACTGCCGTAGAGGAGCGGCGCGAGGGACGCGCCGCACATGCCGCCGAAAATGGTCGTGACGCCTTGCTTTAAAAAATCCTCCTGGGCGGGATAGTCGAGAAGGGAAAGATAATGATCCGAGTCCGTGTTGACGTCGATGAAACCCGGCGAAAGGTAAGCTCCCCCGCCGTCGAGCACCTCGTCCGCTTTCTTGTTGGGGAAATTGCCGATGGCGGAAATCCGCTCTCCGCTTATAAAAACATCGGTCGGCTCCGGAAACTCCCGCGCGCCGCCGAGGATCAGGACATTTCGGACGAGAAGCGTCATTTACTTCACGAGGTTTGCCGGCGCGCCCTCCGCGAAAGCGACGATGTTGTCGATCGTAGTATCGAGGATCCGGAAGAAGGCCTCGCGCGTATTGAATGCGTTGTGCGGCGTCATAACCACGTTGGGCATCGCGGCAAGGCCGCCGTCGGCGGCCATGTCGCCCGCTTTCATTTCCGTTTCTTCTTCCAATACGTCGAGTCCCGCGCCGCCGAGCGCGCCCGCCTGGAGCGCCGCGCGGAGAGCCGCGGTTTCCACGATCGCGCCGCGGGCGGTGTTCACGAGATATGCGCCGCGCTTCATAAGGCCGATGTTCTGGGCGTTGATTAGGTGATGCGTGGACGGAAGATAGGGGGCGTGGATCGTCACGATGTCGCTCTGCGCGAGGAGATCCGCAAGTTCGAAATACCGGAAATCCATTTCCTTCGCAAAAGCGTCGTCGCGATAAACGTCGTAAGCCGCGACCGTCATGCCGAAGCCCTTTGCCATCCGGATGGCATGCTTGCCGATGCGGCCGGTGCCGACCACGCCCAGCGTTTTTCCCGCAAGGTCGAAACCGCAGAGTCCATCCGTCGTAAACCGTTTTTCATCGCGCACGCGGGCGCGCGCTTCGCAAATTTTCCGCGAAAGCGCGAGGATGAGCGCAAAAGCGAACTCGGCGACCGTGTTCTCGCCGTATGCCGGCACCGAGGAGACCGGAATCCCCCGCGCGGCGGCGGCGGCCAGGTCAATATGGTCGTATCCGGTCGAAAGCGTCGAAATAAACCTAATTGACGGCAATTTCGCGATCACCTCCGCGCTCACCGCCGAATCCATGAAGACGCCGAGGACGTCGAAGTCCGCGCCCGCCGGAACGTGATCCTTGTCCAGGATGCCGTCCGCGAATTCCACCTCCACGCCGGCTGTTTTTAATTTTTCGTTCCGACGGAGATACGCTTCCCCTTCTTCGCCCCAGCGCCCGCAATTGAAAAAAACGGCCTTGTGCTTGTTCATAAGAACATTATACCAAAACCGCCGCCCGAGGGAGGGCGGCGGTTTTGCGGCCGTCGGCCCGGGTCGAAACGGGCGGCGGCCGGGAAAGAGCCATGTTGTGTTTATGCTCGTGTTCTCACATATTGTGGTGTGCGCAGTGCGTAATATTTTTTATGGTTTGGCGGCCTTTGTCCGCAACGGCTGGCCTGCTCGCGTGATATCCCGTTGCGCTTGCCAACCTCATTGATTACTACACCCCGTGCACGGCGATATTTCGCCCACTCCGATCGCGCGGATGGTTCCGCTCCCATTGCGATCGCCGAAAACCACCACTTCCTCTCCCGATCGGGGCGCAAAAGAAGGTTCCAGGAAAGTAGCCGTCGAGACCTCGATCGCGGAGGTGGCTCCGTAAAGATCCATGAGCACGAAACCGCCGGGAAGCGGCGCCTGCACGAAGCCTCGATGGATATCGTCTTCTTCGGGCACGGCAAACCCCGGGTAATAGGCCCCTACGACCGGCACGCGCTGGTGTACGCCTTCCGAAAAAACCTCCCTTCGAAGCGAGGTGCCGATAATAAGAAGGTTCGCGGCGGCGATAAGGCAAAGCGCCCCGAGGAGCGAGTACACGATCGGCCAGCGGTAGCCCCACGGATAGCGGTGCATGATGGCCGCGAGCGTGGCGAGCAGGATCGCCACGAGCCCGATGAGCGCCCACGGGAGAGAAGTGAAGAAGGCGGACCATCCGGCCAGCCCGAACTCCGGCTCATACCATACGCCGCTCTCGCGCAGGGCAAACACGGCGAAACCCGCGAGGTAGATCATAAGGAGAAGCACGATCACCCCGATGAGAATGCCGGTCGCGGTGCGCAAAGCGAAATACGCCTTCGGGCGCATTTTCGCCTCGCCGCGCGTTATCTTCCCCAAAACCTCTTCTTCTATTGCCATCTTTCCTAAGTTATTACTGTTTATTTCCCACAATCTTTCGAAGGGCCGCTTTGCCGCGCTGGAGGCGGATGCCGACGGTCGAAACCGGAACGCGCAGGACGTCGGCGATCTCCTTGTAGTCCATCTCCTCGAAATAATAGAGGACGAGCGGCTCGCGATATTTCGGATCGAGCGCGCCGAGCGATTTCTCGACGAGCGATTTTATTTCCTTCCGCTCGACGTCCCCGTCCGCCGTTTCTTTCGCCACGGGATGGGGAAAGAGCAGGTCGAAGTCAAAAATGGAAACCGACGCCTCGCGCTTCGTCTTTTTTATCGCATTCACGAATTCGTTGTGCGCGATGCGGTAAATCCAGGGGGAAAAACGGCGCCGGGCGTCGAAGCTTTTGATGTTCACGTACGACTTGATGAACACATCCTGCAGAAGGTCATTCGCGCGGTCGCGATCGAAAAAAAACCGCTCCGCATAACGCCTTAGTTTCGGCTCGTAGCGTTCCACAATGATCCGAAAGGCCTCTCGATCCCCTTCCTGTACGAGGATCGCAACCTCCTCATCCGATCTTTCGGGAGTGTCCGACATGGTCATTCGTTGAGAGATATGCGAAGCCGGGCGAATATGCGGCAATCTTCGGCAATCGGCGGCCGCCCTCCGCGCGCATATCTTACATACTACGACCCTGCCGCCCAATTTGTTTCATAAATCTTTTATTTTCGCGCCCGGGCGGCCTCAAGCGCCCCGCCGCGCCTGCGCCATATCTCGATCATCCCGCCGGTATCCGTACGGAAAACGCGCGCAGGGGTCGAGGATGCAATCCTGCCGAGGAGGGATCTCGCAGGGGCGCCCGCGGCCGCTTTACCCGCGCCGGTTCCGCCTCCTGCGGCCACGATGACCGCTTCCGGCCGGACGTCCCGGAGAAGCGACGCGCCCGTAGCGAGGCTCCCGCCGGCGTCGGCGGTTTTCAATATATCGGCGCGGAGGGCCGCCGATTCCGCCGCCGCAAGATAACGCTCCACCGCGAGGTCCGCGCCGCCCATGAAAATCGAGGTCATGGCGGCGGCGCTTTGCCCTTCCGCGGCTCCCTTTCCTTCCACGCGAAGGACGAGCGACGCTTCGCGCGGCTCGGGACTCTTTAAAAACGCACTCTCCGGCGAAAGCACGGCAATCTCTCCGGATACGGTCTTGATGCGGTCATGCGCGCCGACGACCGCGACGGGAACCCCTTTCGAAGCCAGCTTCGCGCGCAGAACGCCCCAGCTCGCGGCACCCGGCCCCGCCGGGCGGCGCCCGCTCCAAAGAAACGTCCCTATGCGGAAATCGTCCAAAATCTCCGTAAATCCGCCCGACTGCCGCGCTGACGGATACGAAGAAATAGCGATGTCGATATAGCGGTCGCCGGACGGCAGGATCGCGGCGAGCGCGCTTGCGGCGGCGCTTCCCGCAGGCCCTGCATCAATCAAGATTTTCACATCGTCCGGAAACATTACGAGCTCTCCCCCGCCCTCCGCCGCGGATAGAAAATATTCGCGCGTGCCTGACGAATTTTCCCGCATGCGGCCGCCGCCAAGGCCTGCCATTCCCGCCGCGAAATATACGTCGAGTAAAACGAGCGACGCGGCAAGGATGAGGTTAAAAGTACCGAACTTGCGGAAAAAAATCATGGCGGGAGCGAGGCGGGGACGCCCGCCGCGCGAAGGCTGCTCCGGCGGGAAAATACGAATAGCGCGAGGAGCAGATAATAGGACGCGATGAAGAACGCGGAATCGAAACTGAACGGCACGGGAACCGCGAGCGCGGCGAACGTCCTTATCACGAGAAGCTGATAGCGGAGGAAGAAGCCGGCGCATTGGGCCGCGAAAAACGCAAGGCGCCCTGACGCGAAACCGAAAACGGCGAGCATGGTCCCGAGCGCCATCGTAGCCGGTATCGTCGCGGTCACGAGCACGTTGGCGAAAACCCCGACGAGCGAAAGGGGGCCGAACGCGCGGATAAGGATCGGCATGACGGCGATCTGGGCCGAGAGAACTATGGCTGCGGCATCCCGCAAGCCGAACGGCGCGTGCGCCGGCGCAGGCCCGCCTGCGCGGAGCAATCCGCGGATCGGCGGCCCGAGAAAGATGATGCCAAGCAAGCCCACGAAGGAGAGGATAAAACCGACATTAAAGACGGGCGCAGAGGGATCGGCGAGAACCATCGCGGCGGCAGTGAAAGCGATCAGGTTCCGCAGGTTGGGCGCCTCCCCTATCGCGCGGGCTGCGAGCGCGACCACGCCCATGATCGCAGCCCGCACGGCGGATGCGCGCCAGCCCGTCATGGATATAAAAAGGACGATGAGCGCCGCCGTGGCGGCGAGTGACGCGCGGCGCGGAAGGAATTTTTTGAAGAAAGCGCCGCACACGGCGACCAGGATCATGATTTGGTAGCCCGAAACGGCGATAATATGCGCGGCGCCGGCGCGCGATAGCTCGTTCCGAAGATCGGGCGGGATGCCCGCGCGGTAGCCGAACATAATGCCGCCAAGGAGCCCTGCTTCGTCCGCCGGAAGCGCCCCACGGAATTCCCGGATCGCGGCGGCCTTGATCCCCAACATCCAGTCGCGGAAGAAAAAACCCTTGTGTTGCGCGACGAGGCCGACCGCCGGGGAAAACATGATAGGCGGGGCGTGCGGCTCGCGGGAAGCCTCGAGCGTGCCGCTTATCGTCACGAGGTCGCCGTACGCGAACTCCGCTTCCGGGCCGGCCGGAGGCGCAAGAAATAAAAACGAACCGCGGAAAGGCGGC
>JAKAUM010000006.1 GCA_021827685.1 bacterium
GTTCAGGCAATCTATGTCCCCGCGGACGACATTACCGATCCGGCGCCCGCGACGACTTTCAGCCACCTGGATTCCACGATCGTGCTTTCCCGCGCGCTTACCGAGATAGGCATCTATCCGGCCGTGGATCCTCTCGCTTCGAGCTCCAGCGCGCTCGATCCGAAGATCGTCGGCCGCGAGCACTACGATGTCGCCCGCGAGGTGCAAAGGACGCTCCAGCGCTATAAGGAGCTCCAGGACATCATCAATATTCTTGGCATCGAAGAGCTTTCCGAGACCGACCGCCGCACCGTGGACCGCGCGCGCAAAATCCAGCGCTTCCTTTCCCAGCCCTTTTTCGTCGCCGAGGCCTTTACGGGCAGGCCCGGGAAATATGTTTCCCTGAAGGACACCGTGCGGAGCTTCCGCGAAATTCTGGAGGGCCGCCATGACGGCCTGCCGGAGGGAAATTTCTATCTCAAGGGCGGCATTGAGGAGGCGGCGGCCGCGGGATAGGCCGTTGCGCGCACGGAACATGCAAGTCGGCGTCTATTCGCTCCAAAAAGTCCTCTACGAGGGAGAAGCTTGCGAGGTGAACTGTGCGACCCAGGCGGGGGAAATTACGATTCTCGACCACCACCGGCCGCTTATCTCCATTTTGACGAAAGGGGTGATAAAAATCATTGACAAAGAATTAAAAGCGCATTATATTCCCGTGAGCTCCGGGTTTCTTGAGGTTCGCGGGGGAACCGAAGCAAAATTCTTAGTAGAGGAGAGCGTGATTGGTTAACGTTGCCACCTTCTTCATGGAACCTGTCCTGTTTAAATTCGAATCTCCGGCGGAATACTACGAGGCGGAAGTATTCGTCTTGTGGTGCTTCGATTGGAGATTCGACCGCTTACTGGACAAATTTAAAGCTCGTTTTCGCCAACCCGATTATATAAAATGGGCCGGCGGGGCGAAAGCCTTGGCCGACGGAGGGGCCGACCGCGAGGCGGTCTTAAACCAAATCCGTTTGTCGGTCAGGTTGCATCGTCCGCGCAAGGTCGTGCTGATGGCTCACGCGGACTGCGGCGCTTACGGGGAATTCAAAAACCCCGACGACGAGTTTGCTCATCACTCGGCGGAACTCGAAAGGGCGGCGGAAGCCATTCTGAGAGAGCCGGATCTAGCGCACATGGAAATCGAAAGCTATTTTGCCGACTTCTCTGGCCTGCGCCGGACGCGCTAGTTTCGGCATGCAGTGTTTAAGGCGAGGGCAATGCCCTCGCCTGATTTTTTATGATATTCTGGATCGTATGGCAGTGAGCGGCGCAAAAAGGATCCGGGAAACATTCAAGGAGAAAGTGTACCGGGTGGTTGCGGCCATTCCGCGAGGAGAGACATTGACTTATAAGGAAGTCGCTCGCCGCGCGGGGAGGCCGCTTGCCTATCGGGCGGTGGGGAACATCATGCACCGGAATCCGGACACGAAGCGCGTGCCGTGCCATCGCGTCGTGCGGTCCGACGGGGATCCGGGCGGTTATGCGCGCGGCCGGAAAAAGAAAATGCTATTATTGAAGCGCGAAGGAGCGCTCTAGGCCGCGCGGGCTTGCTCCGAGAACATGAAACGCAAGCTTAAAATCCTGTCCATCATTTTCGCCGCCATTATCGCGGTTTTACTCGCGATTTTGATATTCGTTCCGGCGCCGCGCTGAAATTATATTTTCTTCCCGCCCAGTAGGGCCCGGCGTAATCCACGCCGGTGCGCCGCCGCGCGATGATTGCGCGAGGCGGAATTTTCGCCCCGCGGTCTTCGAACCAGAGCCCCGTCCGCCGCCCCGCCGGCTTGCCGCAGTGCGCTTTACCGATGCCGAGAAACCGCGCAAGGAGCGCCGGGCCGCGGAGCGGGCGTTCCTCTCCGGTTGCGGGGTCGCGGGAGACGCCCGCGCGCAAGAGGACGGCGGCCGGATATCCTTCGGGGCCCGTCACGACGTTGGCGAGCCAGTGCATGCCATAGGTAAAATATACGTAAAAGCGGCCGGCCTTGCCGAACATGGGCGCATTGCGCGGCGTCCGTCCGCGGCTCGCGTGCGATGCGCGGTCGCGCGGCCCGTCGTAAGCCTCGACTTCGGTGATCATGAGCGCCACGGCCCGGCCGCGGCGGCCGCCGCGGCCGGGGAAGCTGCGCACGAGATATTTCCCCAGGAGCTCGCGCGCCACCTTGGTCGCCGGGCGGTCGAAAAAATCGGCAGAAAGAAAAGTCCTCATTTCGGGTATAATAGTATGACTATGGACGAGCGAATACAAACCGCGCCTACTATTCTCGCCGTATTCGGGGCAACGGGGGATCTCATGGCGAAAAAAATCGTACCGGCGCTTTTTGACCTGCATGTCGGGGGCAGATTGCCGAAAAGATTCGCCCTCGTCGGCGTCTCGCGGCGCGACTGGAGCGACGACGACCTCCGCGCACATCTGCGCGCCATCCTCCGCGCGCGGGCGCCCGGCGCGAAGGAAAAGGACATTTCTTCCTTTCTTGATCTTGCCGTCTACCACCGGCTCGAATTCGCGAAAATAGGCGATTACCGGGCGCTTTATGGCCGGCTGAAGGCGATTGACGGCGGATGGGGGGCGTGCGCGAGCAAGCTTTTCTATCTCTCCGTTCCTCCGCGGTTTTACGGCGACATTCTTGACCGCCTGCGCGAGAGCCGCCTTGCGGAGGGCTGCAGTCCGGAGGAAGGATGGACGCGCGTGCTTGTCGAGAAGCCCTTCGGGCACGACGAAAAAAGCGCGAAGGCGCTCGACGCGCGCCTCGCGCGGCTTTTCAAAGAAGAGCAGATTTACCGCATCGACCACTATCTTGCGAAAGAGACGTTCCGCAACGTGCTCGTATTCAGGTTTCTTAACAATCTTTTTGAAGGCGAATGGGGCGGCGGCTTGATCGAAAAGATATATATCCGGGAATACGAGAACATCGGCGTGGAAGGCCGCGGCGCCTTTTACGATCCGGTAGGCGCCCTGCGCGACGTCGGCCAGAACCACCTTTTGCAGATGCTCGCGCTCGTTACGATGGAGCGGCCGGAAGACCTTTCGGCGGCGGCCGTGCGCCGCGCGCGGGCCGCGATCCTCGGCACGCTCATCCCGCCGACCCTCGAAGAAGTCCGCCGGAGCACGTTCCGCGCCCAGTACGAAGGATATCGCTCAATCAAGGGCGTCGCGCCGCGCTCCGATACCGAGACGTATTTCCGCGCGCAGGCGTTTCTCGCGCACCCGAATTGGCAGGGCGTGCCGATCATCCTTGAAGCGGGAAAGCGGCTCCGTCCGAAGGAAGAGGGCGAGGTTACCGAGATAGAAGTCGTGTTCAGGCATCCGAAGCCCTGCGCATGCCCTCCGGGCGGCAGGCACGCGAGCAATGCCATCGTCTTCCGCCAGGATCCGCGCGAAGAAATCGCAATCCGGTTTTGGGCGAAAGCGCCGGGGCACGCGTTCAAGCTTGAAGAAAAAACGATCGAAGCGTTTCTCGTGCCGCACGCGGAGGGAACGCGCCAATACGTCGCCGAATACGAGAAGCTTCTCCTCGACTGCATCGCGGGAGACCAGACGCTTTTCGTTTCGAGCGGGGAGGTCGCGGCGATGTGGCGTTTCGCGGATCCGATCCTTGAGGCCTGGAAAAAGGGCGCAGTGCCGCTTCGGCGCTATGCTCCCGATCACGGCGCCATTGCCGCTGAAGCGGAGGCGCAGGCGGGGTCGGCCGCGCGGGCGGCGGTTCCCGCGATGCCCCGCGCCATCGGACTGTACGGCCTCGGGAAGATGGGAGCGAACGTGGCGCGACAGCTCCGCGAGAAAGGGTGGCGCGTCGTCGTTGCGAACCGCTCTCCGGATCCCGCCGCCGCGATGGCGGCGGACGGATTCGAAACGGCGGAAGGGGCGGGCGGGCTTGCCGCGGCGCTTTCTTCTCCATCAATGCCCGCGTCCGGGCCCGCGCCTTCCCGCGGCGCGGGCCGCCGGCCGCGCCGCGTCATCTGGCTCATGATTACGGCGGGCAAGGGCGTGGATGAATTCCTTTTCGGCGCCCGCGGCGGTTCGCCGCGCGCCGCGCGCGGGCGCGGAGGACTCGCGGGATTCCTGCGCCGCGGCGACATCGTGATCGATGCGGGCAATTCTTTTTACGAAGACACGATCCGCCGCGCGCGGCGGTTCGCCGCGCGCGGCGTGAAATTCGTCGACGTCGGATTTTCGGGCGGCCCTTCCGGCGCCCGGCGCGGCGGATCGCTCATGGTCGGGTGCGACGCCGAAACGTTCGCGTATCTTGAGCCGCTTTTCGCCGATCTCTCGGCGCCGCTCGGCTACGGCCGCATGGGCGCGCCGGGCGCGGGCCATTTCGTGAAAATGGTCCACAACGGGATCGAGTACGGGATGATGCAGTCCCTCGCGGAAGGGTTTGCGCTTATGAAGAAATCGCCTTTCAAGCTGGATCTCGAAGAAGTCGCCCGCGTATATAACCGCGGGAGCGTGATTGAATCGCGCCTCGTCGGATGGCTTGGAGAGGCCTTTGGGGAGTACGGAGAGGATCTCGCAGGAGTTTCCGGCGCCGTTGCCGCGACGGGTGAGGGGGAGTGGACCCTGAAGACCGGCCGCAAGCGGGGGCTCCGCCTTCCGGCGATAGAGAGCGCATTCAAGTTCCGCATCGAATCGAAAAAGAAGCCGAGCTATGCGGGCCGCATCCTGTCCGCCCTCCGCAACCGCTTCGGCGGCCACTCGGTCAAATAGGACCGTCTTACTTTTTTTCCTCGTATTTCGCGATTTCCGCCTGGAGGAATTCTTTCGCGCCCGGGTTCGTCATTATTGAGACCATCCGTTTTGCCTCGTCGAGATGCGCGTCCAGATCCGTGGCATAAAAGAGGGCGAGCGTCATGTCGGTCGAGTCCTCGGGCGGCCTCTCGGGCGCGCCCGTTTCCCTCCTCGGTTTCTCCATATTTTTGTTCACGGAAAGCTTATTGCCATCTTATCAACATGCGGTTTTCGCGTCCAGTGCCGTATAATTAAACCATATGATGCCCGACGACATAAGGAATTATGCGAAGCAGTTCGAGTACGAGCCGGTCGTGGAGAACGCCGGGAAGCTCGGCAGGCGGAAATTCTCAAAATTCCTCGTGGCCGGGATGGGCGGGTCGCATCTCGCGGCGGACATCCTGAAGGCGTGGCATCCGGACCGGCATATTGCCGTTTGGTCCGATTACGGCTTGCCGCCGATGAGCGACGGCGATTTAAAAGAGCACCTTATCATCCTGAGCTCGTATTCGGGGAACACCGAAGAGGTCGTTGACGCATTCAATGCGGCTCGCGCGAAGCGTTCCGCGATCGCGGTCGTCGCCGCGCGCGGGAAGCTCATCGCGCTCGCCCAAAAATCCGGCGCGCCTTACGTGCAGATGCCGGATCTCCGCATCCAGCCGCGGATGGCGACCCCGCTTTCCCTGCTTGCGACCGCCGCCGTGATGGGGGAAAAAGGATGGGTTGCAGAGGCGCGGGCGCTTGCGCCCCATCTGCATCCTTCGCGGGAAGAGCACCGGGGGCGCGACCTCGCGAAGCGCCTGCATGAAGCGGTGCCCGTGATATACGCTTCGGCGCGGAATGCCGCGGTCGCCTACAACTGGAAAATAAAGTTCAACGAGACCGGAAAAATTCCTTCATTCTGCAACGTCGTGCCGGAATCGAACCATAACGAAATGACGGGATTCGACGCAAAGGGGAGGGCGGCGGCGCTCTCGGGGCATTTCCATTTTGTGTTCCTGAAGGACGGCGACGACGACCCGCGCATCACGAAGCGCATGAGCATTCTCGAGAAACTTCTCCGCGACCGCGGCTTCAAGTCGGAAGTGGTACTGCTGCAGGGCAAATCCCGCCTCCATAAAATTTTTAACGGGCTCCTGCTCGCGGACTGGGCGGCGTACCACACGGCGAAATTCTACGGCACGGAGCCGGAGCAGGTGCCGATGGTGGAGGAATTCAAGAAGCTCATGTCCCGCGGGCGGTAGTCGGGAACGAAGCCCGCGGGGCTCCGCGCTCGTTTTAGAAAAATTTTATCGCCCTTGTGGCAGAGTGGCTCCATGGAGGCGCTCCTCGGGTTGGTTTCCCATTTTTACGTTCTCGTGAGGCATGCCGCCGGGCTTCGGTGGTTTCGCGGAGGCGCCGCCGCCCGCGAGGGCGGCCGCATGGCCGCCCTCGCGGGCGGGAGGCTTTTTGCCGATTTGTCGCATGAGCTCCAGACGCCGCTCACGATCCTGAGGGCGGATCTTGAGATACTGTCGGGGAAGAGGAAGGGCGACCGCGCCGCGGCGCTCCGGACGATGGGCGCCGCGACCGAACGCATGTCGCGGATGGTGGAAGGATTCCTCGCCGCCGTCCGGATGGAATCTCTCGGGGAAGAACTGGAGCTCCGGGAGTTTCTTCTCGCCGAATTATTGGAGGAGGTCGGGGATGACTGCGCGCTCGTCGCCGAGGACGAGGGCGTCGAGCTTTCGTTTTCGTGCGGCAGCGCGGCGCTCATCGTGGCCGACCGCGACAGGATGAAGGAAGTGGTGTTGAATCTCGTGGGCAATGCCTTAAAACATACCGGCCGCGGCGGCGGGATCGCGGTATCGGGGCGCATCGTGGCTGACGGCCGCGCGCGGAGCGCGGAGATCGCGGTCTCTGATACGGGTACGGGCATCGCGCCGGAAGAGCTCCCGCGCATTTTCGAGCGGTTTTACCGGATTGGCGGCGATGCGTCGCGCGGCACCGGCCTCGGCCTGCATATTTGCCGGAAGATCGTAGAGGCCCATGGCGGCAGGATCGCGGCTTCGAGCGAGCTTGGGAAGGGGAGCTGTTTTACCGTGTTTTTGCCGCTCTCCGACGCGCCGTCTGACGGCGGAGAAAGAGGCGCGCCTTCCGCGTCGTTGCCGCGCCGGAGCGGCGGAAGCGCCCTATGATATAATGAAAAAGCGAAAAATGATCATACCCGAAGCGGAATTACGCGGAGATTTCTATATGCGCCGGACGGATGATTTGGTGTTGGACGGGGATGGGCCCAGCCAGAATTTTTCGGGAGGCGCCGCCGTCAAAGAATACGTCCTTCGCGTCCGCGATCTGCCGCAGGAAGAAAAGCCGCGCGAGAAACTTATAAAGTACGGCCCGGGCGCGCTTTCCACGGGCGAGCTTCTCGCCGTGCTCCTTAATGCGGGCACGAAGAAGGAGGGAGTCCTTTCGATGTCGCGGCGCATTCTTAAGGAATACGGCGAAAACGCGCTCGTATCGCAGAAGGATCCGAAAAAAGTGGGCGCGACGCTCGGCATCCCGCTCGTAAAGGCGTGCCAGCTCGTTGCCTCATTCGAGCTTGGCCGCCGGCTTTTCCAATCGCCCGCCGCAGGGCGCCCCATGACGCTCCGTACGGCGAGCCAGGTATTCGACTATCTGAAGGACATGCGCGATTTGCAAAAAGAGCATCTGCGCGGCCTCTACCTGGACAGCCATTACCGACTCATTCACGATGAGCTCGTTTCGGTGGGGAGCATGACGGCGAACGTGGTGCACCCGCGCGAGGTGTTCCGCCCCGCGCTGGAGCATTCGGCTTCCGCCGTCATCCTCGCGCATAATCACCCGTCCGGCGTGCTTGCTCCTTCCGAGGCCGACCTCGCGGTGACGCGCCAGATCATCGAAGCGGGGAAGATCATGGGCATCGACGTGCTGGATCACGTCATCATCGCGAAATCGAAATTTGCGAGCATCCCTGCGGAATATTGAGCGCGGGTTTTTCTCCCGCCCCGTTTTTTTGCTATGATAAGGACGCTTTCCTCATGCTTGAGATATCCCATCTGACGAAAATCTACAAGGGGCGCGCCGTCGTGGATGACTTTTCCCTGAAAGTCGACGCGCCCATTTTCGGCTTCCTCGGCCAGAACGGTGCGGGAAAAACCACTGTCATGAAAATGATAGTGGGGCTTCTCGAGCCGACGAGCGGCGAGATCTCCCTTGACGGCGCGCCGTCCGCGAGCGCGGCTTCCAAGCGGCGGATCGGGTACATGCCCGAAACCCCCTACTTCTATGAGAACATGACGGGGCTGGAATTTCTTAAATTTTGCGACGAGCTGGACGGTTCGGCGCGGGGCCCCGCGGCCGGCGCGCGCAAGGGGCATTATGAAGCCCTGTTGCGCCGCGTCGGGATCTACGAAGCGAGGAATGCCGAGGTGCGCACGTATTCCAAGGGCATGCGCCAGCGGCTTGGCTTCGCCCAGGCTCTCGTAAACGATCCGGAGTACCTGTTTCTCGATGAGCCGCTCGACGGGCTTGATCCGGTCGGCCGCCGCGAGATGAAAGAGACCATGCTCGAGCTTAAGAAAGAAGGAAGGAGAATCTTTTTGAATACGCATATCCTCTACGACGCCGAAGAAATTTGCGACGAAATGGGCGTGGTGCACGAAGGCAAGCTGAAGTACGCCGGTCCGGTGAAGGAGTTCGCCGCGGGGAAGCCGCTCGAAGAGAGGTTCATGGAAGCAGTCGGCGCCCGGGAAAAGGCCGCGCCGCAGGCGCATACGTCCCCGCGCGCATGAGGAACATCTGGATCATCGCGAAGACGACCTTCAGGACGGAAACGCGGAGCAAGCTCCTCTACGGCATCCTTATCTTCGCGTTCCTCTATCTGTTCTTCGAGATATTCCTCGCGGAGCTCGTGCTCAGGGAGCTGCCGATGGTGAAGAGCTTCGGCCTCGCGGGGATATACTTCTTTAACGCGATCGTCGCGCTTTTTCTCGGCACGACGTCGTTTTTCAGGGACGTGGAACGGAAGGTGGTCTACTTCATTCTCGCAAAGCCGGTTTCCCGCGCGCAGTTCCTGCTCGGCAAATTTTTCGGCTTGTGCCTCGTCCTTCTCCTTGCAACCGCAATCCTGGGAGCGGGATATCTCGGCCTCGTCGCCTACGAGCACGGCGGATTCGACGGCCTCGGCCTCCTTGCCATCTTCATGCAATATCTCGAGATGGCGCTTTTCATAGCCTTCGCGCTTTTCGTCTCGACGTTCTCAAGCTCGCTCCTTTCCATCGTCTACACCTCGGCAGTGTTTTTCATCGGGCATGTGGTAAGCCAGCTCGTCACCGACGCGCGGCAGATCGGGCTCAAGGGCGTGCAGCTCCTCCTCGTCCAGGCGCTCTACTACGTTTTCCCGAATCTGGAAAAATTCGACGTGCGGACCCTCGCGATCCATGACGTCGCCATGCCGTTTCATGCGGTAGCGCTCGCGTTCGCGTATGCCGCGGCGTACGGCGCATTCCTCCTTTCCGCCGCGATCTGGATTTTCGACAAAAAAGAGCTATGAGACGGCGGCATGCTGCGGCGAGGGGATTTGCCGTCGCGGCGCTTCTCGCGGCCGCGGTCGGATGCCAATTTTGGTACGATGCGGCGCGGCCCGCGGCCGCGGCGTCCCTGCCGCCCGCTTTTACGCCGGAGATGACGCGCCTCGCCGACATGGGGTTTCATCCCGCGGTCGCGTCCTTCCTTTGGGCGAACACCATGCCCTCGATCCTCGATCTCTTCTTCCGGGGCCATACGGAATACCTGAGCGGCCTTGCATTCCTGACATCGGTGGATCCAAAATTCGGCTACCCTTACGCGTTTTCGGTGCTTACGCTTCCCGTAATCCCGACCTCTTCGTATCCCGATGCGGTGGGAGAGTCATTCAAGATCGGCAAGGAGGGCCTCGCAAACGCCGATCCCGACTGGCGCATCCCGTACTACATGGCGATCAATTATTATCTCGAGCGCCACGACCTCAAGGACGCGGCGCGTTACTTCAATCTGGCGGCGACGACGCCCGGCGTGCCCGAATACGCGGCGAGCTTCGCCCTGAACTTCGGCGTAGACCAGCGCAACCGTGACCGCGTGCGAAACCTTTGGATCACGGTCTATAAAAGCTCGAATGATCCCGCCACGAAGGCGCGCGCCGCGGCGTACATCGCGCGCCTCAACGACCTCGATTACCTGGATGCCGCATCGAAGGCGTACAAGGCGCGCTTCGGCGCATACCCCACTTCCACCGCCGCCCTCGTCGCCCGGGGAATCATCCCCGCCGTTCCCGTCGATCCCTTCGGCTATTCCTTTATCATCCGCAAGGACGGCGCTTCGGATGTTAATACGTCAAAGCCGCCCTCGTATCTTTTCCGGAACGAACAGGCGCAAGTTCTACCATGAAGAAGAAGCAGGTCATCGTGATAGGCGGGGGAGAGTCCTTTGCAAGCCATCGCGCGTATCTATCGTTCCTTAAAAAGAGGGAAATAGATTTCGAGCAGTACCGGAGGCCGCGGCGCGGCTGGAAGGAGACGCTCGGTACGGCGCTCGGAAGCCGGTTCGAGGTGATCAGGATCGGCATGCCGAATCCGCTGAATGCGAAATATGCCGAGTGGAAACTGTGGTTTGAAAAATTCGTTCCGCATCTTGCGCGAGAGACGGCTTTCGTCGGCCACTCGCTCGGAGGCGTTTTTCTCGCAAAGTACCTTTCCGAAAACCGGTTTTCCAAAAGGATCAGGGCCACCTTCCTCGTCGCCGCGCCGTTCGGGTGGGCCGACTTTTCCCTGCCCCGCAATCTCGCGCGGTTTGCGCGCCAAGGAGGGAAAATTTTCATTTACCAGAGCGCGGATGACGCCGTAGTGCCGCCTCCCGATGCGGAAAAGTACGGGAAGGCCCTGCCGCGCGCCGTCGCGCGGCGTTTCCGCCGGCGCGGGCATTTCAACCAGCCCTCGTTTCCCGAGCTCGCGAGGGACCTGAGGGCGAGCTGGGCAAGGAAGCGCGGCCCGTTCCGCTCCCGCGGCGGAGGGCGTATAATATAGCCGCATAGCCATGGCTAAACTCTCCATCGGCATTGTAGGGCTCCCTAACGTCGGCAAGTCGACGCTGTTCAAGCTATTGACCGATCAGGATATCACGATTGCGAACTATCCCTTTGCGACGATTGATCCGAACGTGGGAATCGTGTCCGTACCGGACGCCCGGCTGGATCGTCTTGCGGAGATCAGCCGATCGAAGAAGAAGATTCCCGCGGTCGTGGAGTTTTACGACATCGCGGGACTCGTGAAGGGGGCGAACAAGGGGGAAGGGCTCGGCAACCAATTCCTCGCGCGCATCAGCGAGACGCAGGCCATCGTCATCGTCCTCCGCGTGTTTGCGGATGCGGGAGTGATTCACGTGGAAGGCGCGGTAGACCCCCTCCGCGACCTCGAAATCATCAATTCCGAGCTTATGCTGAAGGATTTGGACGCCGTGGAAAAACGGCTTGCCAAAGCGGAAGGGGAGGCGAAGAGCGGCAGCAAGGATGCGCTCCGCGACAAGGCGCTTCTTTCGCGGGTTCAGGCGTCGCTTGAGAAAGGGAATCTGCCCGTGGCCGACGCGTCGCTCGCGGAAGATGCGCGCGACGCCGCGCGCCTGCGCGAGCTGAACCTTCTCACGATGAAGCGGCAGATCTACCTTCTGAACGGAAAGGAATCGGATGGCGCCGCAACCCCCGGGCTTTTTGGGAAGATAAAGTCGCTCGGCGCGGAGCATCTCTTTTTAGACCTCGGCTCGGCGGCGGGCGCGGGCGGCAGCGCGGAATCCGCTGAGGCGCTCATTAAGAAAGCGTACGAAGTCCTCGGCCTCGTGAGCTATTTCACGACGGGAGAGGACGAAACGCGCGCATGGACGATTGCGCGCGGCACGAAGGCGCCGCAGGCGGCTGGCGCGATCCACGGCGACTTCGAGGACAAGTTCATCAGGATGGAAGTCACGGATTATGAAAGGTTCGTCGAAGCGGGCGGCTGGAACCAAGCAAAGCAAAAAGGCTGGATCCGTGCGGAGGGCAAAGATTATGAGGTTAAAGACGGCGACATCGTGGTCGTGAGGCACGGCTGACGGACGGCTCGCGCCGTTTTTATCGGCTACTGCCGCCGTCCTTCGAGGGCCGAACCGAGCGTTTCGCCGTCCGCGAACTCTATCTCGCCGCCGGTGGGGAGGCCGCGCCCGAGCCGGCTCAGCTTTTTCGCGAGCGGTCCGAGCTCTTTTGCGAAGAACGACGCTTGAAAATCTCCCGCCGAAGTCGGATTGAAGGCAAGGATGATCTCCTCGACCGCGCCGCCGGACCCTTCCGGCGCCGGTTTTTGGATGAACGATTTCAGGCTCTGCAGGCGCAGCTTCTGCCATTCTTCGATGAGGCCCGTATTCGGCATTTCGCCCGCGATGAAATACCGCCCGGAGAATTTCCCGGTGCTCTCGAGGGAGATCAGGTCGGTTTCCTTTTCCACGATCATGATGGTATTTTGGGCGCGGTGCGGGTCCGCGCAGATTTCGCACAGCGGGCCGGAATTTTCATGCATGAAAAAACACCGCTCGCAGGATTTCATTTTTCCAAGCTCCGCGATGGAGAGGGCGAGGTCGCGGATGTTCTGGCGGCCTTCTCCGACAAGATGGAACGCGAGGCGGATCGCCTGGCGCGGCCCGATGGACGGGAGTTCGGCGAGCTTTCCGGCAGCTTTTTCGATGGGAGGGGGCAGTTTCATGGGAAGATAATATCACGATCCGGCGGCGGCGTGAACTGCGGCGCCCGTGCCCGGCCCGCGCGAACCGCGGATCAAAGCGCCGGCAGTTCGCTGTACCGCTTGTCGATCGTCCTGAAGGAAACGCGCTCCGGATCGAAGGCGAATTCCACTTCGCCGACCGGGCCGTTGCGGTGCTTCGCGATGAGTATCTGAATCGCGTTTTCGGACGGGCCTGCGGCAAATCCGCCGTCTCCGCCGACGTCGCTCAGCGCGTCATGCCCCTTGTCCTTGCGATAGATGAACATGACGACGTCCGCATCCTGCTCTATGGAGCCGGAATCGCGGAGGTCCGAGAGGCGCGGCACTTTATGGTCGCGCTGTTCCACGCCGCGCGAGAGCTGGGAGAGCGCGAATACCGGCACCTTGAGTTCGCGCGCGAGCGCCTTCAGGCCGCGCGAAATTTCGGTGATCTGCTGGACCATGCTGTCGGAGTTCGTGCGCGGCCGGATAAGCTGGAGGTAATCCACGATAAGGAGATCGAGGCCGTATTCGACTTGGAGGCGGCGGGCCATGGAGCGCATTTGCATGATGTTGAGGGAAGGGGAGTCGTCGATGAAAAGCTTCGTTGCGGAGAGCTGGTCGAGCGCGTGCTGGATCATGCCGAATTCGGCGTCGTTCTTAATGCGGCCGGTCAGGATGTTCCATAGCGGCACCTGCGACTGCGCGGCGATGATGCGGTCGATGACTTGCTCGCGCGACATTTCAAGCGAAAAGATGCCGACCGTATGGCCCGCGAGCGCGGCATTCCGCGCGATGTCCAGGGCGAGCGCCGTTTTTCCGGACGAAGGCCGCGCGCCGAGGATGATGAGATCGGACTTCTGCAGGCCGGAGAGTTTATTGTCGAGCGTCGCGAAGCCCGTCGCGATGCCGCGGAGCTTGTCGCCGCCCTCATGAAGCTTTGCCATCCGCTCCGCCGCCCTCGCAAGCTCATCCTTCACGGGGAGGAAATTCTGCGGCACGGATTTTTGCGAAATGGAAAGGATCTTCTGCTCGACATTGTCCATGAGATCCGCGAGCTCGCCCGCCGGTTCGCCGAGGGCGTCTTCCGTGATTTCCGCCGAGGCACGGATAAGGTCGCGCAGGACCCTCTTCTCTTTCACGATGCCCGCATAATGTTCCACGTGCGAAGCGGTCGTGACCTGGTTCGTAAGCTCGGCGAGATAGCCGGAGCCGCCCGCGCCCGGAAGGAGTTCGCGCTCTTTGAGATAAGTGGTCAGGCTGAGGACGTCGATCGGCTGGCGCTTTTCCCAGAGCGCGAGGATGGCTTCGTAGATTTTCCCGTGGGCGGGGGAGTAGAAGTCGTCCGGCACGAGGACGTCCGCCACGCGGATGATGGCGTTCTTATCGATGAGGATGCTGCCGAGGACGGCCGCCTCCGCTTCGAGGTTCTGCGGCGGGATTTTCAGTTGTGATTTTTTGGTTGCGGCCATAGGAAAGGTCCTTTCGGCGTATCTTCAATATCAAATCCTAAACCGTTTATTTTCCGCCGCAAGGCGTCGGCCTTATCAAACTGTTTATTACCTCTGAATTCGTCCCGCTCGGCGGCCAGTTTTCTCGCGTTTTCGGGGATTTCCGGCGGCGGCGCGAAATCGAAGCCGAACATGCCGAAGAACCTGCGGAACTGGGAGAGCGCCGCCGCGGCTTCTTCCCGCGGGATGTTCCAGAGCGCGGGCTGTAGCTCCGAGGCGAAGGCGAGCGCGCCTGCAAGCGCCTGCGGAACGTTAAGGTCGTCTTCGAGCTTTTCTTCCGCTTCTTCCAGCGGTTTCAGCGGTTCCGGCGTTCCGGCCCGCGTCCCCTCCGCGAGGAATTCAAGCTTGGCGAGGAAGTTCGCGATTCCGTCCAGGGTATGCGCCGCCTGCGCCGCGCTTTCTTCCGTATAGTCGATGGGGGAGCGGTAGTGGTGGGTGAGCGCGATCCAGCGGAGGACGTTCGCGCCGTACTTTTCAAGGAACCCGCGGATTGTCACGAAATTCCCGAGACTTTTGGACATTTTTCTGCCGTCCACGAGCAATGCGCCGGTATGCATCCAGATGCGCACGAACGGCGCCTTGCCCGACGCGGATTCCTGCTGGGCGATCTCCGCTTCGTGATGGGGGAACTTTAAATCGACGCCTCCCCCGTGGATCTCATACTGGGGGCCGAAATAGAATTCGGAGATTGCGGTGTCTTCGATGTGCCACCCGGGCCGCCCTGCGCCGATCTGGGGCGCGGGCCATTCCGGCTCGCCGGGCTTGGAGAATTTCCAGAGGCAGAAGTCGCCCTTGTTGCGCTTCCCGACCGATTCATCGATCCGCGAGACGGAATCTTCGGCCTGGAGCGCCGTGCGGCCGGAGAGCTTTCCGTACCCGGCGAATTTTGCGATATCGAAATACCAGCCGTCGCCCTCGATCCGGTAGGCGAATCCTTTTTGCGCGAGCCGCTCCACCTGCGCCGCGATCTGCGGGATGAATTTCGTCGCGGGGGCGTAAATTATCTTTTCCGCCTTTTCTTTCCCGTCGGCGGACATGCCGATGCCGAGCGCCGCCATGTCCGCAAGATAGGCCTCCATGAAAAAGTCCGCGACGTCGGCGGCTTTTTTCCCTTCTTCCGCGGCCCGCCTGATGATTTTATCGTCGATATTGGTGATGTTTTGGAGGTAAAAGACGTCGCGGCCCCGCGCGCGCAGATATCTCGCGAGAAAATCGAAAAAGATATACGTGCGCGCATGGCCGATATGGGCGTAGTCGTTTACCGTGGGCCCGCAGACGAAAAGCCGCAGTTCCTTCCGGTCGGGAAGCGGTTCTTTTTCGCGCGAGAGCGTGTTCCAGAGGCGGAGCATGGATTCACTATACCATGCCCCTGCCCGGCCTCCGCCGGTTTTATGCGCCGCAGGCCGCGAAGGGGGCGGAGCCGCCTAGAACCACTCCTTGCGCCTGAAATAAATAAAAAGCGCGATGATGCAGGCGGCCATTGCGCCGACGATAATCCAGAAAGCTCCGGGCGTCGCGGTGAGCGGTACGTCGGCGACCCGCATGCCGAAGATCGCCGCAATGAGCACGAAGGGGAACGTAAGGAAGGAAAGCGCGGTGAAGGTGCGCATCGCCGAATTGATTTTCAGGTTCATGAGCTGGTTGTTCGTATGTTCGAAATCGGTTACGGCGTCGCTGTAGTCCTGGATCTGGTGCGCGACTTTCAGATGCTCGCCGGCGAGGTCTTCGAGGTATATCTCCGCGCCGCGCCCCCAGAACGCCGTGCCCTTTGCGGTAAGCGATTGGAACACGGGTTCCTGGAGCCGCACGATGATGCGGTATTCGGAAACATCGCGCTTGAGGGAGGCGATCTGTTCCAGCAGTTCGCGCTCGTGGTTGCGGAAAATGCCGCGCCCCACAGCTTCCACTTTTTCCCTGATGTGGCGCAGTTCGCGCTCTTCGAATGCGGTGAGATGCGCGAACAGGCGGCAGAGGAGCGCGAGCGAGTTTTTTTCGTCGTCCAGCTTGAAAGTGTCGAGCGCTTTCGTGACCGGTTCGTAATGAATGGTAGCCACCGCATCTTTCGTCACGATGAAATCTATTTCAGTGCGGATGGTGGCGCCCTCCGCTTCATCGTACTTCGGGAAATAGTGGACGAAATAAAGATAGCCGTCGTAGGCTTCCACGCGCGCTCTCGCGGACGGCCCCGCGAGCTCTTCCGCGATCACGGGGTGCAGGCTGAATTCCTTTTTGAGCCATGCGAGATCCGCCCCCCTCGGCCGCGGGACGTCTATCCAGCGGACATGCTTATTCCTTTCGGAAGTCATGGGTTCCATTTTACCATGTCCATCGGGATTTTTCCGCACGTTCCCGATTGGCACTCGCTTGACAGGACTGCTAACGCCCCTATAATAAACGGCATGAACGAACGGACGGCGCAGATCCTGGAGGCCGCAATCCAAGGATTCATCGCCACGGGCGAACCTGTGAGTTCCGGCTGGCTTTTCGACCACTATGAATTCGGCATTAAGCCGGCGATGATCCGCCTCGAGCTGGATACGCTCGAGGAGGGAGGATATCTCGCGAAGCCCCATCATTCGGCGGGCCGCGTGCCGACCGATGCCGGTTATGAATTTTTTGCGGATCGCCTGCTCGGCGCGCCCGCGGCGCACGATTCGCGCGAGGGGCCCCTGCGGGGATTCCTGGAGAAGCGCGCATGGGCGGATCTCTCGGCTCAGCTTTCGGAAGAACTGGGGATTCTCGGCGTGATCGCCGATCTTGCGCGCGAAGCGGTATATAAGGCGGGGCTCGAGGCCCTTGTCGATTGTCTTGAATGGGAAGACCGGAACGAGCTCCGCGCGGTTATCCGCGATTTCGAAGAGGTTGACGGGCGTGCGACGCGCGCGGCGGAGCGGCTGGGGAACGGCCCGCGGGTTTTTATCGGAAAGAAAAGCCCCGTGACAAAAAGCGAAAATCTTTCCGTGGTCGGCGGGAATTATCGGATCGGGAGCGCGTCCGTTTCCATCTTTGCCATCGGGCCGAAGAGGATGGATTACGGGAAGGCTATCCGGATATTCAAAAATCTGTAAAATGAGAAAATAAGCATGCCTGACGAACAAGATAAAGATATGAAGGGAGGCGCGGATGCGGGCGACGGCCGGGACGCGGCGGACGGCCGATCTGCGGGCGGCGCCCCCGGCGGATTCGAAAAAAAACTTGCCGAAGCGGAGGCTCTCCGCGATGAATACCTCGCGGGATGGCAGCGCGCGAAAGCCGATTTCATCAACTATAAAAAAGAAGAATACCGCCGCCTCGAAGAGCTTGCGCGGTATGGGAGCGAAGAGCTGATCCGCGACCTCGTCACCGTGCTGGATAATTTCGATCTCGGCCTCCGCGCGCTCGAAAAGGGCGGGCCTGCGGAAAAAGGGGTGTATCTCATCCGCACCCAGCTCGAGGATATCCTGAAAAAGAGGGGAGTCGCGAAGATAGCGCTCGCGCCCGGCGACCCTTTCGACCCGGCCGTCGCCGAGGCGCTCGCCGAGGTCGCGACGGACGCCCAGCCGCCGGGGGCCGTCGTGGAAGTGATCGAGCCGGGGTATCGGCTCCACGACAAAGTTCTCCGGCCGGCGCGCGTGCTGGTAAGCAAGAATAAATAAAGTAAAATATAAAAACACATGGCAAAAATAATCGGCATTGACTTGGGAACGACGAATTCCGCGGTGGCGGTGACCGAGGGCGGCGAGCCGCGCATCCTTGAGAATGCGGAAGGGAACCGCACGACGCCGTCCATCGCCGCGGTTTCGAAATCCGGCGAGCGGCTCGTAGGCCTTCTCGCGAAGCGCCAATCGGTCACGAACCCGAAAAATACGATTTTTTCCGTAAAGCGGCTCATGGGGCGCAAGTTCACCGATCCCGAGGTCCAGCGCGACAAGGCATGGCTTCCGTATGATATTCGGGCGAGCGCCGCGGGCGGCATCGAAGCAAAAATGGGCGATAAATGGTATTCGCCGGAGGAGATATCCGCGTTCATCCTCGGCAAGCTGAAGGCCGATGCGGAGGCGAAGCTCGGAGAAAAAGTGGAGGAAGCGGTCATCACCGTGCCGGCATATTTTGACGATTCCCAGCGCCAGGCGACGAAAAACGCGGGAGAGATCGCGGGGCTGAAGGTGCGGCGGATATTGAACGAGCCGACGGCGGCCGCGCTTGCCTACGGCATGAACAAGCAGAAGAGCGAAAAGATCGTCGTTTACGACTTCGGCGGCGGGACGTTCGACATCTCCGTGCTCGAGGTGGGCGACGATACGGTCGAAGTGAAGGCCACGGGAGGGGACACGCATCTCGGCGGCGACGACTTCGACAAGAAAATCCAGGAGTACCTCGCAGACGAATATCGGAAGCAGGAGGGGATCGACATTTCAAAAGATCCGCTCGCCCTTCAGCGCCTGAAAGAGGCGGCCGAAAAGGCGAAGCACGAGCTCTCGGCCGCGATGGAAACGGAGGTGAATCTTCCGTACATCACTTCGGACGCGAGCGGGCCGAAGCATTTCCTCATGAAGCTCACGCGCGCGAAGCTCGAATCGCTGGTCGCGGAGTACGTCAGCCGTTCGGTCGAGCTCACCCGGGAGACGGTTACCGCCGCGCCGCCGAAAGGCGCCGGGTTCCAGCTTTCGGAAATAAACGAAGTGATCCTCGTGGGCGGCCAGACCCGCATGCCCGCGATCGTGGAGGCGGTGAAAAAGCTTTTCGGCCGGGATCCGCATCAGGGCATCAATCCCGACGAGGTGGTGGCGGTCGGCGCCGCGGCGCAGGCGGGCATCCTCCAGGGCGACGTGAAGGACATACTCCTTCTCGACGTGACCCCGCTCACGCTCGCGATTGAGACGCTTGGGGGCGTCGCGACGCCCATGATCCCGAAGAACACGACCGTGCCGACTGCGAAAACGCAGGTATTCTCGACGGCGGCGGACAACCAGACGTCCGTGGAGGTGCGCGTCATGCAGGGCGAGCGGCCCATGGCCGCGGACAACAAAACACTCGCGCGATTCATGCTCGACGGCATTCCGCCCGCCCCGCGCGGCATGCCGCAGGTCGAGGTGACGTTCGATATCGATGCGAACGGGATCCTGAACGTTTCGGCGAAGGACAAGGCGACCGGGAAGACGCAGTCGGTGAAGATCGAGGCCTCTACGAACCTTAACAAGGACGAGATAGAGAAATTAAAGAAGGAAGCGGCCGAACACGCGGCGGAGGATGCGAAAAAGAAAGAGCTGATCGAAGCCCGGAACCAAGCCGAGTCGCTCATCTACACGACGGAGAAGGCGCTCGCGGATGCCGGCGACAAGGTGCCCGCCGACGTAAAGGCTGGCGTAACGGAGAAATTGGAGGCGCTGAAGGCCGCGAAGGACGGCGAGGACGTCGATGCGGTAAAGTCCGCCGCCGCGGCGCTCTCAGCCGAAATTCAAAAAATCGGCCAGTCGTTCTATAATAAAGGAAACGATGGAACCGATGGAACTCAACCCGGCAGCGCTGACGGGCCCGGAGAGCCAGGGCCGGACGGACAGGGATCGGCGGAATCTCATTGATTTCTCGCCCGCTTCCGAAGCCGTTTCCCCGGGCTTCTGGCGAGCGCTTATCATCGATGCCCTGAGCGTTATCACGGCGCTCTTTTTCGGGTATTCGTATTTCCTCTATCTCACGGAAGGCGTTTCGCCGTGGTATACGGTTGCGGGCCTCATCCTCTTTGGAATCGTTTCCGCGCTCCAGGTCCTTATTGCTCAGAGCGGCGGGCGCCGGACGCTTATCATCCTTGCCGAAACCGTCGCGATGACGGCCGCCTTCGCGTTCTTCGACAGCATCCTCGTCGTGTCCATCGCGGCCGGGCTGGTGTTTCTTTCCCTGCTTTGGGGATATCTTGCCGGCCGCGCGGAAATGAAAAATCAGGTTGAGCTGGGGTTTTGGAAAATCAGCTCCGGCACGGTGGGGAAGGTGGCCACGGCGGCCATCCTTTTTCTCCTCGTCGTATACGCGCCGCAGGCCCAGGGACAGGGGATTTTTCTCCCGCGCTCAAGCTTCCGGACGTTTTTTTCTTGGTCATCCGGCGCGCTGGACCGGCTTTATCCGGGGGTCGCATTCAACGATTCTTTCGGGAAGTTCGCGACCGGCTTCGCGCGGCAGGAGCTCAGTGACAATCCTTCTTTTGAACGCCTGAGCCCCGCGGAACAGCAGGCGGTGGTGGCGCAGGCCGCCTCGTCCATCGCGAGCAACGTGGCCAAGGCCACGGGCGGCGCGGCGCCCGCATCGAACGCTTCGATGAGCGACGTGGCTTACGATTATATCGTTTCCACTCTTAGGAATTGGCAGAACACGTTCAAGAGCCGGTTTCTCATCGTCTGGGTCATCGTGCTCTTCTTAGTGTTCCGGACGCTCGGATTTATTTTCGTCTGGGTGGTCCAGCTCCTCGGCATCATCGTCTACGAAATATTGCTCGCCGCGAAATTCATGCGGATTGAGGGCGCGCCGAGGACGAAGGAGACCATCGTATATTGATTGCGTTCTCTTTCGGGGGACACTATACTACGGACTACCGAACATGCCCAAAGATTATTATCAAATTCTGGGAATCGCCCGGACGGCCTCGGACGACGAAATAAAGAAGGCCTACCGGAAACTCGCGCATCAGCACCACCCCGACAAGCCGGGCGGCAGTGAAAGCAAGTTCAAGGAAATCAACGAGGCCTATCAGGTACTTTCGGACAAGGCGCGGAGGGCGCAGTACGACCGTTTCGGAACCGCGGAGCCGGGAGTCGCGGGATCCGGCGCCGGCGGTTTCCCGGGCGGTTTCAACTGGGGCGGCTTCCCGGGCGGTCAGGGCCAGGGCGGTTTTCAATGGGAGGGTTCCGGCTTTAATCCGGAGGACCTCGGTGACGTAATGGAGAGTTTCTTCGAGGGCATGGGCATGCGTCCGCGGCGGAAAACGTACGAGCGGGGGGCGGATCTTGAAGTGCGCGAAGAGATCTCGCTCGAGGAAGCGTTCCGCGGCGCGGCCAAGACGCTCCGTTTTCGGACGTTCGTTTCGTGCGCCGCGTGCGGCGGGAAGGGCGTCGAGGCGGGCAAGGGCGGGTTCGAAAAATGCGCCGCCTGCGACGGGCGCGGCGAGGTGCGCGAACAGCGCCGAAGCTTCTTCGGCAATTTCGCGCAAGTGAGGCCGTGCGCCAAGTGCCACGGTACGGGCGAGGTTCCCAAAAAAGCGTGCGGGCGTTGCGGAGGGTCGGGCCGCGTTGAGGATGACCGCGAAGTAAAGGTGGACGTTCTGCCCGGCGTCGAAGACGGCCAGCTGATCAAAATCAAGGGGATGGGCGAGGCGGGAGGCCGCGGGACGTCCGCGGGAGATCTTTACGTCCGCGTGCGGGTGAAGCCGCATTCCGTATTCGAGCGCTCCGGCATCAATCTTATCGTTACCCGCGAACTTAAAATCATGGATCTGCTCCTCGGAAAGAAAGTCGAAGTGCCGACCATTTCCGGAGGAACGATCCGCGTCGCGATACCGGCGAATTTCAACTTAAAAGAGAATCTGAGGATTCCGAACGAGGGGATGCCCCGCTTCGGCGCGGCGTTCGGCGGCCGCGGCGACCTCTACGTCAATTTCATCATAAAGGCGCCGAAAGAACTCGGCGCGAAGGCCAAAAAACTGCTGGAGGATATAGGGGAGGCCTGATTTTCCATACTACGGTGGTTCCGCCCCGCTCCGCGCCCATGCCGCGCTTTGTGCGCGCAAGGCGGCAAGTTCGTCCGGCGTGAGCGCGTCGTACACCGCAATCCAGTCATGCGCGATCTGATTTTGTGCGGCGTCAAGCGCAATCTCGCCGCCGCACATTTCCTCATGGAGATAGTTCTCCACGAGATCTTTTTCGCGGAATCCGGGAAGCGGCGCGGCCGGCTGGGGAAAAAGGTTCGAGATATCATTCGAACCGCCGAGCTCCAGGGGAATCAGATGGTCGACTTCGTAAGCGCCGGGGGCTTGCGGGTAATCGAGGCCGTAGGCGGCATAAACCTGCCGCTTGAGCGATACGGAAACGTTGCGCGCCCCGCGGGCGTACCCTTCCGCGCAGATGTCCCGCGCTGACGCTTGCGGGAAAACCGCGCCCGGCGTGCACGCGGGATCCGGGCGGGCGTCGGCCCCCGCGCAGGCGCCGCTTTTAGTCCGCATCCCGGGCGCCCTTGATGCGGCGGGAGCCGCCATGAGCGCGAGCAAGCGCGCGCCGGGCGGCGGCATTGCTTCCGAACGCCTTGGCTTTTCGGCTGAGCGGAAAATAAGATATGCGGCCGCCGCGGCGCCGGCGGCGATGCTTGCGCAAGCCAAAGACCGCAGGGGCGCGCCAATTTTCTTTTCCGCATCCACGCGCCCCATTATACGCGCCGGGCATTAAATTCCGATTAACCGGCCGCGAAGGCCGCGCCGGCATCCGGGCGCCGGACAGCTTTCATCGATCACCGTGTAGGCGGATTTCTCCGGGGAGCGGGGAGTAAAATGGCAATCAAACAGGCCGCGCAAAGCGCGGCCTGTTTGATTCCTAACATTCTTGCCTCTGATTACATGTGCTGCGACGGCGCCGCACCGCCCGCGGATTTCCGTTCGAGGGCCGCCCAGAGGGCCAGTACCGCGACGATTACGCCGACGATGACAAAGCGGATCGTATGACCGCCGCCCATGTACGCCATGGCAATCACGGCGAGCCCCATAATCACATTAACCCACTGTTTCCACATGGTTTTATTGAGTTTTGATATATTCGGCCTTTATGGAATTATATCACGCCGCCGCGGCAAGGTGTCGTCCGCCGCCGCGGGGCGTCGGGCGGCGCCCCGCGCGCGCTTCGTTCGGGCGCTCTCAATAGCCCGAGAATTCCTCGCTTTTTATATAGTCATCGTCGATGCCCGCGAGATTGAGCATGCCGCGCATGGCGGTTGTCATTGCCGGAGGCCCCGCAAGATAGTAGATCGGCGCCGCGAGATCCCCGCCGAGGTATTTTCGGAGTAGTGCTTCGTTTATATAACCGGTCTCGCCGTCCCATTGCTCGTCGTTTGCCTGCGTCATCGTGGCGACGAGGCGGTAGTTGCGATTCTCGTTCTGCAGATCGGCGAGCTCGCGGAGAAATGCGGCGTCGGCGGGCGTACGGTTGGAATAAAAGAGGAAGATTCGATGCGGGAGCTTTTCGCGCGCGGCATGGCGGATCATCGAAACGAAAGGGGTGATGCCGATGCCGCCGGCGAGGAACGCCGCCGGGCGCGAGGCGTCGTTTTGAAGCGTCATGGATCCCATCGGTCCGTCCATCAGGATCGCCCCGCCGGGCGGGAGGCCGCGCAAGGTCCGCTTGAATGCCGTATCCCTCATGCGCGTCGCGATTTCTATTTCCTCCTCGCCGGGCTCGTTTACGAAAGAGAAGGTGCGGGTATTGCCTTCCGTATCGGTCTCGGGCGGATTGATCAGCGTATAATCGGCGTTCTGCCCCGGCTTGAACGCAAAACCCGGGGGTTTTTCAAAGAAGAAAGACATTGTTTCCGCCGCCACCTCCGCTTTGCGGAGCAGTTTTATTTCATATTTGGCCATGGTCATTCTATTATATGGAAGATGAGGGAATATGTCACCGAAGCGCTGGTGCTCGGAAAGGAGCCGCTCCGTGCCGCGGACGGACGGTATCATTTTTTTACGCGGAGGTTCGGGAAGATGGCGGGGAAGGCGACGAGCTCACGGAAGATAACTTCGAAATTGGCGGGCCATCTGGAGCCGGGCAGTTTTGCCAATGTCCGATTCGTGGAGCGGAACAGCGGAACCGGCGGCAGCGCGCAGATCGCGGATGCCCTGCAGTACGGCAAGGCGGCCGCCCCGCCCCGCGACCTCGAACTTCTTTGGAGGGTTCTCGCGGAAGGGGAAGCGGACGAGGCGCTCTGGCAGGAGGTTTCGCGTTTCGGGGCCTCGCCGTCCTGGACGGCCATGCTCGCTTTTCTCGGCTGGGATCCGCGGGAGGCGGGTTGCGCGGCATGCAGCCGAGGCGCGCCCGCCGCGTTTCTCATTCCGAGGCAGGAATTCTTCTGTAACGCGTGCGCTTCAAAACTGGAGCGTGATGATTTAATATTAATGTAAGCGCGTTTTACGCCGCGCATGCGATATGCCTAAATACAACCCAAATTCGATTTGGACGAGCAAGAAGCGCCCCGCGCGATATGCGCCGGAGGAGCCCGCGGCGAAGCCGCCGCGGGCGTCTTCTTCCGCCGCCCCCGCCAGGCCCGCGCCGTCGGCCGCCGCAGGCATGCCGGCCGAACAGGATGCCGCGGAAGAGGGCGCCGGGCGCGGCCGCCCGGTTTCCGCCGACGCGTTCTACGACGACGAAGACGCGCCGAAGAGCCATCTTTTCCTTTGGGCGATTACGATTTTCGTCGCCGTGATCGGCGCGGGGACGTTCCTCATCCTCTACTTCCGTCCGCCGGCGAGCCCGAACGTGGGCATCACTTTTGCAAAACCGGACCAGGTGCTTGTCGGCGATGAATTCGAGCTGGACATTTCGCCGTCGAATTATTCTTCGAACATTCTGAAGCACGCCGTGCTTTCCATATCCCTGCCGTCCGCGCTTGTCTTTTCCGGACAGCCGGCGGGCGAGCGCGTGATGCAGGAGTCGCTCGGCGACCTCGGTCCGGGAAGCGTGACTCCCCAGCGCGTCGACCTTGTGGCGACGGGCGGCCAAAACAGCGTCCAGCGCGTGGACGTGACGCTTTCTTACGGCACCGACGCCGCCCCGAACGCGAGCTATAAGACCGGAAGCAGTGCGGACGTCGTGGTCGGCGGCCCGGCTATTTCGCTTTCCATGACCGGGCCGCAGGCGGTCTACAGCGGCCAGAATTTCCAATTTACGGCGACCTACGAGAACAATACGAGCCACGCGTTCGACGGCGTGACGCTTGCCCTTTCCTATCCGCCGTCGTTCAACTTCGCGGGCGCGAGCATGGCGCCGGCGGATTCCGCGAATGATTCTTGGAATATCGGCACCATCCCGCCCGCGGGGACGGGGAGCATCACGATTTCCGGCAGTATTACGGGAGCCGAGGGGGGCGCCCCTGCAGTAAGCGGAACCCTTTCCGGCGGGACGCAGGGGAATACGTACGTGCTGAGCACGAGCACGGCGGCTCTCGCAATCGGCAAGTCGCCGCTTTCGCTCTCGATCTCGCTCAGCGGCGCGCAAGGGGACGTCGTGCATCCCGGAGACCGCTTGACCTACACGGTCGCTTATGCGAACAACTCCAGCGTGACGTTCGACAACGTGGATATTCAGGCCGCGCTTACGGGCGGCCTTTATGACCTCGCCTCGGTGGAGACGGATGGCTATCTCGATTCGCAGAGCGGCACGATTACGTGGACGCCCGCGAGCGACGGCGCGCTCCTTCATCTTGCGCCCGGCGCGTCGGGGACGGTGACGTTCAAAGTCAATACCGGCGCTTCATATTCCCGCACGGCGACCGACGAAACGCTCGGCGTTTCGGCGACGATTTCCTCGGCGACGCTACCGCCGGGCGTGTCTGCGAGCTCCACCGTGTCGTCGGCGCTCATCGAGAACAAGGTGGGCGGGAAAATCGCCCTCTCGGCGGACGGCTTTTGGAAAGACCCTTCGTCTTCCATCCTGAATTCAGGGCCATATCCGCCGCAAGTGAGCCAGGCGACCGAATATACGATTCACTGGGTGGTGGACGATTACGGTACGGATGCCGACAATGTAGCCGTCTCCGCGACGCTCCAGTCGGGAACGACCTGCACGGGCATGATAGCGAGCAATATGTCCACCGCGCCCGTCTGCGATCCGGCGACCGGCCAGGTGACGTGGGACATCCCGCTTGTGCTCGCGGGATCGCCGGCCGAGGCCGTGTTCCAGGTGGAGAACACTCCCTCGTCAAACCAGGTAGGGAGCGACGTTACGCTTCTTTCGGATACGTCGCTCGTCGCAACCGACGGATTCACGAGTTCCACGCTCGACGCCCAGGCGCCCGCGGTAACGACGGCCCTGCCGGACGATACGTCGCTTCCATCCTCGGCGAGCCGCACCGTCACGCAATAACATGACCTCCGCAAACGGCCCAATGGAAAAAATCGTCTCGCTTGCAAAGCGGCGCGGATTCGTGTTTCCCGGATCCGAGCTTTATGGCGGCCTCGCGAATTCCTGGGATTACGGCCCCCTTGGGGTGGAACTTAAAAACAACATCAAGCGCGCATGGTGGGAACGGTTTGCGGAACGCCGCGACGACATGGTCGGCCTCGATTCGGGGATCGTCCTGAATCCGAGAGTATGGGAAGTGAGCGGGCACCTTTCAGCCGGTTTTGCCGACCCGCTCGTGGAATGCAAGCATTGCCATACGCGGTTCCGCGCCGACCAGATCGACGTGTCCAAGCCTTGCGGAAACTGCGGGGCGAAAGGGGCCTTCACCGAAGCGCGGATGTTCAATCTCATGCTTAAGACCTTCCTCGGCCCCGCGGAGGAGCAGGCGAACGTTGCCTATTTCCGCCCCGAAACGGCCCAGGGCATTTTCATCAATTTTAAGAATATTTTGGATACGTCGCGCCGCCAGCTTCCTTTCGGCGTCGCGCAGGCGGGAAAAGCATTCAGGAACGAGATCACGCCGGGCAATTTCATCTTCCGCACGCGCGAGTTCGAGCAGATGGAGATCGAGTATTTCATTCCTCCGCCGGCGCGCGAAGAGGACTGGAACGATTATTTCGAGGAATGGAGGAAGGCGATGCGCGAATGGATCCGCGAAGCCGGAATCGACGAATCGCGCGTCCACGAGGCGGAGATCGGCGAAGGCGAACGCGCCCATTATTCCCGGCGCACCATCGATTTCGAATTCGAATATCCTTTCGGCCGGAAGGAGCTTTACGGTTTGGCGTACCGCGGAGATTTCGACCTTAGGAATCATTTTAAGGAGCCGCCCTACCGCGACGCGCAGACGGGCGAGGCGTTCTGGCCACATGTGATTGAGCCGTCGCTCGGCGTAGAGCGGACCTTCCTCGCCGTACTGCTTTCGTCCTATGCCGAGGACGGAGGGCGCGTCGTGCTGAAGCTTCCGCCGAAGCTCGCGCCATACAAGGCGGCCGTTTTCCCGCTCCTTTCGAACAAGCCGGCGCTCGTTGCGAAGGCGCGTGAGATTTACGACGCGCTCCGCGCGCGGTTCATGGTCGCGTGGGACGATCGCGGGAATATCGGGAAGCGCTATTACGCGCAGGATGAAATCGGGACGCCGTACTGCATCACCGTCGACTTCGATACGCTTGGCGAAGAAGGAGGCGCGGATTTAAAGGATACCGTCACGGTCCGCCGCCGCGATACGGGGGCGCAGGAGCGCGTCCGCGCCGACAAGCTTGCCGAATTCCTCCATGCCGCGATTTATCGTTAAGGGGGGCAAGCCGCTTTTCGGGGAGGTCCGGCTTGCGGGAGCGAAAAACGCCGTTTCTAAAATGATGGTGGCGTCGCTTTTGACCGACGAGCCGTGCGTCCTCGAGAACGTCCCTGCGATCGGGGATGTCGCGATCGTGGAAGAACTTTTAAAAACCATCGGAAGCAGGATTGAACGGGCGGGAGATACGGCCGAAATCGCGACGCCCGTAATCGCGACGAGCCGCGTGCCGGAGCTCACCCGTCGCAACCGCATCCCGATCCTCGCCTTGGGGCCGCTCCTTGCGCGCGCAGGGGAGGCGGAGGTGCCGGTGCTCGGCGGCGACAAGATCGGCGCGCGCCCGGTGGACATCCACCTGGAAGCGCTTTCCCGCCTCGGCGTCCGGCTCGAGCTTAGGCGGGGGAGCTATCGCGCCTGGGCGAAAGACGGCTTGCGGGGGGCGGAAATCGAGCTCCGGTTTCCGAGCGTCGGCGCCACGGAAAACGCCGTCCTGGCCGCCGTGCTTGCGAAGGGCAGGACCGTAATCAGGAATGCCGCGCTCGAACCGGAACTCATCGACCTTGTCATGATGCTCCAGAAGATGGGCGCCATCATCGAGCTCGCTCCGCCGAGGACTATTGCGATAGAAGGGGTTCCGCGGCTTCACGGAACGCGCCATCGCGTCATGCCGGACCGCAATGAGGCGGTTTCCTTTGCCTGTCTTGCGATCGCGACGGGCGGCCGGATATTCGTGAAGGAAGCGCGGCAGGGCGATCTCGTCACCTTTTTGAATGTCGTGCGCCGCCTTGGCGCAGAGTACGAAGTGACGCAGGAAGGGATCGGCTTCTCGCGGCCCGGCGCCGCGCCGGACGGCGCGGCGCCGAACGGAACCCATGCCCTGCGCCCGCTTACGATTCGCACCGACGTCCATCCCGGGTTCATGACCGACTGGCAGCAGCCGCTTGCGGTGCTTTTGACGCAAGCGGCCGGCCGCTCCGTGATACATGAAACGATTTACGAGGACCGGTTCGGCTATCTGAACGACCTTGCGGCAATGGGCGCGGACGTGAGCACGGGAACGGAGTGCCCTCCGGGCGACGCGTGCCGCTTCGGCGGGCAGGAATGCCGGCACGTCGCGACGATCAACGGCCCGACCCCCCTGAAAAGCTCCGCGCTCGCGGTGCGCGACCTGCGGTCGGGGATGGTGGACATCCTCGCGGCCCTCGTCGCGCGCGGCATCTCCGAAGTGGACGGCGCCGACGAAATCGACCGCGGCTATGAGCGGATCGACGAGCGCTTGCGGGACCTCGGGGCGGACATCAGCCGGGCGTAACGCCGCCGCGCCGGGCGCTCCCGCTTTACTTTTTTACCGTTTCGGCGTTCAATACACTCTATGTTAGGGAAGAAAATAGGCATCGACCTCGGGACGGCGAACACCGTCGTTTTCGTGCCGGGACGCGGTTTCATCATCAACGAACCGACCATCGTCGCGCTCACAAAGCCGGATAATACCGTACTCGCGGTCGGCCTCGAAGCGAAGGAAATGATAGGCAGGACGCCCGCGGAAATCGTAGCGTACCGTCCGCTGAAGGACGGCGTGATTGCGGATTACTACATTACGAAAGCGATGCTCGCATATTTCGTGAAGAAGGCATCCGGGCGGATGAACCTCGTGAAGCCGGATGTCGTGATCTCGGTGCCGGCGGGCATTACGCAGACCGAGCGCCGCGCCGTGATGAATGCCGCGCGCGAGGCGGGTGCGGGAAACGCGTTCATCGTCCGCGAGCCGATCCTGGCCGCCCTTGGCGCGGGCATCCCGATCAACGCGCGTTCCGGGAACATGATCGTAAACATCGGCGGCGGAACGTCGGAGCAGGCGGTCATCGCCCTCGGCAACATCGTTTCGTGGAATTCCCTCCGCATCGCCGGCAACAAGTTCGACCAGGCCATTATGGATTACGTGAAGAAGAAATACGGGCTTGCGATCGGGGAGCAGACGGCCGAAAAGGTGAAGATCGAAATAGGTTCCGCGATGCCGACGAAGGAAAAAATGGAATGCCGGATCCGCGGGCGGGATCTCGTGACGGGGCTTCCGAAAGACATCACCGTGAATTCCAATGAGATCGCCGAAGCTTTGAGCCCCCATCTCGTGGATATCGCGACCTCCATACAGGGCGTTTTCAACGAAACTCCGCCGGAGCTCGTGGCGGATATCATGGAAAAGGGCGTTATTTTATCCGGCGGAAGCGTCCAGCTCCACCACCTGCCAGAATTTTTCGAGCGTTTTCTCGGCGTCCAGACGTACGTGGCGGAAGATCCGCTGTTCTGCGTCGCGAAGGGCACGGGCCTTATCCTGAACCATCTCGATACCTATAAGCGGACGCTCCTCAACAAGCGATGACGAATCGCCCGGTGATCGGCCACGAAAAGTTGGTCGCCGATCTAAAGACGCTTGCCCGCCGCGGTGCGCTTGCCCACGGGCTCCTTTTTCACGGCCCTTCCATGACGGGGAAGCGGAGCACGGCGCAGGCGCTCGCGCGCTTTCTTGAGCGTGGCATGGGCGCGGGCGCGTTCGCCGTTCCCGCGCCGGGCGAAGTTCTTCAGGACGCGATGACCGTGGATCTCGCATTCGCGAAGCAGATCGATCCGGCGAGAAAGGATTCCGTGAGCATCGATGCGGTGCGGGAGATCAGGAATTTCCTCTGGCGGAAGCCGGTGGCGAGCCCGAAGCGGACGCTCGTGATAGACGAAGCGGAATTCCTCACCGTAGAGGCGCAGAACGCGCTTCTTAAAGTGATCGAGGAGCCTCCTGCATCATCGCTCATTATCGTCGTGTCGTCCGACCTCGATTCGCTCCTGCCCACCATTCCGTCGCGCTTGCAGAAAACGTATTTCGGCGCGGTGCCGGAACCGGAGATTGCGGCGTGGCTTGCGGCGGGCGGAAATCTTGCGGCGGGCGGGGGGAGCGAAGACGCCCGTCCCGCGCCGGCGGCGAAGCCGCTCACGAAAGCGGAAGCGAAGGCGCTTGCGAAGCGGGCCATGGGAAAGCCGGGACTCGCCTTCCGGCTCCTGAACGACGCGCCGTTCGAAAAGAATCTGGAGCTTGCGGAAAAGTTCCTGCGCGCCGCGCCTGCCGCGCGCCGCGACCTTATAAAAGAGCTGATAGAGCCGGAGAACTTCAATTTGCGGCTGTTTCTCGAGGCCGTGATGCTCTCGCTCGCGTGGGAGAAGCCGTCGCCCGCGCGGACCGCGCGCTGGCACAAGGCGCTCGCGATCTACGGAAGCGCGGCGGATTTCGGCCTGAACCCGCGCCTCCAGCTTGCTGACCTTCTGTTATAATAAGCCGACATGACTGCATCCGAAGAATTATTGAAAGACCTCGAAGCCGCGCTTTCCGGCGCGGAGCAGAAATTCAAGCAGGAGCTTGGCCAGGTCCGCGGCAACCGCCCGTCTCCCGATCTTGTCCAGGATCTCAGGGTAAACCTCTATGACCAGGAACTCTCGATCCGGGAACTGGGTTCGCTGAGCGTCCTTCCGCCGCTCACGCTCCAGATCGGCGTGTGGGATAAGAACGCAGTCGGCGCGGTGATGAAAGCCATCGAGGGCGCCCGCCTCGGGCTCTCCGTCACGAACGACGGCAATAATATCCGCGCAACGCTCTCGCCGCTGGGAGACGAACGGCGCGAGGAGCTCGCGAAGCTCGTCAAGAAAACGGCCGAGGCGGCGCGCATCCAGGTCCGCGCCCGGCGCGATGAAGCGGTCAAGCGGCTCCGCGACGCCGAAAGCGCGAACACCGCCACCGAAGACGAGGTCTTCCGGACGAAGGAAAAGATCCAGAAGGCCGTGGATCGGGCGAACGGCGGCATTGAAACTGCCCTGCAGGCGAAGCTGAACGAACTCGGCGGATAAAACCGTATTAATCAATATGCTCATAGCCCTTCTTGTCGTCGTCGGCCTTTCCCTTCTTATTCTCGGCCACGAAGCCGGGCATTTTTTCGCTGCCAAGATGTTCGGGCTGAAAATCGACGAATTCGGCTTCGGGTTCCCTCCGCGGATCGCGGCGTGGCGGCGCGGAGAGACCGAATATAGCCTGAACTGGCTCCCATTCGGAGGATTCGTAAGGATTGCCGGAGAGCGCGGGGAATTCGAGATGGTGAATCCGGACAGTGCCGACGGAGGAGGGGCGGGGAGGGAAGCCGCGGGCGCCGCCGGTTCGCGTCTCCTCTCGGCCCAGCCGGCATGGAAAAAAAGCGCCATTATGCTTGCGGGCGTCTTTATGAATTTTCTCCTCGGATGGCTCTTGCTTTCGCTTACGCTCATGTCGGGCGCGCCGCGCGCGCTCGTTATCGCATCCGTTGCGCCGCATTCGCCCGCTGCCGCGGCGGGCCTCGTGCCGGGAGACGTTATCCGCGGATATGCAGCTCCGCAGGATTTCATCAGCTATGTGGATGCCCATCGCGGCACGCAGATTTCGATTACGATTGACCGCGGCGGGAAAACGGCGGAAACGGCAGTGGTGCCGCGCGTGCATCCGCCGGCAGGGCAGGGGGCCATCGGCATCGGGCTCGCCGAAGCGGGCACTGCGCGCGAAGGATTTTTTGCGGCGCTCCGCGGCGGTTTTATCGACGCCTGCGCCATTTCGTGGATCACGATCATCGCTTTCGGGCATCTTATCGCCCAGCTGTTCTCCCGCGGCACGCTTCCTGCGGGCGTCGTGGGGCCGGTAGGCATCTTCGGCGTCGCGGAAGAAACGGGCAGGATCGGCCTCGTTTATCTCCTCCAGCTGATCGGCGTGATTTCCCTCAACCTCATGGTGGTAAATCTTATTCCGTTTCCCGCGCTTGACGGCGGGCGCTTCGTGATGGCGATTATAGAAAAAATAAAAGGATCGGCCATCCCGTACAAGGTGGAAGCATGGATAAATGGCGCAGGGTTCGCCCTCCTCCTCGCCCTCATGGCGCTCCTCACGATTCGCGACGTGCGGGGATTGCTGTAGTATTTTTTGCGCCCGTCGGGCAGGCGCGCCCGTTCGTGGTATAATGCTTCCAATGGTTTCCTTGATCCACGCGGACATCTTTTTTTTCGTGACGACGATCGCGGTCGTCGTGGTCGCCTCCGCGCTTACGGTCGCCCTCATATACCTCTCCCTTACGCTCGCGCGCGCGAAGAAAGTCATGGAAGAAATTTACGAAGAAGCCGTGCTCGTCCGGAAAGACGTGGACGGTTTTCGGACGGACATCCGGCGGGAGGGATTCAAGCTGAAGCACCTTGCCGGATTCTTTAAAGCGCTCACGAAACGTCCGAAGAAGGGGATAAAAGCATAAGCCGGCTGTTGCGCGGCCCGCGCGGGCCGTGTAAAATATTCCGCATGCCGGCCGGTACGGAAAAGATTATCGAAGTAAAAAACCTCACGAAGCGCTTCGGCGACTTCGTGGCCGTGGACGGCATCTCGTTCGAGGTGAAAAAAGGCGAAATATTCGCATTCCTCGGCCCGAACGGAGCCGGAAAATCCACGACGATCAAGATGCTCACGACGCTTTTGCGCCCGACGAGCGGTTCCGTTTCGCTCGACGGCCACGATCCCGCGCGCGATCCTTCCGCGGCCCGCCGCGCCTTCGGCATCGTATTCCAGGACCCTTCGCTCGACGACGAATTGACCGCCTGGGAGAATATGGAGTTTCACGGCGTCCTCTACGGCGTGCCTAAAAAATTGCGCCGCGGGCGGATAGAGCAGCTTTTGAAATTCGTCGAACTTTGGGACCGGCGCGACAGTTTAGTCAAGGAGTTTTCCGGCGGGATGAAGCGGCGGCTCGAGATCGCGCGCGGACTCCTCCATCATCCGAAGGTGATTTTTCTCGACGAGCCGACGCTGGGCCTCGATCCGCAGACCAGGAACGGCATGTGGAACTACCTCCGCGAGCTGAATCGGACGGAAGGGATTACGGTGTTCTTCACGACCCACTATATGGAGGAGGCCGACCGCGCGGCCGAGCGCATCGCGGTCATCGACCATGGCAAGATCGTGGCGTCCGGCTCGGCGGCGGAGCTCAAGGCGAGAACGAAGAAAGAATCGCTGGAAGACGCCTTCCTTGAGCTTACCGGAAAGACGATCCGCGATGAGGATGCGAGCGCCATGGATCATTTGAGAAATCGCGCGAAAATGTGGCGCAGAGGGGGGAGATAGGCACGATATGAAAACTATTTACATCATGTGGCTTCGGCAGATCAAGCGCTACCTGCGTTCGCGTTCGCGCATCGTGGGTTCGCTCGGCCAGCCGCTGCTTTTCCTTTTGGCGCTCGGCTACGGACTCGGCTCGACGTTCAAGGCGGCGGGCGAGGGAAACTATTTTACCTTCCTCGCGCCGGGCATCATCGGCATGAGCATTATTTTCACCGCCATCTTTTCCGGCATTGAGCTCATCTGGGACCGGCAATTCGGATTCCTGAAGGAAACCATGGTGGCGCCCGTGGGACGCATGAACATCATGATCGGGCGGACGCTTGGCGGCGCCACCGTGGCGACGATCCAGGGGCTCATCGTATTTTTTGTCACGCTGATCTTCGGGTTCCGCCCGACGAATTGGGTGCTCTTGCCCGTCCTTTTCCTTTGTATGCTGTTGGTCGCGCTTCTCTTCACCGCGCTCGGTACGGCGGTCGCATCCACCCTGGAGGATATGCAGGGGTTCCAGCTCATCATGAATTTCCTCGTGATGCCGCTCTTTTTCCTTTCGGGGGCGCTCTTTCCGATTACGGGCCTGCCGCCCGCGCTCACGGCGCTCGTCAAAATAGATCCGCTTTCTTACGGGATTGATTCTTTTAGATTCCTTCTCCTCGGGAGAACCGTGTTCGGGCTTGGTTTAGACCTTATTGTTCTTATCTTGTTTACCGCCGCCTGCCTTTTTATGGGGAACTATCTTTTCTCGAAAATCGAGGCATAACGGGGTTCCTCGCGGTATTTTTCCACAGGCCATCCAGAGTATATCCACTTTATTAGGGATTTAATGCTGTTTTTATACATTTCCGGTCTTGACGGGCGATTTGGTCGTGGCTATCCTTGAAACTAGTCCAAACGAAAGAAAGGAGATTGTACGGGAGGGGGTGTCTTCCTGCACGGAAACAAATTCATCGTTTCCATGCAGGGAGGCACTCAAAACGGAGGGCTGTCCGTTGGCTGCTTGACCAGTGGGCGCCCTCCCCGCGTTCGGAGTTCGGCCTGAAGGCCGCGGCCTATGGGCCGGAGCGGCTCCGAGAGCGGGCGCGCGAATCCCATTCGCGCGCGTTCGCCCTTCCGTATCGCAACTCGAGAGAGCGGAGAGGAATAACGCGCAAGACGTCGGCATTTGACCTCTCTGCCGCCGTGCGCATTTCCGGCGAATATGCCGGAATGCTTCTCCGCTCAATCGAGGTTTCACGAGGGAACGCAATGCGTTCCCTCTTTTTGTTCTCGCATCCGCATGCAAAAACGCCTCCCGTAGGGGAGGCGTTTTTGAAAAGCAGATTGGCCCCGACGGCCAGGCGTTCTGCTCAGTAACCGCTCGACGATGCCGACGTCGAGGCCGACGTTGACGCGGAAGCCGAGCTTGACGCGTTCACATTGGCCTGCGCCGCATTGCCGTTTCCGCCAAGCTTGATGAGCGCCACGACGATCGTGCGCGCATCGTGCCGTGCCTCATCGAGGTCATGCTGGGCCGCGACGATTTTCGCGCGCGCACCTTGCAGGTCGCTGATGCCGGCATGGAACGCGGCGGTGGACGTCGCTTCCGAGGATCGGATGGAAAGCGCTTCGCTTATCGCCGCCTGCGCCGAAGAACTTGCCGCCGCGATTTTCGCGTTCATGTCCGCGAGCGCGGTCACGGAGGCGCCCATCGACGTGCTGGATGCTTCCGCCGCGGAAATCCGGGCTTGAAGCTTGACGGCGAACTGTGAAAGGAGTCCGCCGATCCGGTTGATGCGCGCGGCCGCCCGCACGATCACGGCCTGCGGGTGGAGGAGCGCGAACGCATGATACGTATCGAGGATGGACCGGATGTCCGCCCTGAGGGACGAAGAAGCGTTCGCCGCCGCGTCGCCGCCGATCCGCGCCTGGAGGTCCGTAAGCGCCGAGATCCGCGCCTGCATGCTCGAGAGGAGCTCAGCTTTTACGTTTTGCGGAAGATGGATCGCGTTGCTGAGGCGCGTTTCGAGATCCGTAAGCGCCGAAAGCCGGCGGGCCACTTCCTCATCCGCGTGTTTTTTCGCGCGCGCGATGCGCGCCGCAAGGGCGGCGCTTACGCGGAATTGAACCCGGCCCGGAATGCCCGTTGCATTCGGGCCTGCGGGGCCTTGCGCATTCGCGCCGATGTTCGCGCCGCCGCCGGCATTCGCGCCGGCGCCCGCCGAGGCGTCTGCGCTGAGGCCGATGCCGGCTCCCGGACCCTGGCGGGCCGCAAGTACCGGCATTGCGCTTCCGCCGGCGATCGCCGCTATCGAAGAAACCGCGACAAGCACTTTTTTCATGGTATTCATGGCGATGTTATAGCTGCGACTGGCTGACCGGCTGGTCGTTCAGCGATTGGCTCATGCTGGCCGAGTCGGTGGCGAAACCGTTCATCTGCGCGTTAATGGTTGCGAGGTCCTGATTGAGATCGGCGTTGGAATTGCCGCTCGTAAGCGTCGGCTGCGCGTTGGCGGCGGTATTCGAAGAAATACTGCCGGAGGGCGGTGCTGACGGCGCCGAGGCATTATTCTGCCCCGCGAGCCACCAATAGGCGCCTCCCGCGACGACTGCGATGATTACGATGATCAGGGCTACTTTTGCCGTTGTTGACATTGGATAAATAGGTTTGCCTTTTCGACCTTTTCTTGGAATGATATCCTTAAAGAGATACGGAGAGCCCTGCCTTGCCGTTATCGGGTGACGCGGGATAACGGCGACGCGGGTCGAGCCGTATCTATATTATACAAGGTCGAAAACAAATAATTAAATAAAGATGAAAAAGGTAATTCCATGGTTTGCCATGATGGCGATGGCGGGCGCCGCGCTTGCCGTGACGCCCGCGGTATCGCTTGCCGATACGGCGACGACGACGGCGAGTTCGACCGTTCAGACAGAATTGAGCCTGATCGCGAGTTTGCAGACGCAAATCCAGGCCCTCTTGCAGCAGGTGCAGAACCTGAGGCAACAGCAGGCGAGCGTCACGGCATCGCTCGCACAGTCGCTGTCGCTCGGTTCGCAGGGCGATCAGGTGAAGGTTCTCCAGGCGCTCCTTGCAGCCCAGCCGGGCGTCTATCCGCAGGGGCTCGTGACGGGATATTTCGGTCCGCTCACCGAAGACGCGGTGAAGCGCTTCCAGGAGGACAACGGCTTGCCGCAGGTGGGCGTCGTCGGTCCGCTCACGCGTGAAAAGCTCAACGGGTTTCTCAGCGAGCATCCGCTTGAGTTTGAAGGCGCGGCGACCGGCACCGCCGTCACCGCGGCGACATCGACGGATGCGTCCGGCGGGGGGAGCGAAGGCGAAAACAGCGGCGGACAGGAGCATCAAAGCGAGAATGGGGGAGGCGGCGAGGGCGAGCAGCGCCTGTGCGCCGTCGTGCCTCCGGGCCACCTTATCGCGCCGGGATGGCTGAAGGAGGACGGGGCTCCGATCGTTCCGGAGTGCGAAAGCTTGCCGCCGGGCATAGAGAATGCGGCCGGTGCGGCTTCGACTACGGTCTCGGTCTCGAGCACGGTTCCGACTCAGGCTCAGGCTTCAACTTCAACGGATTCCGGGGGCGGCGAAGGAGATTAGGGCGGAGATTCCCGGATCACCCCGCGATTCCGCGGGCGCAGTGCAAACGGCGGCGTATGAGCCGCCGTTTGCGTTCATGCCGCCGCGGCTACTGATATTGGATATAGCTTGGCTGGGGGGAGAGCCGCAGGACTTCCTCCGGCGTCATGAGATGGCCTCCGATCACCGAATCGTTCTTATAAAACAGCTTGAAGCCGGTGAATTGGACCGGCTGGCCCGCGATCCAATACCGATACGTATTGAGTTTTCTCGCGGGCGAGCCGAAGCCATCCATATCCATTACGATCTGCACTTCCGGCAGGGGCTTTATCGCGCGATAGTTCGTGACCATTGCCTGCGTGAATCGGTGGACGACGAGGATTTTCGGCGGCAGGCGGTTTTCGTCAACGAGCTTTGCGAGAAACTGCGCGGCGAAATTGATGTCGGAAGCATCAAGCGTCCCGATCACCGTGCCGGGCCGTTCGCCGTTGTGCATCGCGAATTCGGGATCCAGGGAGAGCTCCACGTTCGGCAGCTTTAAATACGGCGCGAGGAGCGGCACCTCCGTTTCAACGTTCGAAAGCCCTACCTGGACGTCAAGGAACACGAGTCCGTTGATTCCATCCGCCAGGGAGATCGCTTTTTCTATCTGGCTCGGCGGCATGCGCAGCCGGTATTTGCCGTCGGGCCCGGCCGAGGCCTGCGCCGCAACCGCGATATAGTCGAGGGCGGGGACGACCGGCGTCGAGGGGTCTGCCGCCGCCCACATGGCGGTGGTCGAAGCGAGGCGCGCGAGCATTTCATCGGGCGGATACTCGCCGAGGATGCCCATCTGGGTGGAATAGAAATTGCCGTAATAGGCGACGATGCGCTTGAAGGGGAGAATGGCGCCCGCATCCGGAATCGCGGCTTCCCATACCGGCCAGAGCGGTACGGGACACGGCGGGAGGATCGGCGTCTTGCGTAAGGACGTTTTGGTCGTCGTTGCGGGGATGAAGGAGCCCGCGGGCGTCCCTGCCGTATCCGTCGCGAGCGCGGAGGAAGAGGCCGCGGGCGCGCAGTCGCGCTGAGGCGGAAGATTGGCAATCGAAAGAAGCTTCGCGTCATAAGCGGCAACATTCACGGATGCGGGAACGGCTGGGTTCGCCGCGCCGGAAGAAAGCGGGTCCCCGGCGATTGAAAGGCTGCGGGGATATCTTCCGCCGGCGACGATCGCCGTGCCGACGATGGCGGCTCCTGCGGCGAACACTATGACCCTGGCTTTCTTTTTCACGCCACCATTATACGGTTTTTTTTTCCGTTCGGCATCTTTTTTAAGATGCGCCGCGGGGCGCACTCCCGCCTCGAAACCGTTTCTCGGCCGTGGTAGAATGCGGGAACGTAACAGTTCGTCCGTTCACGCGTATTTTTCTATGGACTTTCATATTCTAGGCCGGCATGACGAGCTCACGGCGCTCGCGGTCCGGATGAAAAAGGGGGACCGCAGGGCCGCCGAAAAGCTTTATAACGAACTCATGCCCAAAGCGTACGGGTTCTTTTTCGCGCGCACGGGCGAGCGGGAGACGGCGCAGGACCTCTCGCAGGACGTTTTCCTCCGCCTTGCGGAGAAAGTGGGGAGCTTCGACGAATCGCGCGGGCGGTTCGCCGTATGGTTCTGGCAGATGGCGCGCAATCTCCTCGTGGACCACTATCGCGCGAAAAAAGAAAGGCCGTTTTCGTCCATGGAAGAATCATCAGTTGAATCTCTTGCGGTCGAGGAGCTTCCCGACATGGATGACCGCCTCCGGTATCGGCAGGTGCGGGAGTTCGTGAAGCTTATGGACGGAGAAGAGCGCGAGCTCTTTGAATTGCGCTACATTGCGGAACTTCCGTACCGCGAGATCGCGGAGCTCCTCGGGAAAACCGAGGGCGCCCTCAGGATCGCCACGCTCAGGATAAAAAAGAAAATCAAGCGCGCATTCAAGCATGAAGAAATTTAAAATCCACCCGGCGGCGGAATTCAAGGATGAGGCAAGGCGCAATTTCCTTGCGGCGTTCGATGCGCGTTATCCTGCGGCGCCCGCTCGTCCGACATGGTTCGCATTCGCGGTGCGGGGATTTGCGGCGGCGGCGGCGATCGCGGCGATCAGCGCCGGCGGCGCTACCGTGTACGCGGATGCCGCGAACGTGCCCGCATGGAGCCCGCTTTATCCCTTTAAGCGGTTCGACGAGAATGTCCGGCTTGCGGTTGCCCCGACGGGGGAGCGCGCGGCGCTCGAGGCGTCGTTTGCCGCGCGGCGGGTGGCCGAGCTCCAAGCCCTCGCCGCGCGGCACCCGGAGAATCATATGGTCGCGTCGCTTTCGGATGATGCCAGGGCGGAAATCGGCGCCTCAATAAAAGATACCGAAAAAGCCGGGCTCCGGGGCGGACGGCTTTCCTTCGTATGCCGCCAGGTTCTCTCGACGCTTGTCGCTTCATCGGCCGCCATGGAGAGCGAATTGCGCGACAATGCCGCGGTACTCGGCCTTTTTACTCAGCACTGCGAGGCGTCGGCGGCAGGCCCAATATCATCTTCGACTCCGGCCGCCTATCCGGCTGCGCCGCCCTCTCCGGCAGCCAAGCCGCATAAAGAACGCGGGAGCGGAGATCAATCCGCGGGAACAAGCGGCGTCTCCGCATTGAAGATTCAAATCCGCGACTTCCTGAAGCGCGACCTGGGCGGCGATTCACACGCTTCTTCGACGGATCATCGCCCCCAAGGCCTTCAGAAGAGGATGGGATCGACCTAGGGCGCGGGTATGGTATACTTCCGCAATGACTATTGACGAATTTCGGCAGGTTGACCTCCGCGTAGCGAAAATCGTCGCCGCGGAGCGCGTTCCGGGTTCCGAGAAGCTCGTGAAGCTCGGAATAGACCTCGGCGAAACACGCCAGCTTGTCGCCGGCATCGGCAATGCGTATGCGCCCGAGGAGCTCGTGGGCCGCGAAATCATCGTTGTCGCGAATCTCGAGCCGCGGACTTTAATGGGGCTTGAAAGCCAGGGGATGCTGCTCGCCGCGCACGGCGATGACGGCGTGCCGTTCCTCCTTATGCCCGACAAGGAAGTTCCGCCGGGTTCGAAAATATCCTGACGAAAATCCTATGAAGCGCATATTTTCCATAATCATTTTCCTTATTCTTGCGGCCGCCGCGCTCTGGGCCGGGGTGTGGTACAATCAAGAAAACAACCGCGCGGTGTCGCAGGCCGAAGTTGCGGCGGGAGAAGCCGCGGCGCGCGCCCAATCAGCAATCATGCAAGGCCTTAAAATCAACGATCTTACGGTCGGTTCCGGCGCGACGGCGCAGGACGGCGATGTTATTACCGTGAATTATACGGGGACGCTGGATAACGGCACCGTGTTCGACAGTTCTTACGCGCGCCATCAGCCGTTTACCTTTACGCTTGGCGTGGGGCAGGTAATTAAAGGATGGGATCTCGGACTGGTCAATATGAGAGTCGGCGGCAAGCGGGAGCTCACGATCCCTCCGGATCTCGCGTACGGCGCGCAGGGCGTTCCGCAGGCGCATATTCCGGCGAACGCGACTTTGCATTTTACGGTGGAGCTTTTGTCGGTGCAGGCGCCGACATCGACTTCCGGACAATAGCCCCGATCCGTGCGCGGACGCGCCGATTCGGCTTTGCGGAGCGCTTAAGTTGCATTTTACTCGCGGCCTGCTATAATTTTCTGCAATGAGGCGTCATCCGGGCCTTTTTTTAGCGATAATAGCGGCGGTCGCAGTACTCGCGGGGTTTTTCATATGGCCGCGCGGGTTCGGCGCCCAGTGGCGCCCCTGGCACCTCGGCCTCGACCTCGTCGGAGGCGCCCATCTGGTTTATAATATCGACCTTTCTCACGTCGCGGCGTCGAATCAGGATTCGGTGGTCGCCGGCTTGCGCGACGTGATCGAAAAGCGCGTGAACCTTTTCGGCGTGAGCGAGCCGCAGGTGTACACGTCCCGTTCCGGCCAGAGCGCCCAGCTCATAGTGGATCTTGCGGGGATAAAAAACGTGAGCCAGGCCATCAGCGAGATCGGGCAGACGCCGCTTCTTGATTTTCGAGAAGTCCAGCAGAACGCGTCCGGGACGCAATATATCTATACGAACCTGACGGGCCAATACGTCACGGGAGCCCAGCTCACCTTCGACCAAAATACCGGCGCGCCGGAAGTACAGGTTGATTTCAATACCGAAGGCGGAGGCATCTTCGCGCGGATGACCGCGGCGAACGTCGGCAAGCCGCTCGCCATTTTCCTGGATAACCAGCTGATCGAAGCGCCGATCGTGCAGGAGGCCATTCCGAACGGCAAGGCGCTCATCTCGGGCAACTTTACGATTCAAAGCGCCCAGCAGCTTGTTTCGCGCTTCAACGCGGGCGCCCTCCCCGCGCCGATCTCGCTCATCACCCAGCAGACGATAAGCCCGACGCTCGGCTCGAATTCTCTCCGCGAGATGATTATCGCGGCGATCCTCGGCACGATCCTCGTGATGCTTTTCATGCTCTTCTATTACCGCCTGCTCGGGCTCTTTGCGTCGCTCGCGCTCATTATCTACATCGCCCTTACGCTCGCGGTCTTCAAGCTTATTCCGGTTACGATGAGCCTCGCCGGCCTCGCGGGCTTCATCCTCACGATCGGCATGGCCGTCGACGCGAATATCCTTATCTTCGAGCGCATTAAAGAAGAACTGAAGCGCGGCCTCCAGAAGCATTCCGCGATCGAGGAAGGGTTCCGCCGCGCGTGGCCTTCCATCCGCGATTCGAACGTGTCCACGATCATCACTGCCGTCATTCTTTACTATTTCACCTCGAGCTTCGTCCAGGGGTTCGCGCTGACGCTCCTCCTCGGCGTGCTCGTGAGCTTGTTCAGCGCCATTACGACGACGCGGCTTTTCCTCAGGACATTCATGAAAGACGCGAAACCGGCGATGCTCGCCCCAAAGCATGTATAACATCGTAGGACATAAGAAAATTTGGTTTATCGTTTCCGGCATCCTCGTGGGCGCGGCCCTGCTTGCGATCGGATTTTACGGCTTCAAGCAGAGCCCTGAATTCGTCGGCGGGTCGCTTTGGGAGTTCCAGGTTCCCGTACATCAGCCGTCCCTCTCCGCCGTACAGAACTTCTTCTCGCAGAACCTCGGCGTCCACGGCGCGACGATTACGGAAGATACGACGAACCAATCTTTCCTCGCGCGTTTTAATACCGTCTCCGAGGCGGTGCACCAGCAGTATCTTACGCTCGTGAAGGCCAAGTGGCCTTCGTTCACGGAGCTGAGTTTTTCGTCCATCGGCCCGTCGGTCGGCGCCGCCTTGCGCAAGAACGCAATCATCGCGATCATCCTCGTCCTCATCGGCGTTTCGCTTTACGTCGCCTTCGCGTTCCGAAAGGCTTCGCGCCCCGTAAGTTCGTGGAAATACGGCTGGGTAACCCTCCTTACGCTTTTTCACGACGTTTCCATCCCGGCGGGCATGCTCGCCGTGCTTGGCCACGTGGCTCACGTAGAAATCGACACGAACTCCATCGTGGCACTGCTCGTCGTCATGGGTTTTTCGGTGCACGACACGATCGTGGTATTCGACCGCACCCGGGAGAATCTCATGGCGCGGCGGAGGAAGGAGCCTTTTGCAGAAGTGGTGAATGAGAGCGTGAATCAGACCCTGGCGCGGTCCGTGAACACCTCGCTTGCGCTTATCTTCGTGCTGGTAGCCCTGCTTGTCGTGGGCCCTTCCAGCCTCCGCTATTTCATCCTGACGCTTCTCGTGGGGGTAACGACCGGCATCTACTCTTCTATTTTTATCGCAAGCCCCATGCTCGCGCTTCTGAAGCCGAAGAACGAGCCATAGCGCCGCGCGGGTTGACCGGACTTCACAAATAAGATAGAATTGATTATAATAATCCCGTTATGGCACAGATACCGAAAATAGTGAATGCCGCGCTTGCGGGCTTGAAGCCGCGCCAGAAGGAAGTGCTTTTGGCCCGCTTCGGCATGGAAAAAGGAGGAGGCGCGGAAACGCTTGCCGCGATCGGGGGGCGCTTGCGCATTACCCGCGAACGCGTCCGGCAGATCGAGGCGGCGGGAGTGCGCCTTGCCTCCGCGAACGTCGCGAAGAATTCCGACGCATCGTTGTTCGTGGAGAAGATGAAAAAATTCCTCGCGGCGCGGGGCGGCGTAGTCCGGCGCTCCGAAGCGGCGGAGTACGCGGCGTCGCTCGCGAAGGGGATCGGCCCGAACCACGTCGACTTTTTCGCCGAGGCGTCCGGCGCATGGAAGCTTTACCGCGAAGACGGCGAGTTCCACCCGTTTTATTACTCAAGCCCGAAAGAACTGAAGACGGCGAAATCTTTCATCTCGAACTGGGTCGATTATCTCCGCGCCCATAAGAACGGAGTGCTGGGGGAGTCCTATGAGGCTCACCTTGCGGGTTTTATGAAGTCCAAACCGGAAGCGGCGTCGTCCGCCGGATGCTATCTCGCCGTCGCGAAGCACGTGATGAAAAATCCCTACGGCGATATCGGCTTGCGCGAATGGCCGGAGATCCGCCCGTCCACCGTGCGGGACAAAATCTATCTTGTCATGAAGAAGCAGGGCGAACCCCTGCACTTCGAGGACATCGCGCGCCATATCAACAAGGCGGGCTTCAGCGCGCAGATCGCGCTCGCGCCCACCGTCCATAACGAACTCATCAAGGATGACCGATTCGTGCTTGTGGGCCGCGGCATGTACGGACTCCGCGAGCGCGGATACGAGCCGGGCACCGCGCGGGAAGTGATCGCGCGCATCCTGAAGAGCGAGGGCCCGCTCCGCCCGAACGAGGTGCTCGCCGCCGTCGCGAAACGCCGCTTCTTCAAGCCGAACACGGTGTTCATCAATCTCCAGAACAGGAGCCACTTCGAGCGCATGTCGGACGGGCGCTATCGCATCCGGGAGTCGTAGTCCGGCCCCGCCGGGGCCCGCCGCCTCCGGCCTGCCGCATGCCATGCCGGAAACTTTGATAGAATAACAGGGTACATCCATGGCTCAATTTCTTACGGAGCTTTTCGGCATTCCTCCCCAGCTTATTCCGGTCGCGCGGAGCATCGCGGCCGTCTGGAATGCTATATGGTGGATCGCCCTTCCGCTTATCGCTTTATCCGTGCTCTGGGAATCATGGAAGATTTATCTGCATTGGAGGTTCGTCAGCAACCTGAAGTTCAAGCTCCTTGAAATCAAGGTTCCGAAGAACAACCTAAAGACGGCGAAAGCGATGGAGCAGATCTTCGCCGCCGCCCACGCGCCGTATTCCTACGGCATCCGATTCTGGGACAAATATTGGAAAGGCATGGAAGAGCCGTGGATGTCGTTCGAGCTCGTGGCGCACGAGGGGGAAAGTCATTTCTATCTCCGTGTTCCCGCTCGGTACCGCAATATGATGGAAGCCGCCGTCTTCAGCCAGTATCCGGATGCGGAGGTCACGGAGGCGGAAGATTATCTCGAAAGCATGCCGGACATGCTACCCAATAAAGATTTCACGCTGGATGGATTCGAAGAAGTCCTCCGGCACGAGGATTACCGCCCCATTCGGACCTATCTTTCATTCGAAGATCCCATCGAGGAGCGGCGGGTGGAAACGATGGGCGGCCTCCTCGAGACGATGTCGAAGATGCGCGGCGACGAACGCCTCTGGTACCAGGTCATCCTCGTGCCCACGGGAGAGGCATTCCAGAAGGAAGGCGAAAAGGCCATCGCAAAACTGCTGAAGGTGGAGACAGGGGAGGAGAAAAAGGCCTCTTTCCCGTCGCTCGATCTCGGCATATCGCTCGGCGAGGCGCTCAGGGCGCCGTTTCAGCATCCCGGCGAGGCGCAGTTGAAAAAGGAATCGCCGCAGCAAAAGATGAGTTTTATCGTCGCATCGCACGACAAAGAACGCGCGGAAGCGATCCAGAAGAAAATCGCGAAGATCGCGTTCAATGCGACGGTCCGGTTCGTCTATCTCGAGCAGAAGGACGCGCCTTCAAAGCCGGAGTACCTTATGGCGATTCACGGCTTCGTGCGCCAGTTCAATACGCAGGACCTCAACTCGCTGAAGCCGAACAGCCCCACGACGACCGCGGGATACGCCGTCCGGGGCCTTTTCAAGCAGACGCGCCTCAACTGGCGGCGTCATCTTCTCTATGAACATTACCGCCATACTCTCCCCGCGCATCACGCCTCCGTCCTCAACGTCGAGGAGCTCGCGACGATTTTCCACTTCCCGATCCAGGCGACGACGACGAGCGAACTCGAGAAGGTCGAATCGCGCAAGGGAACGCCGCCGGCCGCGCTGCCCGTCATCGAATAATCCTTCATGCGAATCAATCCCGAAGAAAGGGACAGCATCACCCCGCTCGGCGTCACGAACGCGCGCGGGCTGAAGAAAAAATTCGGCATCAAGCTCGATGACCGCCGGCGGCACGTATATATCGTCGGGAAAACCGGCGTCGGGAAAACGACCCTGCTCGAGAACATGGCGATTGCGGACATCCTTTCGGGGAAGGGGGTCGCGATCGTGGATCCTCACGGCGAATTCGCCGAGAAACTTCTCGATTTCATTCCCGAAAACCGGCTTGAAGACGTAATTTATTTCGATCCGTCCGATACGGAGAATCCGATCGCGTTCAACCCGATGGAGCAGGTGGGCACCGAATTCCGCCACCTTGTCGCTTCGGGCATTATGGGCGTCTTCAAGAAGATATGGCCGGACGCGTGGTCTGCGCGGATGGAATATATCCTGAACAACACGCTCCTCGCGCTCCTCGAATACCCGGGCTCGACCTTGCTCGGCATTCTTCGCATGTTCGCCGAACCGAACTACCGCAAGAAGATCGTGGACAACCTGAAGGACCCCGTCATCAAGGCGTTCTGGCAGAACGAATTCGCCCGCTATACCCAGCGCCTTGAAACCGAGGCGCTCGCCGCGATCCAGAACAAGGTCGGGCAGTTTGTTTCAAATCCTCTGATCCGGAATATTCTCGGCCAGCCGCGCTCCTCGCTCAATATGCGCACCATCATGGATTCCGGGAAGATATTCATCGTAAACCTCTCAAAGGGGAAAATGGGCGAGGACAATTCCGCCCTCCTCGGCGCGATGGTCATCACGCGCCTCCAGCTTGCCGCCATGTCGCGCGTGGACATTCCCGAGGAAAAGCGCCGCGACTTCTTCGTCTACGTGGACGAGTTCCAGAATTTTGCGACGGAATCTTTCGCGAGCATCCTTTCCGAGGCGAGGAAATACCGTCTGAGCCTGGTGCTCGCGCACCAGTATATCGGCCAGCTCGTATCGGGAGACGGAAACGCGAAGGTGCGCGACGCGGTGTTCGGAAACGTCGGCACCATCGTCACGTTCCGCGTCGGCGCGGCGGACGCGGAGTTTCTCGAAAAGGAATTCATGCCCGAATTCCTCCAGCAGGATCTCGTGAATCTGCCGAAGGCGGGCGTATACGTAAAGCTCATGATCGACGGCGTCGCGTCGCGGCCGTTTTCCGCGGCGACCTTGCCGCCCCAACAGCCGCCGCTTGCATCCCGCCGCGACGTCATCATCCAGAATACTCGGATGCACTATGGGACGCCGCGCCGCGTCGTCGAAGAGCGCATTGCGGGGGAATGGCAGGCGACGGAAGAGGACATGATCCGCGAAAAAACGGGGCGGCAGGGGGAGCGGCGCCTGGACAGCGTGCTTGCGCCGCGGAACGCAAACGGGCCGGCCGCGAGCGGCGGCGGGCCGCGGATCCATCCTCTCCGCCGGATTCCCGACGGGCCGTCCGCTCCCCGGCGCCTGCCCGCGGAGAGCCGCGGGGCGCATTCTCCCGTTCCTCCATCCGCACCGCCCGCGCCGCCCGTACTGCCTGCGCCGCCGACCGCGGAAGGCGCTCCGTTTCCGGTATCGAACCCGCCGGTGTCCGCCGCAGGAAATCCGGCAGCGCCTGCGGATGCGCGCGCGGCCGCACCGCGGCCGCTGCAGCCGAAACAGTTTCCAAAGCCCGCCGTGGATATCGGCGCATTGAGGCGCGCCATACGGGAGTCCCTTGAGCCGCAACCGCCGGAACCGCCGGAGCCGCCGGAACCGCGCGAAAAAGAAAAAGATGAAGGGCATGCGGATGAAAAAACGGAGCCCGGTGCGCAGTAGCGGCGCGGCGCGGGCGGGGCGGCCGCGCGCAAGATTCCATTTCTTGACGATCTTCCCTGGGATTTTTGATTCCTATCTCGGCGAATCGCTTTTTCGGCGCGCGCGCGGAAAAAAAATCATCGAAACGCGCGTCTATA
>JAKAUM010000013.1 GCA_021827685.1 bacterium
GCAGAAAATCGTATGTTTTCTGGTAAATTACAAGGTCATCGAGCATTTCCGTAAAAAATCAAATTCTTAGGTAGATAGATTTCAGATATCTACAGGGCGGCTACCGGGCACAGCGAAACCCCACACTGCCGTCCGTATCGCCGGTGTACCAATCCAGGTACAACGTGAAGGGCCCAGCAGCCGAGCCATTGTACCAAGCGCCGCTGCGGAGGAACGCATTGGTTCCCTGATTGGCGCCGCTGCCATACGTATAAAGCTGGCCCATTCCTTGGGCGCTCGTCCAGGTGTTGTTCGGTGGAGCGACGGTCGTTGCACTGAAGGAAGAATCATTGTAGGCAGTCACGTAAGGAGCGGTGGAATTCCACTCGCACCATTCCCATCCGACGGTGCCGTTCGAACAGGTGGGCGGCGTAATGGTGTTCGTATTGTCGCCCTGGTTCATCGTGCTCCGCTGCACAAGTTGCCAGACATTGCCCGCCATATCCCAGATGACCGAGCCGTTCGAAAGGGTGTAGGTACGGATCTGAGTCGCATTCGATCCCGTGCCGCCGCAGGAGGCGGGGCCGTCAGTGCCGACGCAATTCTGGGAATCGTTGCTAGAGGCCACGCTCGCGTTTCCCGGCACATTGTCATTGTGGCCCGAGTAGATATAGCCGGATCCGACGGAGCCGCCCGACCAGTTGGATGCCTGGTCCACAGCGTTCGTCACGATCGTCGTGTATTCATCATTTGTGAGGAGATGGGCGCCGATGGATTGGCAGTAGGAGACGGCGTCGGTATGGTCGATGTTCGCAATGGGCCATCCGCCAGGCAAGGAAGCGATCTGCCTTCCGTTCGCCGATGTGCATGGCTCGCCGGAGTTCGAGTAGGTCTGGTAGCCCGTGTTGTTGTCGTTGATATAGTTCCCGTTCCCATCCGAGCAGACGGCATCATACTTCATGACCCAGAAGTTGTTCGTGCCGAAGGTAGAGTTCCCGGGGACGAGAACCCAGTACTTGCCGCCGTCGAGGTTCGGATTGTCGCCCGTCTCGAACATGCCGGGGTTCGCCCCTCCCTCGGAGAGATATGCCTGGGATTCGGGGGTGGCCCATATCTTGAAGGTCGCCCCATTCGTCTCAAAGGCGTAGGAGAGGTCGGAGGAAGAGCTGTTGATTGGGTCTATGGGGAGGGATCCGAAGGGGGAACCGAAAGAGGCCGCCTTGAAGTCCACGGGGATCCAGCCCGTGCCGTCTACGTTCCTCACCGTCGCTCCTTCGGGACAGTGGAAGTTGCCTCCTGAGTAGTAGCCCCCGAGGCCGGAACAGTTCGTTCCTGCGCTTGAGGTGGCCGTGGGGTCGGGGAGGGAGAGGTAGGTCACGCCGGAGGTCGCGAGGGAGAAGTTTCCCTGGTCCTCGGCATAGAGGGTGAGGGCCTGCTGGAGCTCGGCCATGTCCGAGAGGCGGGTCGAGTCCCTGCTCTTGCGGAGGAGCTCTGCGGGGTTCAGGGCGAGGATCACGACCGTGGCCAGGATCGCGATGATGGCGATCACGATGAGGAGCTCGATAAGAGTGAAGGCTCCTCTCCGGTTCATTGGGACTGGTTTAAACATCCTATGCGTTCCCGCGCTAGAGCAGCTCATCGCGGCCTTTTATCTTTAAATGTTTGTACGCCGCGGGGAGGACGATGCGTCCCGCGGATGACCGCTGGAGGAATCCGAGCGTCATTAAATACGGTTCGTAAATGTCTTCGATCACGCCCCTCTCCTCGGAGAGCGCGGCGGAGAGCGTATTGATGCCCACGGGGCCTCCGTTGAATTTCTCTATGATCGTGAGAAGGAGCCGGCGGTCGTTCGGCTCGAGCCCTGCCTCGTCCACGTCGAGCATTTCAAGCGTCTTCCGCGCCGCCGCCTCGTCGATGACCGGCGCTCCGTGCACTTCCGCGAAATCGCGCGCGCGTCGCAGGAGGCGGTTCGCGATGCGCGGCGTGCCCCGCGCCGCGCGCGCGAGGACTCCGACGGCCTCCGGCGTCGCCTCGGCGCCGAGAATCTTTGCCGACCGGTTTAAGATTTTTTTAATATCCTCGATCGTATAATATCCGAGCCGGAACGTCGCGCCGAACCGCGACCGGAGCGGCTGGGAAAGCAGGTTCTCGCGCGTCGTCGCGGCGATAAGCGTAAACGGCGGGAGGTCGAGCGAGAGCGTCCGCGCGGACGGCCCCTTCCCCACGACCAGGTGCAATTTCCGAGATTCCATGGCGGGATAAAGCACTTCCTCGATCGAGGGGTTCACGCGGTGCGCTTCGTCTATAAAAAGCACCTCGCCGGGATTCAGATTGGTGAGTATCGCGGCGAGGTCGCCAGTTTTTTCGAGCGCCGGCCCCGAGGTGGTCTTCACGAGGCCGCCCAGCTCCCGCGCCACGAGATACGCGAGCGTCGTTTTCCCGAGCCCCGCCGGCCCGGAAAAAAGGAGATGATCCGCCGCTTCGCCGCGCCCCTTCGCCGCTTTAAGAATTACGCGGAGGTTGTCTTTGACTTTCTCCTGGCCGATATAATCATCCCACGCGACTGGACGCAGAGTGACGTCTATCGCCTGGTCGTCCCGGGCCGCTTCCGCGCCCGCCGTCTTGCGATTGGCAACATTCTTCATACTTGACAAAGTTTTTGCGGTATGCTAACATTAGCGCCGTAATCTAAGGCTGTAGCTGATTCAAATCTGGGGGCGGGAGTTATCTCTAAAATCTTCAGGACGGACCGGTTCCGGCTGGTTCTCTCCTTTGAGCGACTCTATCCTCTTTTATCCAAGATAAAAGAGAACACAAATCCTTTCGCGAGGAATTTGCCCCCAGGTTTGAGCCAGTTACCACTCGATTTGGCCGGTCGCGCCCTCTACTTCCTCGAGGGTCGTTTTGCCTTCGATGACTTTCAAGATCCCGTCCTCCTGCATGGTGACCATGCCCTGCCGGCGAGCCACCTCGTGGAGCGCGACCTCCGATGCCTCTTTCAATATCGTGATCTCCAGATCCGGACCGCCTTCTAAAAATTCAAAGATCCCTACTCTCCCCTTATACCCCATGCCGCCGCACTTTGTACAGCCCGAAGCTGTGTAGAGCGCGGGGTTTCCGTACCCTTTTTTATCGATTTTATCCGGAAGCCGGTCGAGAAGCTTTTTTATCTTCTCCGCGAGCACGGGATCCGGCGGTGCGGGCTTCTTGCAGTCGGGGCAGAGCACGCGGACAAGGCGCTGGGCGATCGCGAGCGAAAGCGCGGGCCCGATGGAGACCGCTTTCACGCCGAGATTGATAAGCCGCGGCACGGCGCCGACGGCGTCGTTCGTGTGGAGCGTCGAGAGCACGAGGTGGCCGGTCAAAGCCGCCTGCAGGGCGATGTCCGCCGTCTCAAGGTCGCGCACCTCGCCCACCAGGATCACGTCGGGGTCCTGGCGCACGATGGCACGGAGGCCGCTCGCGAAGGTATACCCCGCCTCCTCGTCCACCTGCGTCTGCTCTATCCCCTCAACCCTGTATTCGATCGGGTCCTCAAGGGTGATGATTTTCAGCTCCGGGCTGTTCAGGTCGCGCAGGAACGCGTAGAGCGTCGTGGTCTTGCCCGATCCCGTCGGGCCCGTGTTGAGGATAAGGCCGTTCGGCGCCGCGAGATGTTTCTTTACGAGCGCGAGGTTGTCCTGCCGGAGGCCGAGGTCGGCAAGGCCCGCGCGGGTTCCCGAGGGATCGAGAATGCGCATCACGATCGTCTCGCCGAATTCCGCCGGGATGATCGAAACGCGCATTTCAATTTCATTCCCCGCGGCGGAGATGGTAAACCGCCCGTCCTGCGCTTCGTCGCGGACATTGAGCTTCATCCCGGAGAGGAGCTTGATGCGCGACACGAGTGATTGGTACGCGTGCGGCGGGATGCCGCCGAAGACATCGTGCAGAAGCCCGTCCACCCGGTAGCGGATTTTCGCCGCATGCTCGCCGGCTTCCGCATGGATGTCCGACGCGCGGAGCGCGAGGGCGCCCGCGAGGAGGGTTTCGATGAGCGTCGCGGGAGAGACCGCGGCGAAATCCATGCCCTCGAATTCTTTTTTCACTGCGGCGAAATCGTCGAATTTGGCGCGAAGCTCTTCCGGCCGTCCCTTTGTAATTTCCGTTTTCCCCGTAATCTGCTTTTCCGCCGGTTTTATGAATTTATAATATCCGAATGCCGTCTCGAGCCCGGACGGAGACACCGTGAAAACCCTGACGCCGTAACCTTCCCCTTCCAGCTTCTTGATCGCGGCTTTGGTCGCGGGCGATTCGGGATTCACCGCTCCCACTGCGAGCGCCCGCGCCTTGAGCTCGATGCCGGCGATCTTCGCGTCGCGCGCTTCGCCTTCGGGAATCGCGCGCACCGCGTCAAGCGAAATCGGCGTCCTTGAAAGATCGGCGTAAGGAAGCTTGGTGTTCTCCGCAAGGCGCCGGGCCGAGCGCTCCTCTCCGTCGCGCCGCAGTTTTTCAAGCCGCGCCTTAAGATCGTTTGCCTGAACGTCAGCCATTTCGCTTTATTTTACCGTTCTTTAATGGTCTGTTAAATGGGATTGACAAATATTAATGCGATTGCTATAATATGAGCGCACTTTAACAAGTGAAACCTAACCGTCTGTGGCGGGCGACGCCACAAGGGAGAAGGCCATGAAGCTCAAAATCTCTGTATTTTTCTTGGCCGCCATTGTGGCGGCCGCAACCATGACCCAGGCGACGATGGCGCAAACGTGCGGGCCGACGACTAAACAGCGCGCCGCGCACGCCGGAGTTGTCGCGATCCTCGGTGCCATTATCGGCGCCGTAGCGTCGCCGCAACATCGATACAGCGGCGCGGCGATAGGCGCCGGCGCCGGCGCCGTTCTCGGCGCGATTACGGCCCGGAATAAAAAGTGCGTGGCGCCGCGGTTGTACAGCCAGTACGACCACGCAATCGCGCCGGCGAGTAAGCCGGGCGAGATAATACAGCTTGCACAGATTGCTGGCGCAAGCCAGCAGTCGCTAGATCCCGTACTCGCCCAGGGGCTATCGGATATCGGGTTCGAATTTTCGGATCCGACGCTGATCGGCCGGTTCGGCCGCCAGGCGCACCCTCCCGCCATATTCCGGATCGTGTATATCTCGGTCCGACAAATTGGCGGCGGATACGGCGCCGGAGGGAGCGGGTTCTCCCTCGCCTCTTTCGCGACCTCGGGGAGTCAGTTCTCTGAGGAGGGAGAGTTCGAGGTTTCCGTGACGATGGTAAACCCCGTCACGGGAGTCGTCGACCCCCGACGCTCGGCCGAGCGTCGAGTCGGGTTTGTCCTCTACCAGGGCGGAGGCGGCTACGTCGCCATCCGCTCTTACAACAACTGGGGTAACCGCTCCTATTTTCGCGGCGACCCCAGCACCGCGGCAGTCCGAGCCGCAGTAACCGCCCTTTTCCAGCTGCCGCCGCCTGCGGCGATAGCTAAGAAAAAGTAACTCTGTCGCCCCCGTGCTTATTGCCGGGGGCGCTTTTTTTTGCCTAAAATCGGCGATATAATCCATGCGACATGTCAGGACACTCTCATTGGGCGGGGATAAAGCATAAAAAAGAAATCGTGGACCAGAAGCGCGGGCGCTCGTTCTCAAAGCTTCTTGCGGCCGTCACCGCGGCGGCGAAATCCGAGCCGAACCCGGACTTCAACCCGCGCCTCAGGACTGCGGTTACGAAGGCAAGGGAGGCAAATGTCCCGCAGGAGAATATCGAGCGTGCGGTAAAGCGCGCATCCGAAGCGGGCGCGGGCATCGAGGAATTTATTTTCGAGGCCTATGGCCCGGGCGGCGCGGCGATAATAATCTGCGCCGTAAGCGACAACAAAAACCGCGCCGTACAGGAGATTAAAACAATATTAAAAGAGCGCGGCGGGAAATGGGCGGAGCCGGGCAGTGTCAGATGGGCATTCGAGGCCCCGGGCGCGGGCGGCGAAAGCGGATGGAAAGCGAAGTTTCCCCAGAAGATCCCCGCCGAGGACCAGAAGGGGTTCTCTGCGCTCATTGAAGCGCTGGAAGGCCACGATATCGTCCAGGAAGTCGCGACGAACGCCGAAGGTCAAGCGGCGGGAGAAATATGATCGCGCTCGGCATCGATCCCGGGACGAAGAGAATCGGCTACGGCGTAGTGAAAGACGAACGGGGCGCGGCTACCTTTATCGCGGCCGGCATCCTCGATATTAAAAGCCGCGCGCACGGCGCAGCCACCGGCGACGCGGAAGCGCTTCAGGAGGTGAGGCGCGGCGTCGAAAAGCTTATAAAAAAATACCGGCCGGGCGTGGTCGGCGTAGAGCGGCTCTTCTTCGCAAAAAATCGGAAAACGGCAATGGCGGTCGCCCAGGCGCGCGGCGCCATTCTTCTCGCGATAAAAGAATGCAACGTGCCGATAAAAGAGTATGCCCCGAACGAGGTGAAGCTCGGCGTCACGGGTTATGGTTCCGCCGACAAGAACGCCGTGCTTAAAATGGTGCGCCTTATTCTCGGCGAGCGCGGCCTTGACGTCATTGACGATGCGAGCGACGCGCTTGCCCTCGCGATCATGGCTTGCCGCCTGGGGATTGCGCGGGATTGACACGCGACGTTTCTTTCCTATACTGAGGGAAAATTAAAGGTCGTGAACACCAGTATTATATGACGACAGAAACCAAATTCGATCTCGTGGACGCTTTTGTCCCATTGAGCGACGAGGGAAGCGATGAGAGCGACTCCGGGGGAGACAGCGATGATGACCTCGAGAGCGGCTCGAGCACCACGCCGGACAGCGGAAACGACGGCTACGGCAGCGACGACGAAGAAGGCTCCGAATTGGCTTAAACCGTATATACTCAGCGAAAACAGCCTCCCTGCCTGAACATGGCGTAGGGGAGGCTGTTTTCATTTGGTAATATATGGTAATGCAGAGCGCGAACGGAATACGCAGGATCCGCCGCCACCGATGGCTCCGTATTACGGGGCTTGTGGCCGCGTCGCTTATTATCGTCGTCTGCTTGATGGCCCTTTACTTCGTGGAAACGCTCCCCACCTTCGCCGAAATCATCAACCAGAACGATAACCTGAGCCAGTCCACGAGGATATACGACCGCACGGGCACCATCCTCCTCTACCAAATTAACAGCTCGGGGGGCGCCCAGCGAACCGTCGTGCCTTTCGACCAGGTTCCGCAATCCCTTAAAGACGCGACGCTCGCCATTGAAGATTCCAATTTCTATAACGAACCCGCATTCGACCTCCAGGGCATCCTCCGGGCATTCCTCGTCGACGTCACGACCGGCTCGTTCGCCGAAGGCGGTTCGACGATTACGCAACAGCTCGCGCGGACCGCGTTCCTTAACGACAACCGAACCATTACGAGGAAGCTCAAAGAGCTCATCCTCGCAATCCGGCTGAACCAATACTATTCAAAAGACCAGATTTTCGATCTCTATTTGAACGAGGCGCCGTACGGGCCGAATATCTCCGGCGTTGAAGCCGCGAGCGAGGCGTATTTCGGCGAACCCGTCACCGGATTGAACCTCCCGCAGAGCGCGCTCCTTGCGGCGCTCCCCCAAGCGCCGAGCTATTACTCGCCATGGGGCAGCCACGTGGATGAGCTCGTCGCCCGCGCTCATCTCGTGCTCCAGCGCATGTACGCGCTCGGGGAAATAACGGAGCCCGAGCTCGGCGCGGCGCTGAAGTATAAATATTCGTTTCAGCCCCGCTCATCGGAGGCTATTAAGGCTCCTCATTTCGTCCTCGCCGTCGAAGATTATCTCGTGAAGAAATACGGCGAAGCGATGGTCGACACCGGCGGCCTGAAGGTGATCACGACGCTCGACTGGAACCTCCAGCAGGATGCGGAGCAGGCGGTCGCATGGGGAGCCGCAAGGAATCAGGAACTTTACGGCGGGTACAACGCGGCACTTGTCGCGGAAGACCCCACTACCGGCCAGATCCTCGCGATGGTCGGCTCGCGGAACTATTTCGCTTCTTCGTCGCTCCCCGTCGGATGCACCCCGGGCGTGAACTGTAAATTTGAGCCGAATTTCAACGTTGCGACTCAGGCGCTCCGTCAGCCAGGTTCTTCGCTGAAGCCATTCGTATATCTCACCGCCTTCCAGGAAGGATATACGCCGGACACGGTGCTATGGGATGTTCCCACGGAGTTCAGCACGAACCCCGCGTGCCCCGAGGTGCCCGACATGAATTCTATAAACAAGCTCTGCTTCCACCCGACTGATTTCGATCCTTTCCAGGGGCCCATCTCCATGCGGGACGCCCTCGCGCAGTCGGTGAATGTCGCCGCGGTGAAAACGCTCTATCTCGCCGGCATGAAGCCCGCCATCGCGAACATGCAGGCGTTCGGCCTTAAAACGCTTACAAGCCCCGACCAATATGGGCTTTCCCTCGTGCTCGGCGGCGGCGCGGTCCGCCTCGTCGACCTCGCAAAGGCCTATTCCGTGCTCGCGGACGACGGCGTGAAGCACGCGCAATCGATGGTGCTCCAGGTCCAGGCGCCTGACGGAAAGATTCTCGAGTCGTACACCGACAAGGCGACGCGGGTCGCCGACCCGCAATCCGTCCGCCTAGTGAATGACGTCCTCTCGGATCCGGTCGCGAGGAGCGGGCTCTTTAAGTCGGGCCTTGGGCTTACGACCGTCCCGGGGTACGACGTCGCGCTGAAGACGGGGACTTCGAACGACTACCGCGACACGTGGGCGTCTGGCTATACGCCGAACTTCGTCGCCTCCGTATGGGCGGGGAATAACGACAACACACCCATGCAACGCAACGGTTCAAGTTTGCTTGCCGCGGTGCCGATGTGGCACATGTTCATGGAGAGCGCGCTCAAGGAGTTCCCGCCGGAATCGTTCCCCGCCCCGAGTCCCGTAACGACCACGAAACCGATCCTGAACGGGAATTATACTTACCAAAACCAATTGCATTCCATTCTCTACTACGTTAACCCCGCCGACCCGCTGGGGCCGCCCCCGACGGATCCGAATGCCGACCCGCAGTTCCGCAACTGGGAAGCGGCCGTGCAGGCATGGGCATCGAAAAACTTCCCGAACTACGGGACGTACAACCAGCCGGTTCCCGTAAGCGGCGCGGCGAGCGGCGCCCAGGGCCAAGGCGCAGGCCCGTCGGCCTCGGTATCGCCCGCGGCCGCGCCTTAGCGGCGCCTATGATTTTAGAATCGGCTTCAGGATATAAAGGTATGACGCGTCCCCCGATGGGCGAAGAAGCGCCGGGTTCCCCTCTTCCTGCAGCCCGATAAACAGCTCTTCGCCCTCCATGGCGCGCACGGGGTCGGCCAGATAGCGCCAGTTAAAAAACGTTTCGGCGGCGTCCCCTTTGATTTTTGCGGGAATAAGGTAGCTGTTCTCGCCGAGCGACTGATCCGACGAACTTACCTCGATGACTTTTTTGTTCGCCGCCGCCGCGATCTTTACCTCATTCGTCCTCTGCCCGAAGATACTTGCGAGCTTTATGGCGTTAAGGAATTCTTCGCGGTTGACGACAGCCTCGAGCGAAAACTCTTTGGGTATCAGCGGGAGGTAGTCGGGGAAACTGCCCTCAACGAGGCGGGAGATAAGCTCGGCGCCATCGGTCCTGAAAACGACCTGGCTCTCGCCATGAGAAATCTTCACCATCTCATCCTTCTTTATTATGCGCGCGGCCTCCTGGCCCGTTTTCAGCGGGATTAGGATCTTAAACGGTTCCTTATGCGACGAGCTGAAAAGGTTTTGCGGGATTGTTTTTTCCGCCAGGCGGAATCCGTCAGTCGCGACGAGTTTTATGGTGTCCAGCGCAAAATCGAAAAGTATGGTGTTGAGTTCCGGCCGGAGGTCGGAGAATTGCGCGGCAACTATGGTTTCTTGGAGCGCGTCCTTAAGAAGCGCGCCTTTTATCCCTAAGGTCTCGCCGCCGCCGCCAACCTGCGGCGTTACCGGAAATTCCTCCGCGGGGATTCCTTGTATGGTCGCCTGATAGTTATCGGTTTTTATCGTAAGTGATTCGTCTTTTTTCTCGAAATTAAGGCGGTCTCCCTGGATGTTGTTGATAAGGTTCGAAAGTAGCGCGATCGGCACGGTGATGTTTCCTTTCTCTATGACCTTCCCCGAAAGGCGGCTTGTTATTGAAATATCAAGGTTTGTCGCGGTGAAGGAGATGGCGTCCGTTATGGAAATAAGGACGTTTCTTAGGATTGGAAGGTTGAGATTCTCCCCGGAAGCCCTCTCGATGGTGGATATGGCGTCCTTCACGTTCGATCTTAGCGCGATGAATTGCATGGTAGTTATAATATATATTTTATATAAATACTTATTGTTATTATTAAGCGGTTGAATTTAGTGGATAAGTGCTATTTAACAAGGAACTAGCTTTTATAAATAATATCCTTAATTGTTAATATCTTCTGGTTTAAGGATGAGTTCCTGTTGATTTCCTGGTTAATCTTTTCATAGGAATGGATCGCGGTGGTGTGATCCCTCCCCATCTTTTCCCCTATGTATGGGTATGAAAGGTCCGAGATTTCCCGAAGTAGATACATTGCGATCTGCCGCGGCTCGACGATTTCCTTTCTCCGGTTGTGGCTTACGATATCCTCGATGGTGACGTTGAAAAATTCGGCGACCGCCTTAAGTATCTGTGCGTCACCCACCTGCTTCGAGGTATTCTTCACCGCCTTGTCGATAATGTCTTCCGCCGCGGCGCGCGAAACCTCGCCGCCCTTCTGTTCCTGGAGGAATACGAGTTTTTTCAGCACGCCTTCCAGCTCACGCACGTTTTTCCTAAGGCGGCGGGCGATAAGATCCACGACGTCTTCGCGGAGGGAGCGGCCCGCCTCCTGGAGCTTGCTCTGTATAATCGCGACTCTCATCTCGTATTCCGGATAGCCGATATCGGCGACGAAACCGCCCTCAAAGCGCGATCTGAGCCGCGCCTCAAGCGTGGGGATGGACTGCGGGGGCCGGTCGGATGAGATGATAATCTGCTTGTTGCTCTCATAGAGCGCGTTGAAGGTATGGAAAAACTCCTCCTCGGTCTTTTCCTTGCCGCCGATGAATTGGATGTCGTCGATAATGAGGACGTCGGCGTCCCGATATTTTTTCTTCACGCTCTCTATGCGGTCGTTGCGGAGGCCCCAGACGACTTCGCGGGTATACTGCTCCGAGGGGATGTACTTCGGCTTGATTTTACGGTCGTATTTGGAAACGATCTCGTTGCCTATTGCCTGGATGAGGTGGGTTTTACCAAGGCCGACGCCGCCATAGATGAAGAACGGATTATATTTCCCTATTTTTTCGATAATTGCCTTCGCGGCGGTATATGCGAGCTCGTTCGACGGGCCCACGACGAACGAAGAGAGCGTATACCGCGGATTAAGGTTGGTTTCCAGCTCGGCGCTCCCGAATTCAAGGCCGCCCGCGGCGGCCTCGGGCGCATTGTTGGCCGGAGCCGTCTTTTGAGCCTGCGCCTTCTGATTGATCACGAACTCAACCTTCTTAATGGAGCTGTCCGTATTGCGGAGGATGCCCAGAATATTCTTATAATACTTGTCCTCAACCCAATTTTTTGCGAACGTACTAGGAAGAGAAACGTAAAGCGTGCCTTCGCGCCAATCAAGCGGCCTGCTATTCCTAAGCCACATTGAAAAATTAGCCTTAGAAAGCTGGATCTCCATCTCCCCCATCGTCGATTGCCAGAGTTTATCGAGATCCATAAAAGTTTCAACTTATCTTACTTCATACGCTTCCCCCGTCAAAGAGTCAAATAGAAAGTTTTTGTGTACGGTTTGTGCATAACCTGTTCGACGGGGTGTCGGCGGCCGGCGGCGGCTGGCGCACTGCGGGGTTTTATGGTAGCATTGCACTAATGTCGTTAACCTATAATCCAAAGAAGAGAAAGAGGGCGCGGACCCACGGCTTCTTAAAACGGCAGCGGTCGCCGGGAGGCCGGCGGACGATCGCGCGCCGCCGCGCAAAGGGAAGGAAGCGGCTTTCCGCGTAGCCAACCCCCGCTTAAGATGCGCTTCTCGAGGCTTCCGGGGCGCGAATTCCGGCAGGGAGGATACCGAACCGCCGCCACGCCATTCTTTTCCGTAAAGGCGAAGAAGAACGGCATGGGAAAATGGCGCGCGGGGGTCGTGGCGGGCACGGCGGTCCATAAAAGCGCCGCGAAGCGGAATTTCTGGAAGCGCCAAACGATGGGAATCCTAAGGGCATTGCCCGAGCGTCCTGCGCCAAGGGGCGCGGGTTCGCCCGCGGAAACGCACGACGTCCTCGTCATCCTTTTTTCCAAGGTGAACGGTCTTACCAAAAGACAGTTTCAGGAGAAGCTAACACATGAGCTATTTTTTTAACCTCGTCTTTTACCACCCGATTCTCAACCTCCTCGTCTATTTTTACGAGACGGTGGCGGCGCGGAATTTCGGGTTCGCGATTATTTTCGTCACCATCGTCGTCCGCCTGATCCTCTACCCGTTTTTTCATAAAGGTGCTCGACAGCAGATGCTGATGCAGCGCATCCAGCCGGAAGTTCGGAAAATCCAGGAGCTCCATAAGAACGACCGCGAGAAGCAGACGCAGGCCCTCATGGCGCTGTATAAACAGCACGGCGTCAGCCCGTTTTCGAGTATCCTTCTGCTCATTATTCAAATTCCCATTATGCTCGCGCTGTTTTACGCCGTTCAGGCTCCCTCTCACGGCGCAATCTCCGGGCTCTATTCCTACATCCCCCAGCCGGGCGCGGTAAATACGGGATTCTTCGGCATAAACCTCACGGCACCCAGCCTGGTCCTCATTCTTTGCGCAGCGATAGCGCAATATTTCCAGGCGCGCCTCGCCATTTATAAGAATCCCGCGCCCGGCGCGAAGCCCTCGCAGGCCGAGAAAATGGCGCGGCAGATGTCGTTCATCGGCCCCATTTTCACGCTGATAGTTTTCTACCGTCTCCCGGCCGCGATAGGGCTCTACTGGTTCGCCACGTCCGCCTTCTCGGTCTTCCAACAGATTATCGTAAACCGCCACTTCAAGCGCGGCGAGACGGCGGCTATCTGATCCGCGCCCGCGGGCGCCCGCCGTCATGCGCGACGCGTCTGGCGCGGCCGAGAGAAGCGGAAACGCATGCCGCCGCTTGCGTTTCTTAAAAAAATATGAAATAGTACCATCACTATGGAGAGTTGGGAGGAGATGACGAAAAAGTTGGCCGAGTCCATGGGATTCCGCGATTACCGGATAGAGATGAAACCGGAGGAAAAGCGCGGTTCGCTTTTCATTTACGACGGCGGGAGCGTCTTAAAGGAGAATCTTCCGGCTATCGTCGAGGGCATCAACCATATTTTCCAGATGGTTGCGAAAAAGAACGGCGCCGACCTCATCTTCATGGACGTGAACAACTATCGTCAGGAGCGCGAGGTGCTCATCGCGGAGCTCGCACGCGCGGCGGCGAAGAAAGCCGTGGCGACGAAAGGAGAAGTGCCTCTCCCTGCAATGAACTCTTATGAGCGGCGGCTCGTACACGTCGCGCTCGCGGTGCATCCCGAGGTGACTACGGAAAGCGTCGGCGAAGGGAAGGAGCGCTATGTAATTATCAAGCCTATCGCCGAGAACGGTTCCGCGAGTCAGCTCGCAAGCGACACGGCGTAGAGCTTTCTGTCGTAGCGGTTTATGAAGAAAAGAACCCCGTTGAAGACGCGGAGAGCGGTCGCGTCAACCGGAATCGGCGGGGTGAATATATCGTTCAAGGCGCCGGTTGAAGCATTCACTTTATAGAGCGTATCGACCGTGAAAAGCGACATCTGGTCATAGCTGTCCGGGAGCGCCGCGCCCGAAAAGGTTCCGGGATCCTGCGGGACGGCGCAATAGAAATCAAGATAAGACGACGATGCGGCCGTTTCCGTATTAAATACGCATTTCGACGGGAGGGTGAGAAGGGTGAGCGGCTGGAGGTTCCCCGTGGAAGAATCCCAGAGCGACAGCGTCCCGCCCTGCGCGCCATCGCCGCTTGTAAAGACGAGCGCGTCGGGTGCGGAAGTATTGCTCCAAATGGTCTCCATGCCCGCCTGCGCGACGAGCGGGCGGGAGAAAGCCCCGGTCGCCGTATTGAAGATTATAAAAGTCCCCTTTTCGTATGCGCTCGGCCTGTCGGCGATGACGATTTCCCCTTCTGCCGGCCAGAACAGGGAAACGTCCTGGAGGCGGAGCGTGGCGAGCGCTACCGGGCGCGGATTCTGCGATGAGAGGTTAATCACATTAAGCTGTTCACTGCCATCGAGCTTCATCGTCATATAGGCCACTTTGTCGCCGACCGGCGACCAGACGGGCGAGATGGCGCCGGGAGGGAGCGGATGCCACGTTTTTGAGCCGAGAGAGAACACGCTCGTTTGGGGCGCAGAGGGATCGCCGAAGTTCACTAATATATTCGTCCCGTCATGCGAGAAACTCGCGGAGATAATATCCGTAATCGCGGTGGAGCTCAAGAACGCAGGCTCGCCGTCGAGGATGGCGGCTATCTTCCCGTCAGGCTCCACGATCGTCACATTATTTTGGGGATCGATGAAGTATGCGAGCGTCGGCTCGTTGGAAATCATCCCGAAACGCACGGTGCCGCTTGCCGCTTCCTGCGGGGGGATAAGGGCGACGCTGGAGGACGTAGTTTGGCCGGAACCGCCGCCGTTGTTTCCCGAACCCGTTCCGCTTCCTCCGGAATTTCCCGTGCCGACGACGGGAAGCTGTCCCGTGCCCGCTCCGGACGGGCTCAAAGCTGGAGAATAGTTCTTGCCGAAGAGCAGTATGGCAAGAACGACAACGAGGATGGCGGCGAGAATGACCGTGATCAGTGTGGTGCGGCGCCTCATTGGTTTAATGATATATCATTTACAGGACCATGTGCCGCCGCTTAAGGTGCATTTCTGGCTTTTATTCGCGCACGGCCCGTTATTCCCCCCGTTTTCACTCCCGCATGCAGCTTTGCCGCCGATGGCGGCGACGCACTCCGGCGGAGATGCCGAATTCCAGCATACCTGGGACGCGGGACTGCAGGTAGTGTTTCCGCAAGGGAAAGCGGACGCCGGCTGGCCGCACTCGCTCACGGACGAAATCATAATACATGTTTCGCCCGCGCATCCGACTGCGGCGGAGCAGTTCGAGTCCGTAGCCGTACTGCAGGCGTAAATGCCATTCGCCGCGACGCAGCCGTATACGCCGGTCGTCGCGGCTTGCGGCAGAGTCGGAGTTTGAAGCGCCGGCAGTAACGGATTCCCCAGCGTCACCAGGGCGGGGTTCACGGTCTGGAGGATGAGATAGGCGCCCGCAAGGAGCAGGAGTCCGAGGAGAGCCCCCGTGATCCAGCTCTTGCCCTCGCTCTCGGAGGAGGGGTTCCCCCTCCCTAATGCATACTTTATCCCCCCATAGACGATGGCGCCGAAGGCAAGGATCCCTGCAAGCGAGAGGGCAAAGAGGTAGATCCCCTGCACCATCCCCGGCACCGTGTTGGCGGCGGCGAGGGGGATGCTCGGGTTTATGGTGACCATTGCTGCAAGCGCGCGAGGAATCATAGCGGCTACTGCGAGGCGGGAGCAAGCGAGATGTTTTCCGAATCGGAGAAATAAGGATTATTGCTCTGAGTGGTATTGAGCGAAACGTTGAGCGCGTAGTCGGACGGGGCGTTGTTCGCAAGATCGATCGTGAGCAATTCCGGATTTTCGGGCGTGGTTACGGAATTACCGTTCACCGACCAATCAAACACCAGGTCCCCGAGATCGCTCGCGTTGAAAAAGTAGGGTACCGCCTCGAGGGATACGGTCGAGGTCGCGAAAGTGTCGTTCGGGTACGGGGCGACTATCACGACCGAAGGATCCGCCATGTCGATATACGCCGTGTTCATGAGCCCGCTGCCGCCCGTAATCTCCGCCCTCAATGAAATAATCCTCTTATTCGACGGCGCGTTGAAAGAAATAGTTTGCTCGCCCGCCCCTCCTCCGATGAAATTATCGTCCAGGTACCAATAAATCGTTTGATTGCCGAGCGGCGCGAATGAATTGCCGTCGAGAACCGCGAGAGACGCCTCCATCTTGGAATTCGGCGAGGGGATAATCTTGTCCACATACGCCGCCGGGGCGCTTACGCCGATCGTCCGCCAAGTTATGATTACCTGCTGGTTTGCCGACTGGGCACTCGCGCACGCGGGCGCGATGGCGAGCGCGGCGAGGCACAATGCCGCGGGCAGGATTTTCCATAAGGCGCGGGACATCATTGGTTTATTATATCAGAACTATATCATGCGGCGCGGCGCCGATCCGCCGAATCGTCGCCCTCCTCGCCCGTCTTAGGCCTGGGGAATTGAACAAGATTATCGGGGCCGAAAAGCTTTTCCTTCTCGACTTCCATCGGCGATCGTTCGGCTTCCGGTTGCATGACCCGGTCAAGATCTTCGTTCTCCGCCCGCTTTTCTCCCTCTTGTTCCGTCGAGGGGAGTTCACCCGGGATTTCCGCCGCCGTCCCCGATTCCCCGCGCGAGGCGCTTTCTCGAGAGGCTTCTTGCCGGGCGGAGCCGGCTGGCGCCGCCGCCGCCGCAGTCGGTTCCTGTTCCGGCGGTGCGGATTCCTCTCCCGCGGGGCCCGCCAGCGGACCGGGCTCCATGCCGGCAGGGCCTTCCCCGCCCGCGCTCGCCCCGCCTTCTATCGTCGCCGTTCCCGCCGCCGCGATTATCGCCGTCCTCGCCTGCTTGGCTGTATCGGAATCGCTGTTCTGGATCCAGCAGGTCAAGCCCCATCCAAGAGTCCAAAAAGGTAAGATCTGCAAAATCGGGATCAATTTAACGACATTGACGAGCCCCTGGAGAATAAGGACGACGTCTTCGAAGCCGAACATCCACTGGAAGAAAAAAGCGATCCATGCGGGGATCTCTTCGATGTAATCGGCTCCCGGCACGTCGCCGATGACATCCATAATGGGAAAGGCGACGAAGCCGAAAAGAATAATGGGGAGGCTGATTTTTACCCGCTCCCGCTCCTCCTCTTCCTGTTCCTGCGGTTCCTCGTCCATCAGCCGCTCAAGGAATCTTTTTCTTCAAGTAATTGCTCGGGGTTCGTCGTGATGATCTGATCCTCGAAATAGGAAGGCACGATTTGGATTGCGACGTGTCGCTTGCCGGCGAAGAATATGCCGGTGCCGACTTCGGCGCCGAGAAGGAAGTTCTTTTCCGCTTCGGTGAGGTCGAACGCCTTGGCGACGATATCGATCGTCGCAGGCGCCTGCTTGAGAAGCAGCTGGAGGGAAGAATTCGTAATGATCGGGCGGCCGTAAGGAGAGCGCAGGAAGTCCTCGACGTCCTGGGTGATCGTCGAAATCCCAAGGAAATATTTGCGCGCGCGTTTCACGAGGCCGAAGAGGAAGGTCGCCGAATCCTCGTTTTTCATCATGATCCACGCCTCGTCTATAAAGAGGAGCCGCTTTGCGAGTTTTGCGCGGATGAGCGACCAGATGAAGTTCAATACGACGAACATGCCGACCGGCCTCAGTTCCTCCTCAAGGTCGCGGATGGAGAAAACAATCAGGCGGTTGTCGACGTCGATATTCGTCGGTTGGTTGAGGAACCCGGAGAAGCTCCCCTGGGTGTACTTATACAGCTTTTCTGCGAGTTCCCGTCCGCCCTCCAGGTTGCGGAGGATGGTTTCGAGGTCGCCGAGGAGAGGGGCATCTTTCCCCGAGAAATCCGCGTCGGGAGTTATTTCGCGCGAAGCGTAGGTTTCGGTGAGCGCCCGGTCGAGGAGCGCGTCTTCTTCGGGGGAAAGCTTCCCGAGCATGAGCTTCAGGAGCGAGGCGAGCGTCACGATGTGCGAACGGAGGACGTCGGAAGGCGTTTCGCCTTCGGGAATCGCGGGGAGGTCGAACGGGTTGATATGCTCGTGCGACGAAAGCGAGATATTGAACATGCTCCCGCCGAACGTTTTTGCGAGGCGCTCGTATTCGTTTTCCGGGTCTATGACGATTACCATATCCACCCCCATCATGAGCGAGCGTATGATTTCAAGCTTCGTCGTATATGATTTCCCGGAACCGGATTTCGCGAAGACGACCTGGTTCGCGTTTTCCAGCGAGAAGCGGTCGAAGATGACGAGGTTGTTGTTATGGAGGTTGATCCCGTACATGATGCCCTGATTGGACGAAAGGTCTTCCGAAACGAACGGGAAAAACGACGAGAGAGGGCTCGTGTTCATCGGCGTATAGACCTGGAGCTTGTCTTCATTCAAGGGCAGGATGGAGGAGAGCCCTTCCATCTGCTCGAAAAGCGCCGGTTTTAGATAGACGAGTTTCGCCTCCATCATCGTCGTAAGCTTGCTTTCAAGCCGCGCGAGTTCTTCGAGATTGTCCGCGTAGATCGTGATGTAGACGCCGGCGTTGAAGAGCTTTTCCTGCGACTGCTGGAGGGAGTCGCGAAGATTTTCGACGTCCTGCATGGCGGTCTCGAGCATCGGATTCCGGACGAGCCCCTTTTCTTGCTCGTCGTTGATCTGGGACTCTATCTGGCCCGCTTTTTTCTGGAGATGCTTCAGCGCGGTTCCCGTGTCCACGGGGTTTACGAAGATGGCGACATCGAAAAGGTTCGGAAGGTTGATAAGCGGCTCGAACCATCCCGTGGAAAGATAGCGCGGGTAGGAAAGGACGAAAAACGACTTGGCGAACTTATCGCCTATTTTTAGGTAGTTGGAGCTTACCTCGGCGCCGGCGGGCGCGATAATCTGGCGTACTTGCCCGTCCTCTAGTTTAGGTTCATCGGGCATATTAGGATGATGTCGCGCCCGATGCCGGCGCGGCGATTTTCTTTTCGACTGTCTGCGGATTGTAGAAATTATAATAGAGTTCCGTAAGGGCGCTGTCGTCGAGCACTGATGCTTCAAGGCCGATGTTCAGGAGCCCGCTCATGGTCTGGCTTGCCCGCTGGGAAAGCTGGGCCAGGTTCTCGCGGAACGCGCGTTCTTCTTCGGGGTTGCGCTCCGGCTCGCCGGCTTGCCCGCCTCCTTCGCTGTTTTTCGTATTGCGGGCGGAGCCGCCCTTCCCGGCGTCCGCCTTCTTCCCAAAGAGCGACGAGAAAATGCCTTTTGAGGGTTTCTTTACGGGCAGGAGGCTTGTCGGATAGAACGGCACGACGACAAGGAACGATTTTTCCATAATCGCATTCTGTTCCACGAAGCCGCTCACGAACGAGGCGTATTCGTCGATCTGGTTCCTAATGAGGGGCGAGTCCTCGGATGTTTTCCGGGAGAGGAGCTCGCTCACATATTTTTCTATATTGACTTTCCTGGAATGGACTACGATTTGAAGGGGGAAATCAACGCCGTTCAGGAAGTCTTGATACGCCTGCGTCATAAGTGCCTGCTCCTCGTCCGATTTAAGCGAGAAATTAACGCCGCCCACCATGATGACCTGGTGCAGTCCGCCGTTTTTAATAACGACGGTCTTGTCGCGGATCTCTTTAATATCTACGAGATCCAGTGAATTTCCAAAATCCTGCTTATTTGCCATAGTTACCGTTATTTTCTCATTATTGCCGCCGCGAGTCCACTCTTTCGCCGGCAACCGCCCCGGGGAAGGCCGCGGGCGGCCGATCGGCCGGAAACTACCGATAATCTACCCGCCGCGCCGCCTCGCGCTCCCCCGTCAGCTTTCTGAACACCTCGTAGCGATAGGTTTTTGCGGCCGCGAACTGGTTGTCTGAAACCTTAGTCCCCGTTTGGAGGCCCGCCCAGTGCCTATGAAGTATTTCGCCGCTCGCGGCTTTCGCGCGGAGGGGGGCGACCGGCGGGGGCGCTTCCTCATGGGCCGCCGCATGACGCTTCGGGGTCACGACGGGATGTTCCGGCTGCCAGACATAAATTTGCGGATTCCAATAGAAATGAAACGCGGAGAGGATGACTTTTGCGAGCGGCCGCCCCCCTACTTTAACGAAGGAAACGCCCGCGGTTACGCCAAGGATGATGACGGAGAGGATGAGCCAGAGCCATGTTTGGAGCATAAAATAAAGCAGCGCCGAGATGCCAAAACCGACGCTTATATAGATGAACTGGCGGAGCGACAACGGGCCCACGATCTTGTCTTCGGCCTCTATAAATTGAGGAACTTGGAATTGCACGTACTTATTATAACGCGTAAAACGCCGCCCCGGATTACCGGGGCGGCGCGGGAGGCTTGAGGGGAGCCGGAGCAGGAGCGGGAGATGGTGTCGGCGGCGGAGATGGCCGAGGGGAAACTGGCGGGGACGGCGGTTGCGGCGGCCGAGGGAGAGGAGGAAGAGGAGGGGGCGGAACGGGCGGCGTGCCAGCCGTCATCTCCGTGATCTTGCGCGGAACATCCTTTAGCGGCGGCGGAGACGGGAGTGGCGCAGGGGAAATCCTCGGCTTAATGGGGTTCTCGGGGGCCGGAGATTTAAATTCACTATAGTGCACAATGCGGGTTGTTGAAGGAACCGGTTTCTGCCCGGGCGCGGCGGACGCGAGCGTCCCAAGCTCCAACACTGCCGGTTTCGAAAGCGGCGCCGACGGCTTCTGGATATTTATCGATTGCGCGGGGATGTCGAGATGAAAGTCGGCCGTTTGTGGGCGCGGCTTGAATGAGGCGTCGTTATTAAGTATGACCGGCGCGGGTTCCGCCGGTTTCGGGATCGCGGAGGGTTTCGGCGCGGCGGCGGAACCGAAGCTGGTCTTGGTATCCCCGCCGGTCGCGGGAACCCCGGGCGTGCCGAGCCGCTCAAATTCATCCACGAATTTCCCCTTTGCGATCGATGCGGAAGGCGACCATGGCGCCGCCGTGACGGCCGGCTTGACCGGCGGGGGCGACAAATGCGGCTCGTTTCGCGGAGGGGTTGGCATCGGCATGGACGCAGGCGCCGGCGGCGAGGAGTCCGCTGGTTTGGGCGCCTGGTTCAACTTTATGAAGACCGGTTGTCCCTCGGCCGCAGCCGCCGGCGCCTCGATATCCTGTATTATTTTCGGTTTTACCTCCGAACTGCCAACGGGCTCATAGATGCCGTCGAGATCGGTTTGTAATGGAACGAAGATGCGCGAGTTTAATGACTCGGCAATGGATTTGCAGATATTGATGTTGAGATTCAATTGCGATGCGAGTTCCTCCGCAAGGTCGCCCGGGTGCAGGAAGCCAAAAAAGACGTACCCGGCGACGCGCGCCACTTGATAGATGGCCGCGGCGGGAATATGTTCCTTCTCGCACGTGCTCCAAATGAAATCAGAGCTTGTTTCCGAGTAGAGCGCTTCGCGCAAGCTTGGCGGAAGGATATCCCAGCGTTGCAATAGTTGTTGGCGCGATGGACGGATCATGGAGCCGGAGGGGAAGGCGGGGCGCTCGGCGTCGCGCCCGTGTCGAATATCGCTACGTTCCCGATGGCCCTATTGATAGTGTCGAGTTTTTTATCGAGATCATCCATCTTTTGCTTAGTGGGGGCAATTTTTTCCAGACCCGCTTTTTTATTTGCTTCCGCTGCCTCTTGTCGTATGGCTTTGTTCTTTTCCGCCAGAGCGATGCCGGCATCCATAGCCCGTTTCCCCTCCTCGCGTTTTTCCTTTATGACCCTCTCTACTTCCGCGAACGCTTCCTTAGCTTCTTCGACCCGCGCTGCCCGCTGTTCCGGAGGATATTTCGGCGAAAACCGTATCTCTTCCAGTTCTTTTTTAAGTTTTTCCCTCGCAGTTTCCCGCTCTTTCTCTTGTTGAATCGTAAAGTCGTTAAAATCCTTCTCGGCGCGGTTCTTTGCCTTAGTAAACTCGGCATCGGCGCCTTCCTGCGCTTTCTCAAATTCATCCTGGATTATTTTTTCCGCCGGCTTATATGTCGCTTCGAGCGGCGATTTCTTGCCCGTATGCGTGTCTGTTATCAACGTCCGGAAGATTTGGAGGGTTTTTGAATTCATGCTCCCCATCGCGGCCGTTGCAAGCTGGGGATTTTCAAACAGGTAATTGGCCAGGGAGCGCGCCGTATGCGTCGGCGGTTCGTTGCCGAACACCGAATCCGCATTCATCTTATGCATATCCCCCTTGTTAAGCTTCGATAGGAAGGAGGCCGTCGCCACGTCGAGCTTTTCAACGGCATCTTTATATTCCGGAGTTTCCTCCTCCCCCTTCATGCCGTCAAGCGTTTTTTGGAGATCCCGCATATTCTTATCGCTTCCCACCGCCTTGTCGGCATCTTTAAGGAACTTTCCCCCGTCATACGTCCTTTCTATAACGCCCTTGTTCTTTTCTAAAAAGTCCATCACGGCGGTGCCGTTGACCTGCACTTTGTCGTTTAACCTGCCTGCGTCGAGGAGCTTCATGAGGTGTGCGAGCTGACGCTCAAGGTTCATGTCCCCCTCGAGATCAGCCTCGATTTTCTTGGGGTCCTTAGGAACCTCTTTAATGGATTCATCGAGCGTCTTCATGTCTAGAAGATTTGCCTGGAGAACCCGTCCGGCATTTGACGCGACCCTGCGCGCAAAGGGAATTTTCGAGAGCGGGCCAAGATTTCCGCGGCGCATTTTCTCCGCCACCTTGTTCGCGCCGAGTTTCCCGCCCAAGCGCCGTCCATGCTTTAAGCTGAACCGCCCGGCGAACCCTCCGGCGGATTTTATCGCCCCGATGCCCGCCTTCGCTCCCATGATGCTTAACTGATCCGCCGCGTAGATCCCGCCGATGGCGAGCCCCACGATAAGTATGCCCTGGGTCATCTGGGTGGCCATGCCCGCGACAATGCCGCCGAAGGCCTTTTCGATGCCGCCGAGAAGAGGGTTATTCGCAGAGGGGCCGTAAACGGTTCCCGATAAGAACCCGAGAGGGTTTGCCTGGTTTGACGAGTTGAACGCCTGCGCCGTCGCGATGGCGAGCCAGAGGAAAAATACTACGATAGGGGAGAAAAAAGTCCACCGGATGAATTCGTTCCACCATCTTGTCCAGTGCTTGTTGGTGGATGGGAAAAGCCAGAGGAGCCAGGCGAACGGCATTATGATAAGGAGAAGAGAAAGGACCACATAGCGGATGAGCAGCATGAGGCCGAATACGGCGAGGGTGACGATGATGATAACGAGGAGCGCGAGGGCGAATACGATTCCGATGAACGGCGCAATGAACTCCGTCCCGACACCGGACTCGCTCGCGCTCGAAAATTCGCCTTTTTGGCCGAGGAGAAGCCTCTGTGGCTCGAATGCCCCGGCGATTTCCTTGGCAAAAGTAAGCGGTCCCGGGGAAGAAGGCCCGACGCCCGGGAGTTGCTGGAGGAACGAATTAGTGAATGTATTCGCGACGTTAATGAGCGCGCCGCCGATGACCAGGCTGAAGTTTACGAGGATCGCGGCGACAATAAGCCGCCAGAGCGTTTTCCTCATACCATAGTTCTCGAAGTGGAGAATGGTCATGATGGCGATGATTATGATCGCGAGGACGAAGCCGAGGTTTGCAAGCGAGAGCATTACGGAAAAGCCGGTCTGTACCGCAAACGTGTTTACGATGCTGTCGCTCATCCTAAGGAAGATGGAGATGAGGAACGTCTCCAGTACCATGATTACGCTCGCAACCGTACTCAGGGCGTAGGTAATATAGAACATGGCGTACCCGAGCACGTCAGCGGAGATCGAGCCGATGCTAAAAAGGCTCATGGGTTAAGAATGGATAGTCACGGGGCAGGAGGCGGTCACGGAGTCGTTGTTTACGGTTGCGACCCATATGCCGGGCTGCGAGAAAGCAGTCATGAAAGATGAAAAGGCTGAAGAGGTGCCGAATGTCATATTGGGCTGTGAAGGATCGGTGCCGCCTGACACCGACCAGCTCCAAGTGCTCGTCGGAGACATATCTCCGTTTTCCGCTACGAACACGACGCTCTGGCTCGTCGAGGCGACTGACGGGTTCGCATTGCAGGAAAGTTGCACGGGAGCAGTGACTTTCAGGGGTAAACCGATAGGCGCCGCTTCGGCAATCCCGAGTCCCTTAAGCAGGGTCTTATTGAGGATGTCTTCGGTGAGCGAAGAGATGAGTCCCGTTATCTGCGTGGCATTCGCGGTCAGCTCGGTAATGGAATTGAGTTTATTATGGAAGACATTCTTAATAGTGGACCCGAGGGTTTCCACGGTCGGCGAACTTCCGTTCGGGCACGTCGAGGCGGTCGTTTTTACCGCCTTCGTCCCCGACGCGTTCGGGCACGTTGCCTGGCCCTTAAAGCCGCCGGATGCCTCTGCCTGATTTTTAACATTCTGTTGGTTCGCCGCCGCTATCTGCGTAACCTGGTTATAGGACTGCACGATTGCGCCGTATAGATTGTTATTCGGCGAGAGCAATTCCCCGAATCCTTCCAAGCCGCCGCCCTGATTGAAGTGATTGTAATAAAGACCCAGCTGTTTTTTGGTGATTCCGCTGGATACGGTTCCAAGCGTGCAATCCGCCCCTGCCGCCCCATTCAGATTGACGCCGCCAAGCGAGATATTCGCGCTCGAGAACGCGTTTTTCAGCCATCCTCCGACGTCCGTCCTGAAGTTCCCGCAGAGACCCGGATCGATCTGGCCTATCGCGGATCCGGCGGCTACATTAAATGCGGTGTCTAAGAAGCCACCCCAATTTTGGATGAAGAGAGGATCTCCGGAATTCTGCACGAGCTTCATGATCCCGTACTGGACCCGTGAAATCAGCTCATCTTTCAGAACTTGAAGCAGTATGCTTTGCGCCCATTCCCAGAGGGTCTTGCCGAACAACGCGGGATCGAAGACGGTCCATTGCGCGTGCGCGGTAGGTATGCCGATAAGCGCATTGATGAATCCGGTCACCCGGCTCTCGCTCCCCGAATTCGCGAGGGCGAGTGAAAACGGGCGGTTCGCCATCGCGCTTTGCCATGCCGACGCGAGTTCCTGAATCGCCGCCATATAACGCGCACTTTCCCCTTGGAAGATGATGCTCGACTTAAGGGGGTCGGCGGAAGCGTTTTCCGTGAGCGCAACCGCGTTGCGGTCATACACGAGAACCTTCATGAAACTTTCCTGAAGGTTGGCAAGATTTTCAGGGACGGAAAGCGCGGAAGCGCCGCCCAGTGCGCCATTAAGCTCCGACGACACAAGCGATACGGAGCCTTGAGTGGCCGAGCTCGGATCGCTCACTACGCCCTGCAGGCCGTCGGCCACGAAATATTTTTGAGAGATATTGTTGAGGGCATCCACGTATGCGACAGTCGCCGTGGCGTTGGTATCAGTGGAGATATGGATCGAGGAAAGCGCCGGGTCGGCGTTCCAGTTCGGGATCGTCATATTCCGGTAGGCTGAGCTCGATGCGAAATCGCTGAGGACGCTTTGTTCAGTCGGCACTTCGAGCGTTTGATTCCCGTTCGCGTCGGTTTGCGGACCATTAGGATTATAGGCGGCGACGGCGCTGGTATAGGTTTCCACAAGGCGTCCGGTGAGATTGTTCGGGTCGGCCGCGGCGGTATCGAATGCGCTCGCAAGCGTCTGCGCCGCCTCGGTGGAGGTCGGTTCTACGAAACTGTCCGCATAAGGCGAGGATGTTCCGCCTCCTATAGTGAACGGCGCGGCTCCGGGCGAGATTGGCGCATTGTTGGTTCCGAATTGCGGCAGAATAAACGCCGCCGTGCCGGCGAAAATGGCAAGGGCGATGAAGAAAGCGATGAACTTCCTCACATCTATCATTTACCTGAATTATAACCTAACTATTCCGGCGTGGCATTGCCCACTATCCCCATTTCCGCAATGCGGCGGCTATCCTTCCTATGTCGTCGGAGGACAGATTTTGCGGTCTCGCTTCAGGATTGATGCCGATGCCGCGGAGCATCTCCGCGATGCCGCCTTTGTCTCCCGCCTTGTGTTCCCCGCCCCCGAGGCGCGAAGTAGGCGCGGCGAGGTTGTTAAGTATGGTCTTCCGCGGCTGAGAAAAGAGCAGTCGCGCCGCAGTATGGTAATCCTCCGCATCGCCGCTTTCCGCGCCGCGCCGGTCTTTTGCCTCGATCGCCACGATCGCGGAATCTACCTTTGGGGGCGGACGGAAAAGCGTTTTAGGGACGGCGAAGACCACCTCCGGCGCGCCCCAGAATTGAACATTCGCGGCAAGCCGGTTCATGCGCGGCGGCCGTGCGGCGAGCCGATCCGCCACTTCTTTCTGGAGCATAAAGACGCATCGTGCCGGCTTAGGGTTTGTTTCGCCGATAAGGCGCAGGAGCCGTCCGGTCAGATAATAAGGGATATTCCCCACGATCTTAATCTTTTCGCTTCCAGCTTCCCCGGCCGCCGCGCGCAGTCCGTCCGGGAAGAAAGAAAGCGCATCCCCGCATTCGACGCGGAGTACCGTTTCGTCCGCGGCGCGAACCTTTTCCGAAAGATGCTCCGCGAGGCGGCGGTCTTTCTCGAGTGCGACTATGCGGCAGCCGCGTTCTCCGCACGCCCGGGCAAGCGGCAAGGTGAGCTCGCCATGGCCCGCGCCGATCTCCACGATAAAATCCCCGCGCTCGGGCGCGATGGCGCGGATGATCCTCTGGGCCACGGCGCGATCCGTGAGAAAGTTCTGGCCAAGCGATTTCTTAGGCATATTACCAGTGCACCGAGGGCTCTTCGGATTCTTCCGCCTCGACGGGCTCGAGGAACTCTTCCGGAATTTCCGCGATGAAGCGGGACGGCATTCCGTAAAAGCTGATGAAAAGTTTTTCTCCGGCGCGCGTCATCGCAACGTACATGAGGCGGCGCTCTTCCTCAATCTGCGCTTCGGTGCCGATGGAGCGAATGTGCGGCAGAATGCCCTCGCCCACTCCCGCGATGAAAACGCGGCGGAACTCGAGTCCTTTTGCGAGATGAATCGTCATAAGCGATACCGCTTCCCGCGTCTCCGCATCGTTCTTCGCCGTATCGTCCGTTGCCTGCAATAAGCTCATTTTTTCGAGGAAAGTCGGCAGATCCGGCGATTCCGCGGCGAACCCGATGAGCTCAGCGATATTTTCCTTACGTTCGCCGGCGTTAAGGAAGTTGGACTCAAGGTAATCGAGATAGCCGAAGGAATCAAGGAATATTTTCAGCGCTTCCGCCGGGCGGAGGCCATTCCCGATTTCCGAGATCCGGCGCGCGAACAAGGCGAACTTGCGCTTGGTGAGGTTCTTTTCGAGCCGTTCGCGCGCTATCTCGTCGCGCGGGTTCATCGTCCACCTAAGCGCCGCGACCGCGTCCTTGACCTCGCGCCGTTCATAAAATTTCAGCCCGCCGAAAATCCTGTACGGTATCCCATGGCGGATAAGCGATTGTTCGATTGCGCGCGACTGCGCGTTTGTCCGATAGAGGATTGCGATGTCGGAACCCGCGGCGCGGCGGCCCGCGCGGCCGCCTGGCGCACCGCGGCCGGCTCCGGCCGCGCGGGCGTTTTCTCCACTGCGGTCCTCGGCGTCGCGCAAAATGAGTTCGGAAATATTTTGCGCGATCCATTCCGCTTCTTCGTTCTCCCCCCACGCTTCGAAAAGCGTAATCCGCTCCCCTTCCGGGTTCGACGTCCAAAGCTGTTTCGGCGTCCTGAAGCGGTTCTGGGAAGCAATTGCGCCCGCTGCGCGGATGATATTCGATGCGGAACGGTAATTTTCCTCCAAGAAATAGATTTTAGCGCCCGGCCAGTCCTTCTCGAATCCGAGAAACGTACGAACATCAGCATAGCGCCAGCCGTAGATCGTCTGTTCGTCATCCCCTACCACGCTTATATTCCGATGTCCCCCCGCGAGGGATTTCACAAGTTCGCATTGCATCGGGTTGATGTCTTGATATTCGTCCACGAGCACCGCGTCGAATGCCGCGCGGTGTCTTTTAAGCACCTCGGGAACCTTTTTAAATAAGAGAACCGGCTTTTCGATCAGATCGTCGAAGTCAAAGGCGTTGTTCCGCGCCAGGGCATCTTCGTATTTCCGGAAGACCGAGGCGACGTCTGCGGGCAGCTCCTGGTCCGGAAGATTTTTAGCTTTCCCAATCGCTTCCATAAAAAACGACGGGGTCTTATCCTTCCCGAGGCGCCCCTCGCTCTTTAATATTTTTTTAAGGAGATCGAAGGCGTCATGGTTGTCAAAGATGACGAAGTTCGGGTCGCGGCCGAGAATACGACATTCCCGCCGGAGGATCCGGGCTCCAAGCGCATGGAATGTGCCGATAAAACTCCGCCGAGCATGGGCGGGAAGGCGGCTGGCCATTTCTTTCGCCGCTTTATTGGTAAAGGTGATTGCGCAGATGCGGTTTGCCGGCACCCCGGCATCTATAAGATAGAGAATGCGGCTCGTGAGCGTCCTCGTTTTTCCGGTTCCCGCTCCCGCCACTATTAATATAGGAGAAGCGGGAGCCCCCGCTGCCGCTTTTTGGGCATCATTTAACGGGAAACCGCCGAAAAGGGAAGGTGTTTTGCGATAAGAAGCCATTTATGCTATGCTAACCGTATTAGTACGATAGCACGACAATTATATAGGAAGAACATGCCATTAACAGTGGCTGTTTTTTTGGTTATAGGATCTCTCGCCGCCGGCGCTCTGTTTTCCTCAACGGGGCGCGATTTGATTGACGAAAACAGCGTGCTTGGGGGGCTCGCTCCCGCAGCTTCAACCCTCGGGATACAAAGCGCGGAAGGGGCGAGCTTCGGATGGCCGGCGGCAATGGCCGCGCGAGCGACGGTGGCCGCACCGGCCACGATCGTGCTTCCCGGAGGAAGCGGCGGGGGCGCGATGTCGGGCCAGTCGTCCGTGGCGGCGTCCGCGGGCGCGGTTATGGATGATTTTTATGGCATCGGCTATAGCGGCGCCATCCGCGACCCCGGGAGTCCCGTCGGTCCGGCGTTTGATCGATCCGGAATGATCTTGTACGCCGTCCACCCCGGGGACAATCTTTCAAAAATCGCCGCCTATTTCGGCATTTCCATCGGAACCATAGTAAGCGCGAATCCCACCCTCAAAGCTAATTTTCTCCGCGTCGGCCAGTTGCTCAGCATTCTTCCTACCTCTGGCGTCGTTTACACGGCGCGCGCAGGCGACACCATCCAAACCATATCGAGCAAATTTGGCATTTCCGAGGAGGAGATCGTGAGATTCAACCGTTCGGTCGACTTTGCAACGCTCGATCCGGGATCTCAGGTCATCATCCCGGGCGGCACGGCGAACATGCTCGCGGCAAGCGGCCCTTCGCTTCCGAATTTCAACGGAGATTTTATAATGCCGGCTAAGGGATATGACTGGGGGATACTGCACCACTATAACGCGGTCGATATCGCGAATTCTTGCGGGACGCCCGTCGTCGCCTCTGCGGAGGGCCTCGTAGTCCCCGATCCTAATATCGCGGATACTCCGGGCGGCTGGAACGGGGGCTATGGAAATTTCGTTCTTATAGAACATCCCTTCGGCAACGTGTATACGCGCTACGCACACCTCTCAAAAATTCTTGTCAGCCCGGGCGACTACGTTCAGCAAGGACAGGAAATCGGGCTTATGGGAGACAGCGGAGATTCGACGGGATGCCATGTCCACTTCGAAGTAATCGGCGCGCAAAATCCGTTCGCTAAAAAGTAGCGGCCTCGCGCAGGCGATAGCTAAACGCCTCCGCAAGGTGTTCCTGGGAGACGCGGTCCGCACTGTCGATGTCGGCGATGGTGCGGGCGACTTTCAAGATGCGATAATAACCGCGGGGAGATATGCGGCTGCGATCGAGTGTGGCGAGAAACCGCTCGCTTCCTTCCGTGAGTCGTGCGGCATCTTGCGCCTCGCGCGATGACATCTCTGCATTCGTGGCGCTTTCCCCGAACCGTTTTGCCTGGCATAGGCGCGCGGCGCGCACGAGCGCTTTAATGCGCGGACTTGCCGGCTCCCGGCTCGATTCCCCGTTTTTCAGGTCGGCGACCTTTATCCGCCCGACTTTCACCTGCATATCTATGCGATCCAGGAGCGGCCCCGATATCTTCCTCTGATATTTCAATATTTCATAGGCGGTGCATGCGCATGCCCGTTCGGCGTCGCCGTAGTATCCGCACGGACACGGGTTCATGGCGGCTATCAGGGAGAATCTTGACGGGAAGGAGTAGGCGCGCTTTGCGCGCGCGATTCTGATAGTGCCGGATTCCATCGGATCCCTTAATGATTCCAAGGCATTTGCGGGGAATTCGGGCAGTTCGTCGAGGAAAAGGACGCCGCGGTGCGCCAAGCTTGCTTCGCCCGGTTTCGGGTCAGAGCCTCCGCCCACGAGCGCCGCTGCGGAGATCGTTTGGTGCGGCGCGCGGAACGGGCGGCGCGTCATGAGCCTGCCGGGGCTCAGTCCGGCGGCACTCCAGATTTTCATAACTTCAATCCCCTCGCTGTGATCAAGGTCGGGAAGGATTCCCGTGAGCGCGCGAGCGAGCATGCTTTTCCCCACGCCGGGCGGTCCGACCATGAGGACATTGTGCCCGCCCGCCGCCGCGATCATGAGCGCGCGTTTTGCGTTCTCCTGTCCGATAATTTCCGAGATGTCGGGAACCGGCGTTGTTGTTCCGGCGGTCTCCTCGGATGACGTATCGGCAGCGCCATCGGCGCGCGCCGGCCGCGCGGCCCTGCGCTTCTCGAGTATTTCGACGGATTCGAGCAGGGTGCCTACGGGAACGACTTCAACGCCTTCCATAACGGCAGCCTCCGCCGCGTTCTCCCGCGGAACGAAGAGCTGAGAAATTTTTTTCTCCACCGCGAGCTGGGCGATATTCAGGGCGCCGGCTATAGGCCTAAGTCGTCCATCAAGAGCCAATTCCCCTACGAACATCTTTCCCGAAGAATCGAACGGGCGGATCTGCTTCGTAGCGGCGAGATATCCAAGTGCGATTGCCAAGTCGTATTGCGAGCCGGTTTTCTTGATATCCGCCGGCGCCAGATTGACGGTGATCTTCCGATTCTCGCGATTCGGCGGTTTCGTCCCAGAGTTTTTCAGCGCGGAGTTTACGCGTTCTTTCGCCTCGTTCAGTGCGCGGTCGGCAAGCCCTACGATATTGAATGCGTGCAGGCCGACATTAATATCGATTTCTATTTCGATGAGCTGAGCATCGACGCCGACAAGTTCTGCGGAGTAGACCTTCGCAAGGTATGATGCTGCCACCGTCAATTTATGCCACGATGGCGATTAAATTTTCTTTAAAGAAAACTTGCGCCTACGCGGCGGTTCCGCAATGCTTACAAAGCCTGGACGCGGGGTCGTTTACAAGGACGCCGTCTTCGATCGCGCCGCCGCATTTTTCACAAAGACCATATTTGCCGGAGTATATCTTTCCGAGCGCAACGTCTATTTCCTCAAGGCGATTTTTTAGATCTTGTGCAATGGCGAGTTCATTACTGAACGCGACTTCTTTATCAACCTCTTCTTCCCGGTCTTCGGTATCGGTACCGTAGTCGACTGGCTTCTCGTGACTTTTTACTTCCGCGATAAGAAGTAAACGCTCACGTTCGAGATTCTGTTTGTAGGCCGAGAGCTTGATCTGGTCCATATGGATATAAGCCAATTTTAACGGATACGACTATTTTTGGCAAATTTAATGAAAATATAATGGATAATCCGGCAAAATGGTCGCCGGATTCGTTGCAGGATAGATTGCCGGATTTAGTGAGATCACAATAATCCCTAATTTCATCATTTTTTAATAGTTTTATTTTTAATTATTTAACCTGATAATGTTGATTTTCCTAGCGATAAACAAAAATGTTTCACAAAGTGTTTACCGGTAAACACAATTTAAATTAATTTTAAATATGTTTGCCGATAAACATCATTTAAAAATAGGTAGAGAAGGAGAGGATTTGATATCCAGAATACTATTAAATAATCATTGGCAAATCATAGAGAGAAATTTTCGACGAAAATCCGATGAGATCGATATTATCGCAAAATCTCCAGACCGAACCATCGTTTTCATCGAGGTAAAAACAATATTAATATGGGAAAATACTAAGTTAACACCGGAAGATAATCTTACTAGGGCGAAATTGAAGAAAATTAGTAGAACCTGCGAATTTTTCGCCCGAGAGAACCCACTGCTTATAAATGAAGATAAAGGATGGAGAATAGACCTTTTCGCCGTCGACATGGGGCAAAACGGGAAGCCGAGCGCGGTTCGTCATTATAGGAATATCGCTTGACAGCGCGTACTGTGGCGGCTAACATAAACTTATTCATGGAGTCCGCCGAGTGGCGGACTTTTTAAAAAGCTCAACAACTATAAATAGCCGAGAAAGGCGGCAATAAACAAAATAAATACGATGTTAAATATAAAAGAATTAACAAAAGCGTTAAAGCAAGTTGCCGAGGAAAAAGGTATCGAACCGGAAAAAGTTTTGGAGGTAATCGAATCCTCTATCGCGGCCGCGTACAAGCGCGAATATGGCCAGCGTGGAGATGTGGTGAAGTGCAAACTTGACCAGGCAACCGGCGCGCTCCAGTTCTGGCAGATAAAAACCGTTGTGGATAACACGATGGTCAGATTCATTTCCGAAGAGGAAGAAGTTGCCGAACGGGAAACCGTCCCCGAACCCGGGAAAGAAGGGGAGGAGCGGCTGGCCCGCTTTAACCCGGAGCGCCATATCACTCTCGAAGAGGCGAAAAAGATAAAAGAGGATGCGAAGATCGGAGACGAAATTACATTCGATCTCCCGATGCGCGATGATTTCGGACGCATTGCGGCGCAAACGGCGAAACAGGTCATCTTACAGAAGCTCCGGGAATCAGAGCGCGACTCCATCCTGAGCGAATGGCGCGGGAAGGAAGGGCAGATTGTCGGAGGCGTTGTCCAGCGATTCGAGCGCGGCAATGTCTTTATCGATCTTGGGCGCGCGATCGGCGTGATGTTTGCGAACGAATCAATCCCGGGCGAACACTACCGTTCCGGCGAGCGATTGCGATTCCTCGTGCTTGCGGTCCAAGAGGATACGCGCTTGCCGGGCATCATTCTTTCGCGCTCACATCCTCGGTTCGTAACGGAGCTTTTCCGGATGGAAGTTCCGGAGCTTGCGGAAGGGGCAATTGAAATCAAGGCGATTGCGCGCGAACCGGGCAACCGTACGAAGATCGCGGTCGCTTCCCATACGGAAGGGATAGATCCCGTGGGCGCGCTTGTCGGCCAGCGCGGCACTCGCGTCATGGCGGTAAATAATGAGCTTGGGAACGAAAAAATAGATATTGCGGAATGGTCGGACGATCCCGCCGCCCTCATCGCTAACGTCTTGTCGCCTGCAAAAGCCGAACACGTCGAAGTCCTGCCTCGCCGCGAAGCACGCGCGTTTGTCCCCGAAAGTCAGCTCAGCTTAGCCATCGGGAGGGGCGGCCAAAATGTCCGGCTCGCTGCGAAACTTACCGGCTGGAAGATAGACGTGCGTTCTGAAACGAGGCCGGAAGAGGAACAGGAAGGGGGTATTGCCGGCGCAGGAGAAAGCATCACCGACCTCGGGGGCGCCGAGGAAGGAACCGGCCAGATCGAGGTGCCCGAGAAAAAGAAGGAGGATGACGATAAAGAAGATATCATCACTTAAACCGCGGTTCACAAAAAATTAATTACGACATAGAATAAAACCATGTCACCAATCATTTTTTCCATAGCGTGCGGCATCGCGGCGATCGCCGCCGCGGGGGTGCTGATAGGGAGAATAAAGAAGAAGGCGCCGGGAGACGAAAAGATGCAGGAAATCGCCCGCGCGATCCAGGAGGGCGCGGGTGCGTACCTTAACCGGCAGTACCGCGCGGTCGCGCTCGTAGCAGTCGTAATCGGCGCGCTCATGTGGTATTTCCTCGGATGGGTCACGACGGCAGGATTCGCGATCGGCGCATTCGCCTCCGCGCTCGCGGGCTATATCGGCATGAACGTGTCGGTGCGCGCGAACGTGAAGACGGCCGAAGCGGCGAAGTCGGGACTCGCCCCCGCGCTTTCGCTCGCGTTCGAAGGCGGTTCGGTGACGGGGCTTCTCGTGGTCGGCCTCGCGCTCCTCGCCGTTTCCGGATTCTACGGCGCGACGCATGACGTGCGGGCGCTCATCGGGCTCGGTTTCGGCGCGAGCTTAATTTCTGTTTTCGCGCGCCTGGGAGGCGGGATTTTCACGAAAGGCGCCGACGTCGGCGCGGATCTTGTCGGCAAGGTTGAGGCGGGCATACCCGAAGACGATCCGCGGAACCCGGCAGTGATCGCGGATAACGTGGGAGACAATGTCGGCGACTGCGCCGGGATGGCGGCTGACCTATTTGAAACATACGCGGTCACGGCGGTCGCAGCGATGCTGCTCGGCAGTCTGCTCTTCGGGGGCGCGGCGGCGGCAGGCGGCGCGGCGGCGGCGAACATGATCCTCCTGCCGCTCATGATCGGCGGCATGTCCATTATCGCCTCCGTCATCGGGCTTTTCTTCGTACGGCTCGGCAAGTCGCGCTCCATTATGGGCGCGCTCTATAAGGGGTTGGTTGCATCGAGCATACTTTCCCTCATTGGCTTTTACGTGCTTGCCGCGGAGTACGCGCCGGCCGCCGCCGCCGCAGGAATCACGCTGGCGGGCGCACCCGTTTCGTTCGCAGGGCTGTTCTGGCCGATGGTCGTCGGCATTGCCGTAACGGCGCTCATCGTGCTCATCACGGAATACTACACTTCCAAGAAATTCCGCCCGGTGAGGTCCATCGCGCAGTCGTCCACGACCGGCCACGGGACGAACATCATTACGGGGCTTTCAGTCGGCATGGAATCCACGGCGCTCCCCGTCATCGTAATCGTCGCGGGCATTCTCGCCGCGTATGCAACGAGCGGCATCTACGGCGTGGCGCTCGCGGTCATGAGCATGCTCTCCATGGCGGGAATTATTATCGCCATCGACTCGTTTGGTCCCATCACCGATAACGCCGGAGGCATCGCCGAGATGGCCGGCCTCCCGGACCACGTGCGCGAATCGACCGATGCGCTCGACGCGGTGGGGAACACGACGAAGGCGATCACTAAGGGGTATGCAATCGGCTCGGCGGGGCTTGCGGCCGTCGTCTTATTCTCAACCTATCTCCAGGCGCTCGCGGCAAAGTCAACGGCCATCGCGTTCGACCTCGGCGATCCGAAGGTTATCGTCGGTCTTCTTTTAGGCGGCATGATTCCGTATCTCTTCGCGTCGATTTCCATGCGCGCCGTGAGCAAGGCGGCTGGCAGTATCGTTGAGGAGGTACGGCGGCAGTTCCGCGAAATTCCCGGGATTATGGAGGGTTCCGCGAAGCCCGATTATGCGAAGAGCGTGGACATCGTGACGAAAGCCGCCATCCGCGAGATGGTGGTACCGGCGCTTCTGCCCGTCGTAATCCCGATAATCGTCGCTTTCGTGCTCGGCCCGGCGGCGCTCGGGGGCTTGCTCGTGGGATCGATCGTGACCGGCCTCTTTGTCGCTGTTTCTATGACTTCTGGCGGAGCCGCGTGGGACAACGCAAAAAAGTATATAGAAGAGGGAAACCTCGGAGGCAAGGGCTCCGATACGCATAAGGCGTCGGTGACCGGCGATACGGTAGGCGACCCCTATAAGGACACCGCGGGTCCTGCAATCAATCCCGTCATTAAGATCATCAATATTATCGCACTGCTTTTAGTGCCGTTCTTATAGGCCGTCGAATCACTGAATTATCAAACCGCCAATTCCATGGAAACCGAGAACCAATATTTGATCCCTACCGTTATCGAGAAATCGCAATACGGCGAGCGGGCGTACGATATTTACTCGCGCCTCCTGAAGGACCGGATTATCTTTCTCGGCGGGCTCATTAATGACGGCGTCGCGAATGCCGTCATCGCCCAGCTCCTCTTCCTCGACCACGAGGATCCGAAGAAGGAAATTCAGATGTATATCAACAGCCCCGGCGGGTCCGTCACCGCGGGAATGGCCATTTACGACACCATGCAGTACGTACAGGCGTCGATTTCCACGATGTGCGTCGGGGTCGCGGCTTCCATGGGAGCGTTCCTCCTCGCATCGGGCGAAAAGGGGAAGCGTTTTACGCTGCCGAACTCGCAGATTCTGCTCCACCAGGTAATGGGTGGCGCCGAGGGCCAGGCGATCGAGATAGAAATCGCCGCGAAGCAGATTATCAGGACGAAACAGCAGCTCAACCAGCTTCTTGCGAAGCACACGGGACAGCCCCTCGCAAAGATAGAGAAGGACACCGACCGCGATTTCTGGCTTACCCCCGAAGAGGCGAAGGCCTATGGGGTGGTCGACGAGATTGTGAAGAGTTCGAAATAGGCGCCATGGCTCCAAAGAGAATAGACGATCTTCTTGAGCGCAATGTCGAGAATATTGTTGATAAGAGCCATCTCCGCGAAGCGCTTCTCTCCGGGAAGAAGCTGCGCGTAAAGTTCGGCGTTGATCCGACATCGCCGGATTTGCATATCGGCCACGCCGTTGTTCTGCGAAAACTGCGGGAATTTCAGGATCTTGGACACCGGATCGTGCTGATTATCGGCGATTTTACCGGCCGCGTGGGAGATCCATCCGGGCGGGACTCCGCGCGGAAGCCGCTCACCGCTAAGGATGTGGCGAAAAACATGAAGGGATATCTCGCACAGGCGGGGAAAATAATTGACGTAAAAAAAACCGAGATCGTTCACAACGAGGATTGGTTTAAGAAAGAAGGGGTTGACCAGATGGTCCGCCTCGCCTCGGCGGGGACGTTTCAGCAGGTTCTTCACCGGGCGGATTTCAAAAAACGCATCGACGCGGGGTCGGATATCACGTTTTTAGAGCTCTTGTATCCGCTGTTCCAGGGGTACGATTCGGTAAAGGTCCGCGCGGACGTGGAAGTGGGAGGCACGGATCAGCTCTTTAATCTTTTAACAGGCCGGCGCGTCCAGCGTCATTTTGGCATGCCGGAACAGGATATTATGACGGTCCCGCTTCTCGAGGGCACGGACGGCAAGCGCAAGATGAGTAAGAGCTATGGCAACTACATCGGCCTTAAAGATAATCCCGCCGATATGTTCGGAAAAATAATGTCCGTCCCGGATAAGCTCGTCAATCGCTACTTCGCGCTGTGTACGGACCTCACGGATGTCGAGATCCGGGCGCTCGAAAGCTCACTTTCGCCGAAAGCCCTTAAAGAGCAATTGGGCGCGGAGATCATAAAACTGTATCATGGTGCCGCCGCCGCGAAAACGGCCCGGGAAAATTTTGAAAATATGTTTTCCAAAAGGGAAGTTTCCGCCAAGTTGCCGGAATTAAGGATCAAGAAGTCGGGGGAGGGGCGGGCTCTCGGGATGGATATCGTTCTCGCCTCGGGCGCCGCAAAGAGTAAGGGCGAGGCGAGGCGCCTGATTGAACAGGGCGGCCTTGAAATTGACGGCAAGGTAGTTAAAGAATGGCAAAAACCGATTAAAATCAATGGCGGTGAGGCGGTTCGCGTGGGGAAAAAGCGGTTTTTCCGGTTGTCCACAGGCGCCGATTGACGCCGCCGAGCGGTGAATTAAACTGAAAGTAGCCATTATATAATTAAATATCGGTTTCAAGCGGCATGATTGCCGCAATCGCCGCGATATAAGCGGCATGCATTCTTTTCCCCATCCCCCGTTGCACGATGTGCCGGGGGACTTTTCTTATAGGCAACAAAACTCCGAATAGGTTGTATAATAGACGCATGGCCGACCCATTATTCGACATTTCAAGGACTGCGCTCGTCGTCATAGATCTCCAAAAAGGAATCGTCGGCGGCAAAACCGAGCCGCATGCCGCAGAGGTCGTGGTGGCGAACGCAGCAGCGCTCGCGGGCGCATTCAGGTCGCATGGGATGCCCGTTTTTCTCGTCCGGGTGACGCCGTCGGCGGACGGACGCGACGGCCTGAAGCCGGTTGCCGATGCCCAGCCGTTGGCATTCCCGCGCACGGCGGGTTGGGCCGAACTCGTCCCCGAGCTCGGGCCGGAGCCCGGCGATTTTCTCATTACGAAGCGTCAATGGGGCGCGTTCTACGGAACCGAGCTCGACCTGCAGCTCCGCCGCCGCGGGATAACCACGATCGTCCTCTGCGGCATATCGACGAACATCGGCGTGGAAAGCACGGCGCGATTTGCGTATGAATACGGCTATCAGCAGATATTCGTCGAGGACGCTACCGCCGCCCGCTCCGAGGAGGAGCACTCATTCACGATGAAAACGATATTCGGCAGGATCGGACGAGTCCGGAAGACGGAGGATGTTCTGAAAGAATTGAGGGATGTCTATGCGAAAGTACGAACTCATTTTACCCAAAATCTGTGAACTTTGATACCGGGCTACCCCTGCATTGACCCCTGCATTCGGGGTTGCAGAGGTGGGCATCGCATCTATCTCCGCCGTTACTGGCCTAATCGCCAAATCGAGGGGCATATTCGACCCCCGACAATACTCACCGTCGGCGTCCTGCTGGCCGCCTCCGGTTCGTGTCCTCGGAGAGAGAACCACGCCCGCCGCAAGGAAGGGTCAAGGGAAGGAATGGTGGCGGCGTGGTTCTCTCTCCTCGGCTCACGGTGCTTACTGCTCCACAAGGGCACAGCCCTGTTCCGGTTGGTGTGTGTGGGTATAAAAAGAAAAAAGATGGTTCAATAATTTTATTGCTCCCGCGCGGCGATTTTGATATTATTAAGCCATGATCCCGAACGGAATTTCCTCGAAATACGCATTCTTCGCAGTTGCCGCCGTCGCGATCATGGCTTCCTCATTCTGTGGGGTGGGCATCTCTCGCATGGCGGGGGTGCCCATGACTACTCCGTCATGTTCCATGAGTCACACATTCACGGTTCCCGCCCCGCTGTCCGGGAATAAAGCCATTTTCTTGCTCATAAGCGTTTTTCTTGCCGTGGTGGCAGCAACCAATATCAAAAAAGAAAGAAAGCTTTCTTTTGAATCTGGCGGCGCTTCTGCCAACCATATTTTCAGCGAGGTGCACCGTCCACAATTCTTCGCGCAACTTTTTAGCCAAGGCATTTTGAACCCAAAACTTTTTGGCGTCGCCGCGATCCGCCCATAGCCGGTTCGCGCAATTTTATTTTGCCGTGAACCAGCTCCGCGGTCGTTTTTGTTTCGTCTGTTCAAATAACCAATTTATCCTTAATAAATATCCCATGGAACATCAACATCACGAACATAGTCATGAAGAGCCGAAAGAGCCCGTCGCTATCGCATCGGCAAAACAGAAAGATCGATTCCTTCCCGCATCGATCCTCATCGCCGCAGTGGTCATCGCCGGATCGGTAGTCTTTGCCGCTACGAGGCCGAGCGGCGGAGGTGTCATCACTCTACCGATCGCAACGACGACCGCAGGTTCGGCGGGAACCGCCGCAGCGCCCGTTCCGCCCATCGGCAGCGGCGAAGCGATTCTCGGCAATGCGAACGCCCCCGTGACGTTCATCGAGTACGGCGACTACCAATGTCCGTTCTGCGGACGCATGTTTACGAACGTCGAGCCGCAGCTGCGGACTGACTACATCAATACCGGCAAAGTGAAGATGGTCTTTAGGAACTTCCAGTTCTTGGGGCCTGAATCGACGGCCGCCGGTGCCGCCGCGTACTGCGCTGCCGACCAGAGCAAGTTCTGGGCATATCGGGATGCGTTATATCAGGCGAAAGTGAACGAGGTCGCGAACAACGGTGGTAGCGAGAACGACGGCTTCTTTAGCCGAAGCCTGTTCCTGAAACTCGCGAACCAGACCGGTCTCGACGCGACGACCTTCACCTCTTGCATCGACAGCAACAAGTATGCGAGTAAGGTCGAAAAGGATAAGGCGGACGCTTCGGCAGTCGGCGTGAATTCGACGCCGACGAACTACATCAACGGGCAGCAAGTGCTCGGTGCCCAGCCATATACCGCGTTCAAGGCAGTGATCGATGCTGCCCTCCAAGGGAAATAGCAAAAGCAAGGGAACCATGCTGTTTCAGGCATTTAAAGAAGTGTTCGGCAGATTTCGTTTTATCGCGCTTGCGCTCGTTGCGGGCTTCGCGGCATTTGAGTTTACAGTATGGTTCCCCAATCTCGGCCTCATCGTGCATACCATGATGGGCGATGCATCCCTCGGTATAAAGGCAGAGCTTCTCTATGGACTCTCTGCGGGCATCAGCACCAATTTCACCCCGCTCTCTGCAACGTACACGACGCTCATCGCCATTCTCTTTGGCGTGAACCTTACAATGATCGTCTACTACGTCATGAAAAGGAAATCATTCGGAAGACAGGCGCTCGCGGTAAGTTCGGGAGCTGTAGCGAGCGGGGCATTGGGCATCGGATGCGCGGCGTGCGGCTCGCTTGTCGGAGGATACTTCCTTGCTTTTTTCGGTGCGTCGGGCGTCGCAACGCTTCTGCCGCTCAAAGGAGAAGAGTTCGGGATCCTGAGCGTCTTGCTGTTCGGTATCTCCACGTACGTGATTGCCCGAAAAATAGTCGAACCGGCGGTCTGCAAACCTAGCTATTGATTTATCTATATGAAGAAAAAATATCTTTTCCCTTCGCTCGTTATCGCCCTCGCGGTAGTGACAGCCGGGTACATCGTGTTTTCCTCGGGCGGCCTTTCCCGCCTCTCATCTGCGAAGCCGTTCGCATTCGCCGACAAGGCGCTTGCGGCGAAGTTCGATTACTTGAGCAAGAACGGCAATTCCTCATGCTCAGGCAATTTCCTACAGTCCGTGAAAAGCGGCACAACGGGCACGGGACGCCTTGAGGGATCCTGCTGCAGCCCGATGGATCCGAAGCGATACAGCGAACAGGTCGCGGGATTGAAACAGTACGCCAATGTCCCCGAGATTCCCCCGGATCCCTACGACATCGACGCGAGTCTCGCACAAAAGCTCACGGGTTACTATGATACGCAGCTTACGCCCGACGAGCAAAAAGCGTATGATTACGCCATGCAGAACTCGATGGAAAAGGGGCCGTGCTGCTGCAAATGCTGGCGGTGGTACGTGTATGGCGGCTTGGGAAAATTACTCATTCAGAAATACCATTTTACCGGCCAGCAGGTGACCGACATTTGGAACTTGTCTGACGGATGCGGAGGCCCGGAAACTTCATAAACATTCTTAAATGGATCTCTTAAACAAAAAAGAAGGATGGGAGATAAGGACGAAACGGACGCGCCGTAGGAAGTTTCTCGAAGTCGTTGGAATATTAGCCGCGGTGGTTGCGAGTATCGGCGGGATCGCATGGTATGTCGCGACCCGCCCTACGGCGCCCCCTCCGCCTCCCGGCGAGATCATTTCGGAGACGGGCATCCATTGGCATCCCCAGCTCACGATTACCATTAAAGGCGAGGGTCAAGTGATACCCGGAGACATTGGTATGGGCATGCAATTTGCCGGATATCCGCAGTACGATCCAATGATGATGATGACGGATATGCACACCCATGACGATTCGGGGCAGCTGCATTGGGAAATTATGAAGGGCCCCGTCACGAAAGACCAAGTGCGCCTCAGCAACTTCTTCGGCATTTGGGGCAAGACGTTCACGAGCTCATGCATTTTCACTTATTGCAACGGGCCGCAGGGCCATCTCACGTTCAAGGTCAATGGAAAGAATAACCAGGATTTTGAAAATTATCTCGTAAAAGATAACGATAAGATCGAGATTATCTTTCAATAAGAGTCATACTCATGGAACAACATAATAAAAAAATGAAGACAATTATAGAGATGGTATCGTCTCTTAGTGAAGAAGAGGAGCAGACGAAAAAAGGCGGACACGTGTCAAAGGACATCGCATCGCGCACTCGATTTTTCTATGTGCTGATTGCCTACACAGCCTCCGTGGGCCTCTTTCTTCTCTTTTATTGGGGGCTTCGATTGAATGCGAGCATCGGAATGCTGATTGACAATACGTACGATAAGCCGCTCTACTTCTGGCCGTATGTTCTGCTCACGCTTGGAACCATCGCGCTCTTTGGCGTGAACATCGCTCTTTTGACCTACCGCATCAGGAGATTCGGCTTCCCAAAACTTAGGCAGCAGGCCGGAACCGGCATAGGTTCTTTTGTGGGCCTCGCCGCTTCGGCATGTCCCATGTGCGGATCGGCAATCCTTTCCACCCTCGGCATCGCAGGCGGGCTTGCGGCGTTGCCCTTCGGAGGGCTTGAGCTAAAAACACTTTCATTCGGGTTGATGGCGCTGCCGATCTGGCTCATCCTACGCGATATGAAAAAAATGAAGTCGTTGCCCACTGATGTGCCGCCGGAAACTCTATCAGAGATGAGCGGTGAAAACACATGCCCGGTCCCGCGGGATGCCTCTTTTCAGGAAAAAGATCGGTGGTGGCTTGCCGGGACGTGTGCGCTCCTCATCATCTTCAGCGCTCTTGGATGGAATATGCTCGTGAGCGATCCGATCCTTTACGTGCACGCATCGCTAAAGAACCAAATGAATAGTTTGGGAACGAACGCCTCGACTACCGGATATCCCGTATATAGCGAGGTGGTGGCGAAGGTTCTGCCCGCGAAAGGATTTCAGAGCAAAATTGTTTTGGGAGACAGCATCGTAAAATTGGTTGAAGATGGAGTGATCGACCCGGATAAATTTCAAGCGATTTACAAGGCGCGTGGCGGGCTGCCCGACGAATTCAAGAACGTGCTTAGTATGTCATCAACCAAGCCGATCCTTCTCACGGCGGACAACGCCAATTTCTACGTGAACCTTCTCTGGCCCATCGGACTCTCAAACTATATGGCGACGAACAAACAGAGTCCGGTGAATGGGAAAAATCTTTTCGGGTTCGCTTCGACGGGCGGCTGGAACTTAGGAAAAGCATCGAACGGAGGAGCGTACTTCAATAAACTTGATATCGTGAATCTCACCGCCGAACAAGAAGCGCTCGTCACGAACATAGCGCAAAACTCTTACCGTCCCTGTTGTAACAATTCCACGTTTTTTCAGGACTGCAACCACGGGTCGGCCTTACTCGGCCTTCTGGAGCTTGGGGCAAGCCAAGGGCTCACGGAAGCTGACCTCTATCGCGAAGCGCTTGCCTTCAACTCATTCTGGTTTCCGCCAAATTACATCGATATCGGGCTTTACTTCAAAGCGGTCAAAAACATTGATTGGGAAAATGTGGATCCTAAAGTGGTGCTTGGGAAAGAGTACTCAAGCGCAACTGGCAATTACCAAATTCAAGCCGATGTAGCAAAGATTCCCAATCTTATCCCTCCTGCGCCGAGTGGTGGCGGTGGAAGCTGCGGGACATAACATGCTGAAATTTTATTCAACGCCATGAAATGTAGCCCGAAAACAATGTTGAAGATAGGTTTTGCGCTTGCGATTGTTCTTGGTGCCGGTTTTCTTCTCATACCTCAACTCCGGCCCGCCATCATTGGCCTCGCCCCCTTCGCCCTTTTTGCGCTCTGCCCGCTCTCAATGATATTCATGATGAGCAGCATGGATAAAAGCCGGGATCATCATGATAACGCCACCGCTGACACGTCCGAACGTAAACATCCAACGTTATAAAACACCATCATTATGGAAGAATCAAAAAATCAAAGTAAAAAAGAGGAAGGCTTACAGGGCAGAGAATTGTATGAATTTCGGAAACACCAAAAAGACCGAGAGCGCCAGAAAGAGCAGAAAAAAGAAAGTCTGAAACAAGCTCCAAAGAAAGTCGCGAAATATTTTCCTTATGCGCTGGGATTGATAGCCATTGCCGGAGGGATTGGATGGTTGGTGTGGAACATCGCGAATACTCCGAATTTGCCGCCCACGACGCCCGAAGGTCACACCGAAGAATCGCCTGCGGCGCACATTATGAGCATTCCGATACCGGATACCATCCAGCGCCATATGCTGGAACATGCCGACGGCAAAGGAAAGCCCGGCATCATCATTCAATACAATTGCACAAAATATTCTTGTGCATCAGATTTGATAGCCAAACTCACCGAACTCGTGAAGCAGTATCCGGATAACGTTTATCTTGCGCCGAACAATTACGACGGCGAAATCATCCTTACCAAGATGGGCAGCATAAAAACCCTCAGTGGTTTTGACGGCCAAGCGATCGAAGCGTTTATCGGCTCGTAATGCGAGGCTTCAAACCAGCGAGAACAAACTTTTCGTTTCGCTGAAGGCAGTTTCGTCTGTGGTATTGATCGGTTTCCCGGGCGGCGGCACAATCGCGAGCGGATTGACCAACGTGCCCGACTTTCGCACTTCGTAATGAAGATGCGGGCCGGTCGAAAGTCCGGTTGAACCCACGTAGCCGATGATCTGGCCTTGGGTTACATGTGCGCCTATTTTGATCCCTTTGCCGAATCGCGAAAAATGCCCGTAGGTCGTCGTGTATCCTTTGTCATGGTGGATCACCACTTTATTGCCGTATTCCCCGCGCCACCCGGCGTCCGTGATTACCCCGTCTCCGATCGCGACCACCGGGGTTCCGGCTGCTGCTGCAAAATCAACGGCGCGGTGCGGTTCGATCGCTCCGTTTACGGGATCAACCCGACGGTAGGTAAAGTAGGTGCTGACATATTTGTATTGAAGCGGGAATTTCAGAAACATCCTCTTCAGCGACAGGCCATTTTCGTCATAATATCCTGCCGGGGTTTTGTCGGATTTGAAATAATAAGCGTAAAACGATTGCCCGCTGTTCACGAACTTTGCAGCCAAAATCTTTCCCGGCATCTGGTATGTGCCGTTCAAGTAGCGCGCTTCGTAAGTCACCGCGAATGAATCTCCCTTTTGAACATGGAAAGCGAAATCAACCTGCCATGCAAAGATTTCCGAGAGGAGGATAGCGAGCTTTGGGTCTTTGTTCAAATCAATGAACGTTTGATAGACGGAACTATCGACCGTACCTTGCACTGTTTCGATTTTGGTTTCATAAGGGATATCAACGATCTGGGCCCGCCATTGATCGCTGCTCGTGCTCTCGATTTGCAGGTTTTGGTCTGCGTTCACCGTGTAGACGATCCTTTTCAATTGGTTAGTGGTTTGATCGACGAAGAATGAGAGCAGGTTGCCTGCCGTTAATTTCGATGTGTCATAAACGTTTGCGAGCGAAGCCATAATTGATTGCTTTGTGGTGCTGCCGATCGAGCCGGGTAGTTCATTCAAAAGATCGTAAAAAGAATATCCGGCGGGTATCCGCTTGTCGATTTCCGCGAGAACGGGAGGTGGTTGCTGGGTTTGGGTTTGGACTGCCGAACTATGGTTTGGTCGGTGCAAATAAAAGAATAAGGAAAACCCTGCTACTACCAAAAACATCGCCGAGATGATTGCGCTCCAGTGACTTCTCCTTTTCATGTGATGGTGGTTCTTTAACAACGAATTAAGTGTATCGGAAAATGTATCGCTTGCCCATAGAGCTTTTGACATCAACACCCCCTAGGGGTATAATGGAAGTATATGAAGAAAGAGGCAAAAAAGAAAACAGTCCGCCGCTTGAAAATCGTCCAAGGGCAACTCAAGGGGCTGATGCAAATGGTCGAGGATGAAAAATACTGCGTTGACATTATCACCCAATCAAGCGCCATCAAAGAAGCGCTTTCTGGCGTTGAGCATCTGATCCTCGAGAACCATCTTTCTACCCACGTCATCGAGCAGATGAAATCCGGTAAAGAAAAAAAGGCGATCGAAGAGATCCTGAAGGTCTATAAACTTTCGCAAAGGAAAAAATAATAATGCCACTCTCGATATTCATTTTAAGAATTGGTCTCGGCATCACCTTCGCTTTAACGGGCGTTTTGATCCTCAAAGATGACGATAAGTGGACGCACATGGTGCCGGATTGGTTCGCCAAGTATCTGCCCTCGGCTCGTTCGTTTATGATTACCACTGCTGTGGGAGATATCTTCCTCGGCGCATGGATTTTAAGTGGCTATTTTACGGGCATCGCCGCGCTCTTGGCGGCCTTACATCTGGCCGGAGTGCTCATTGTATCGGGAAAGAAGGAATTTCATGAAGTGTATAGGGATATCGGGCTTTTGTTTGCGTGCGTAGCGTTGGCTGTTTATTTTCTTTTATAGACCATGGATCACAACCACCAAATAACTCAATATAGAACCATTAAGGAATCCTGGACATCTGGCCCGATTCGTTGCCTAATCTCTGCCTCTTAGTTATCGACTCGGCCAGCCTGGACGCCCAAGCGGGGTTGCGTCATCTCTTAGGTATGACTAACCAAATCAAGGGGTCGGCAGGAGCGGCGACCTCAATCAACCCACCGCTGCCAGTAAAGGTCGCCTACTGTCTGTATGCACGAAAGAGTACGGAGAGTGAGGAACAGCAAGTCCTTTCAATAGACAGCCAAATCAAGGAGATGATCAAGATCGCCGAGCGGGATGGGCTTGAGATCGCGGAAATTCGTAAGGAATCCCACTCAGCGAAAGCAGTAGGCCATCCGAAGGGCGGAGATAGAGGATAAAATCGAAAAATGGATTCAGAATGATCCATTTTTCGCCGCATAATGATGCGCTCACGGCCATGCGGCCATGAGCTATATTGTTTTTCCTTTCCCCACCCGCGCCAACCGGAACAGGGCTGTGCCCTTGTGGAGCAGTAAGCACCGTGAGCCGAGGAGAGAGAACCACGCCGCCACCATTCCTTCCCTTGACCCTTCCTTGCGGCGGGCGTGGTTCTCTCTCCGAGG
>JAKAUM010000009.1 GCA_021827685.1 bacterium
GCTGGGCAGCCAGACGAGCCGCGTGAAGTCCTCGGTTGACAACATCGCGAACATCACGGTGGCGGCGAACAGCGCGGGTGGCGCGACCCTCAATGCCCTGACCATTACCTTCAGCGGGAATGCGATCTCTTCATCGACGGCAACGTCCACCTACGTCCTCCGCGACGCGAACAACGTCAACGTGACGAGCGCTTCGAGCTGGGGCGCGACGATGTCGACGGGAGCCCAAACCGCGACGGGCACGATCACGATCACCGGCACCCCCACAAGCGTGGGAACCGATACGGTCGCGATCAACAGCTCGAATATAAGCGTTTCCGTCGCAACCTCGACCGGCAACGACACCGCGACGCTGGTTGCCTCGGCATTCGTCTCCGCGATCAACGCGAGCTCTTCCGTTCTTAACGTAACCGCAACCTCGACCGGCGGCGTCGTCAGCCTAACCTCCACGGCGGCTGGCGCGTCGGGCAATATAACCCTGTCGGGTACGGCCTCCCAGAACGGCAGCACGTTCGCCTTCGCCACCACGAACGCTTCGAACTGCTCCTCCGCGACGAGCTGTCCGGTAACGTGGACGTTCCCCACGAGCACGAACCCGCTGGTCATCTCTGCGGGCGGTTCCTACACGTTCACGCTCCAGACGAACGACAGCAACTTCGCGACGGGCAGCGGCAGTGCGTCGGTCAGCTTGAGCGCTACGCTCCAGAACACCGGCGACCTGACCTACTACGACAACAGCACCGGTGCCGGCAGCACGGTAGGCTTGCCGACCACGGTGGTCCCGAAGAGCATCACGAACATCACGTTCGCGGCAGGGACATAGCGTAGCAGGAACGCTTGCTGATACTTCCTCTGGGCTTGTGAACCAGCGGGAAGCGAAAGGCCCCCGGGCAACCGGGGGCCTTTTGGCATAGAATACGTGCCTCCTGCAGGATTCGAACCTGCGACCATCTCCTTAAAAGGGAGCTGCTCTGCCAACTGAGCTAAGGAGGCATTCCGTCTGCGTCATTATAAGAAAAACGCGCCGGGGATTCAATGTCCCGCGCGGCCGAGGCAAGGGGCCGCGCGCGGGCCATCGCGCCGGCCGCGCCGCGATACTCGCGCCTCATTCACTCCCCGCAGGCGGCGTGATATCATGGGAAATAATTCCGCGGGCACCCGCCCGCCGCCCGCCGCCTTAAAATGGAAATCCTCGCCATCGAAACCTCCTGCGACGAAACCGGCATCGCGCTCCTCCGCGCTACCGGAGGCCTCCGCGCCCCGCGCTTCGAGGTGTTGGAAAATCTCGTGGCGTCGCAGATAAAAATCCACCGGCCGTTCGGAGGAGTCGTGCCCAACCTTGCGAAACGCGAGCACCTGAAAAATCTTCCGATTCTTTTCCGGCGGCTCCTCGCGCGGCGGGAAGCGGAACGGAAGCCGTTCAAACCGGACATCATTGCGGTCACGGTCGGCCCCGGCCTTGAACCCGCCCTATGGACGGGAATAGAGTTCGCAAAAGGCCTCGCGAAACGCTACGCGGTCCCGCTTGTCGGCGCGAACCACCTGGAGGGGCACCTCTACAGCTTTCTCCTCCCCTCACGCGCCGCGGGCGCGTACACGTCCTCTCTCGCCGCCTTGCGGAAACGCGTCTTTCCCGCCGTTGCCCTCATCGTTTCGGGGGGCCACACCGTACTGCTCCGGATGGAATCCTTCGCAAAGTGGAAGCGGCTCGGCGAAACGCGCGACGATGCGGCGGGCGAGGCGTTCGACAAAGCGGCGCGGCTTCTCGACCTCCCCTACCCGGGCGGCCCGGAGATAGAAGCCCTGGCGCGGCGCGGCAATCCCGCCGCGATCGCCTTCCCGCGTCCGATGCTCGACCAGCAGAATTATGATTTTAGTTTTTCCGGCCTTAAAACGGCTCTCCTTTATTATCTCCGGAGCGCGGAGGAGGCGCGGCCCGCGGATGTCGCGGCGAGCTTCGAGCAGGCGGCCGTAGACGTCCTCGCCGCAAAGGCGCGACGCGCCGCGGAGTCCTGCGCCGCGGAGTCCATCCTCCTTTCCGGCGGCGTTGCCGCGAACAAGCATCTCCGCAAAGCGATCGGCCGCACGGCCGCGCTTATTGGAGCAAACTTCTTCGTTCCCGATTTTAAATATAATTTGGACAATGCCGCGATGATAGGCGCGGCGGGCTACCTGGCCCGGCTCAGGAAAAAGAAATACCCTCTCCGCGCAAACGGAGCACTCGACATCTGACCCGCCGCGCTATATCACCCGCGTCGTGAAAAGGATGATAAAAGCGAATACGACCGCGCCGAGGATAAAACACGCCTCCAGGAAAGAATCCCGCCGGAGGATATCCGCCCCGCCCTCCCCGGCCGCAACGTCCGCCTTGCACCGGCGGAGATTCTCGTACATCTCAAGCGCATAGGCGGTCGAGAACGCCGCGTAACAGATGAGGATGATAAAAGATGCGACCGCGCCGGCGACCGGCCCCGCAAGATGGCGGATCGGCGAATACACGAACGCCGTTACCGCGAAAAAGATGACGGTTATGAAAAGCAGGCGGGCGAATACCGCCCACCAATGCCCTTTTACGTAGAAACGGCTGAGCCGCAGGGCGCGGACGCCGCGGGCGCCTTCGAGGACAAGCGCATAATTCGCGAATACGAGCGAGATCGCAATCATGACTCCGGGCACGATGAGCATGGCCCCGCCGCCCACGACGGCGACCATATTAAGGATGCCCACCCAGACGGCCGGCCAAAAAAGTTTCATGCCCGCGCGATAGGATTCCGCGATGCCCGTCCCGCGGGCGAGAGCGCTGATAAGGGCGACGGTGGCGGCGACGGAAAGAAGCGTGCCCACAAGCGAGAGGGCTCCTCCGGCGACGGCGACGCCCCCGCCAAGCCCCTTCCGACCGCCCTCAAGCTGTCCTCCGATAATGAACACGGTGGGCAGTACGAATATCCATGCCAGCGTCCAAAACTTCGCCGCGAACCGCTTCCATGCGTTTCCTAAAAGCACGCCGAGCGGATCCATCGGCGTTCCTTGCGCCGGCGCCTGTCCGATTGATTCTGGCATATCTTTATTATACCAAACCCCGCCGGCGGCCTAAAAAGGCGGGGAAGAGGCGCGGGGAATTTCCGTGAAAGCAAAAATCCGGACGCGCCCGAATTTTTGCTTTCACGGCCATCTCGGTTTCCGACTATTTCCCCGTGGAGGTGGCGGGAGCGGCGGCCGGCGACTGGGCGCCGTAACCGTAGCCGCCATAGTACCGCATCATCGGCCCGCCGTACGAACCGTAGCCGTAGGAATCGCCCATCATATACTGCATCGGGCTGTAGCCGTTGGAACCGTACGCGGAATAGTATATCCCCGCTTTCAGTTCGCCGAGCTTCACGCCCACCGCAAAGGCGAATGCAACCACGACTATCGCAATGAGAATCCTGAGCAGAAAAAATCCCGGGTGCCAGTGATGATGTTCGGAGTTCCCGCACCAGCCCCGGCATCCGCATCCGCACTTCTGCGCTTTTTCCCTTTCTTCCATGATTGGATGTAGAATACGCAACAAATTTTCGCGACCTTTGGAAATCTTCCTTAAATTATAGCGGAAAATCGCGTATAATCCAAAAATGCCGATGGAACCCCGCTACGACCATGGAAAAACCGAGGAAAAGACCTACCGCCGCTGGGAAGAATCGGGCTATTTCAATCCGGATAACCTGCCCGGCGAACGCGCCGAGTCCTTCTCCGTCATCATGCCGCCGCCGAACGCGAACGGCGACCTTCACGTAGGCCACGCCGTGTTCCTCACGCTCGAGGACATCATGGTGCGGTTCGCGCGGATGCACGGCAAGCGCGCGCTCTGGCTCCCGGGCGCCGACCACGCGGGATTTGAAACCCATGTCGTCTTCGATAAAAAGATGGAAAAGGAGGCGCGCGCGAGGGGGGCGCATTACGACCGCGCGCAGATGTCGCGCGAAGAGGTGTGGCGGGCCACATGGGATTTCACCCAGCACAACAGGACGAATATGGAGGCGCAGATCCGGAAGCTCGGCGCCTCATGCGATTGGTCGCGCGAGAAGTTTACGCTCGACCCCGACATCGTCCGCGGGACGGAGGAAACATTCGTCCGGATGTACCGGGACGGCCTCGTCTATCGCGGCCTCCGCGTCGTGAACTGGTGCCCGAAGCACCGGACGGCCTTCTCCGACCTGGAAGTGAAGCATGAGGAGCGCCGCGATCCGCTCTATTATATAAAGTACGGCCCGCTCACCGTCGCCACGGTGCGGCCGGAAACGAAATTCGGCGATACGGCCCTCGCCGTGAATCCGCACGACGAACGGTACCGAAAATACGCCGGGAAAGAGATTTCAGCGGAAGACATCCTCGGCCCCATCACCCTGCGCGTCGTCGCGGACGACGTGGTGGATCCGGCATTCGGCACGGGCGTCGTCAAAGTCACGCCCGCGCACGACGCCGCGGACTTCGAAATCTGGCAGCGCCATAAAGACGAAATACCCGGACCGAAAATCGCCATAGACGAGACCGGCCGCCTCACCGCCCTCGCCGGCCCGTTTGCCGGCCTGAAGGCCGAGGAAGCCCGCGAAAAGGTCGCGGAGGTCATGCGCGAGAAAGGGATCATCGAGAAGACGGATCCCGGTTACGTCCATCAGGTCACGACCTGCTACAAGTGCGGATCCGTACTGGAACCCATCCCGAAATCGCAATGGTTCGTAAAGATGGCGCCGCTCGCCGAAAAGGCGGCCGAAGCGGCGGAGAAAGGCGAGCTTACCATCATCCCCGCGCATTCGAAATCCATCTACCTCCACTGGCTCAAGAATATCCGCGACTGGAATATCTCCCGCCAGATCGCCTGGGGCATCAGGATTCCGGCATGGTTCTGCGCGAACTGCGGCGAGCCGAACGTGGAGCCGAAAATCGAAAAAGGGAAAGGCGAGCCGTGCGCGAAGTGCGGCGGCGGCCTTTACGAGCAGGATCCCGACGTCTTCGATACGTGGTTCTCTTCCGCACAATGGCCGTACCTCGCACTCGGCTATCCGGACGGCCGCGACTATAAGGCGTTCTATCCGACGGATGTCATGGAGACGGGCTACGACATCCTCTTTTTCTGGGTTGCGCGCATGGTGATGCTCGGGCTCTATCGCACGGGCAAGCTCCCCTTCCGCACGGTCTACCTGCACGGCCTCGTCCGCGACAAAGACCGGGTCAAGATGTCCAAATCGAAAGGGAACGTCGTCAATCCGCTCGGCGTCGCCGAAACCTACGGCGCGGATGCGCTCCGCATGGCGCTCGTTGCGGGAAGCACTCCGGGCAGCGACATTGTCATCTCAGAGGACAAGATCCGCGGCTACCGCAATTTTGCGACAAAGCTATGGAATATTGCGCGGTTCATCGAGATGAACCGGTCCGCCCCGTCCGCGCCCGCCGCCGCGGCGGGCGCGGACGGGGTCTCGCGGCGGCCGGAACTTGCGGCATTTGCGCAAATAAAAGAGGAGGCCGCGGAACATCTCGCGCATTTTGAATTCCATCTCGCGGCGGAGAAAATCTACCACTACGTCTGGCATGAACTCGCGGACAAGATCGTGGAACGGGAAAAGGACGTCCTGCGCAACGGAAGCGCCGCAGAGAAGGCGGAGAGCTGTACCCTCCTCGAAACTCTGCTCCTCGGCTCCCTCAAAATGCTCCACCCGTTCATGCCGTTCGTGACCGAAGAAATTTACGTCATTTTCCGGCCCGGAGAAATGCTCATGGTGGCCGAGTGGTGAGGCCGCCGCGCCGGCGGCGCATGCTAAAATAAGACATGCTTGTCCTTGCGCTCGTGTTCGGGCTCCTGCCCGGATTTGCATGGCTTGCGTTCTATCTCGCCGAGGAAGAAGACCGGCCGGAACCGAAGCGCCTTATTGCCCTTACTTTTTTCGCCGGAATCGCGTTCGGACTCTTTACGATCATCGTTGAAAAATGGTGGACGGCCGTCCTTTCCGGCGCCGGCATCGCCCTCTTTTCCGCCATCTCGCTCCTCACGCTTGCATTCATAGAAGAAGTTATGAAATTCGGCGCGGCGTATTTCGCGGTCGGCAAAGACGGCCGCGCGAGCGAGCCGGTGGAACGGATGCTCTATATGATTGTCGCGGCCATGGGATTCGCCACGCTCGAAAATCTCGGCGCCATCGTGAGCATCCGCCCCTCGCTCGCCTTCGTAAACGCCTTTTTCACGACCGCCTCCCTCCGCTTCGTGGGCGCCACGCTCCTCCATTCCCTCACCTCGGCGATCGTGGGATATCACTGGGCGCTCGGCGTCGCACGCCGGAAAACGGGCCGGAACCTCGCCGTCGGCCTGGCATACGCCTCCGTATTGCACGCCATTTTCAACTACCTTATACTTGATTATGGGAACGTCGCGTACACCGCCGTTCTCCTCGTCATCGCCGGCTTCTTCGTTTTAAATGATTTCGAGAAGCTGAGAGCGCGGCCGGTTCCCGGGTCGGGAGCAGCCGCCAAAACCGCGTAACCTTCCAAGCATATGGATTCCCAAGACGAAAAATTTTTTGAAGCGCTCGCCGCAGGGGAAAAGCCCGGCGAGCCGGAAGTAGAACTTGCGAAAGCGGGATTTTCCGCGCTCGCGGGACGGACGCGCGCAGGCATCTCGCGCGCCGCGGCTCCTTCAGCGCCGGAAAGGGCGGCCAACCACGACGACCATGACGACGCCGAAGGCCAGCTCACCGTGGACGTCTATCAGACGCCGACGGATATTTTCGTGGAATCCGCGATTGCGGGCGTCCGGCCGGAGGACATCGACGTGAACGTGACCCCCGATTCGGTCGCCATCCACGGCTCCCGCGCGCGCGAAGAACGGGAGGAGGGCAAGGACTACCTTTACCAGGAATGCTATTGGGGCCGATTCGGCCGCTCCATCATCCTACCCCAGGAAATCGATCCCGAAGGCGCCGAGGTGCGGTTCAGGAACGGCATCCTTGCGATCCGGCTTCCGAAAGCGAACAAGCGGAGAACGCGCAAGCTCTCCGTAAAAGCTGAATAAATCCCGCACGGACGCGGGCGGCCTGTTTGCAAAAACGCCCGAGGCGCACTATACTTCAGAACCATGAGACAATGTGCAAGGTGCCACAAGGGATCGCGCATGGGGGGAACCCGCAAGCTTCTCCGCGCCCACTATAATCCGGTGAACTGGAGCCGGAAATATCCGAACCTTCAGTACGCGCGCGTGGATGGCAAGCGCATGCTTGTCTGTACGGCCTGCCTCCGCACGCTCGCCAAGGCGCCGAGGAAGGCGAGAGTGGCCGCGGCGGCGCGCGCTTAGTAGGCCTATGCAAAATCCGGAAATCCGGCGAACGTCGCACGCGGAGATCGATCCCGGAGTGAAAGGGCTTGTTGGTTTTATCGCGGAAACATCCCGCGCGCTCCGTGACGAAGGGATTCCCATCGGAGATGACGGCCGTGTGGATATGCATGCGTACCGGCTCTTTTATGGAAAAGCCGCCGAGGCGGACTTAGCAAACTCAAGCGATATTCTCAGTCCGGACCGCCTCGTAACCGACGGCGAGAAGCTTGAGATACTCGCGCTCGCGATATTGCGGAAAAACCTCGGCGCCGATTTTTTCGTGGCGCGATCGGCGCCCCACGACGATAAGGTGCATCACGTGGATACCGTCATCTTCGATCGGCGGACTGGCGCCCTCGTGTGCGCATTCGATGAGGTAAGCGCCATGTCGGGCGCCGATTATGAGAAAAAACAGGCCATCATCACGAAACAAAACGTTGATGGCGGCGGCGCGAATCTGAAATATGGATTCCGACTGGAAGTGAACGACGACCGAAAAAGGATCGTCCCGGACGAAGTCGCCCATGTTCCCCTCTTCTATATAGCGCTCCCTAAAGATCGCATCGAGAAAGGCATCCGCGAGTTCACCCTCGATCCCGTCAGACAATCCGATTTTGAGAGTAAGCTCTTCACTTATTTCGTAAGCGCAATAGCACTCCAAATCCAAGCCATCAAACTTTACGAGCGGCGGCTCAATCCGGAATTCGCCCGCCGGCTGCAGGATTTCTCGAAGGTGATAGAATTATTCAGGGGAAAATAACGGGCCGTAGTATACCGGTAGTACGAGCGCATGGGGTGCGTTTAGACCGGGTTCGATTCCCGGCGGCCCGACTATGGACAGTAAGAGTTCTGACTGCGAGCCGAGCGGCCGGCGTATGGTATCTTATATCCTATGACCGGACAGGAGCGGCAATATTTCGCGCGGGCGAGAAACGAGCGCACCGAGCACATTGTCTACGGCGCTTTGGCGCGGCGCGAACGGAACCCGAAGAATCGCGCGCTCCTCGAAAAAATGTCCTCGGATGAACATGCCCATTATGAATTCTGGCGGACGCTTTTGCCGGAGGGCGACAGGGACGCCGTAAGGCCCGATGCGCGGCAGATCGCCCTCATGCCGATTGTGCGCGCCGTATTCGGCCTTACTTTCGCGGCGAAGATCCTGGAGTCGCATGAAAAAAATTCCATCGAAGAATACGAGCGCATCCTTCCCCTTATCCCGGAAGCGCGGCGCGCCGAGCTCGCGCGCATCATAGAAGACGAGCGTTCGCATGAACGGTCCCTCCTCGCGGAAATAAAAGAGCGGCGCGTGAGCTATCTCGGATTCGTGGCGCTCGGCCTTTCGGATGCCATTGTGGAAATCACGGGCGTGCACGCCGGGTTCCTCGGAGTAACCGGCTCCACGCTCATCGCCGGCATCGCGGGCGTGATCGTGGGATTCTCCGCCGCAATTTCAATGGGCGCGGCGGCGTACCTCCAAGCGAAACAGGATCCCGCCATCCAGCCCATCCCCTCCGCGTTCATCACGGGCTCCACCTATCTGTGCTCGGTCATTTTCCTCGCGCTTCCCTATTTCCTCATCCGGACGATGATCGTCGCGTTCGCCATTTCGAGCACGGTCGGCCTGCTTCTTCTCGCCGCATTCACGTTCTACGGCGCCGTCGTATTCGACCGCCGCTTCATCCGCGAATTCGGCGAATCGGCATCCCTCATGATGGGTACTGCGGGCGCGACGTACCTCCTCGGCGCCGCCGTCGGTTACGCATTCCACGTGAACTCGGCGAGCTTCTGACCGGACTTCTCCGGACTTCTCGCGTATAATAGTGATATGGATCTCGCCCAAAAACACTGCGTCCCGTGCGAGGGCGGCATGCCGCCGCTCCCGCCCGAATCGGTGGCTGATTACATGAAATTCGCGCCCGGCTGGGCGGCATCCTCGGACGCCAAAGAAATTTCACGCGAATTCAAATTCAAGGATTTTGCGGGGGCCATGGCCTTCGTCAATAAGGTCGCGGACATTGCGAACGCCGAAGGTCATCATCCGGATATCTATATCTTCTACGATACGGTCCGGCTTACGAGCTCCACGCATGCGATCGGCGGCCTTTCGGAAAATGATTTTATTCTTGCGGCGAAGATCAACGCGCTTACGGCGGCGTAGGGAATAAGCCAGCTCGGAGTCCGGCCAGCGCAAGGCGCGAGAAAGCGCAACGAGCGCGAACGCGAATAGGAGGGCCGTAGCGAGATGTCTCAGACAAAAAAACCGGGCCTTAAATAAAAGGCTCGGCTTTTTGCTATCCCGTCCGATCTCTGGCTTGCGCCAAGTGGGTGGGCTCAGGAGCAATCCACGGATTGCAACGCTAATCGCCCTCCCGTAATGAGTTATTTGATCCGAGATCTGCGACGGGATACGTTTATTATACACCTTGAGTTGGGGGTTTGTATCAACTACAATTCAAGCCGTATGAAGAAACGTACGCGGCGGGCCGTTTTTTATTCATTATTGGCCCTTTTTCCCCTCATCGGGGCGATTGTCGTGCTTTATGCACAGGGGTGGCGCTTTGATTTCGCTACGTGGAGGGCGGAGAAGGTCGGCGTGATTCTCGTGCGGCCCTATCCGGCGGACGCCTCTATCACCCTGAACGGAAAGCCGGTGCAAAACCAGTCAGGATTCCTGTCCCAAACCACCGCCATCACCGGACTCTTCCCGGGAAACTACGCGCTTTCGCTCCGCTCGCCCGGATACCGCAGCTGGAATGAGAATGCCCCGGTGGATCCGTCGCTCGTAACCGAATTCGGGGATGCCGTTTTAGTCCCCGATGCGCCCGCGACCACGACGGCCGGCGGCGGCATCGCGGCCTTCGAGGATACCTCGGACGGAATAGTCCTGCAGATGCCTGACGGGGCAATCATGCTCGGCGGCGACGCCGTCGCGCGCGGCGCGCTTGTCGGCGCGGCGGACGGAACGGACGGGGCGGCGCCCGCGCTGCCGCAGGCATTCCTCTTCCGGACTTTTTCAGGCAGTTATGAACGCTACGATCTCGCCGCCGCGACCGCCACCGACGTTTCTGCGCCGCTCGCGCGCGCAGGCGCGCGAGCGGCGCAGATGGAAACGATCGCGCTCGATCCGTACGACGCGGGCGCGATCATCGCCATCGGCGCGGATGGCGCGTGGCGCGTGCGGTCCGGAGAATCCGGCGCGACGCTCATCGCGCGACCGCCGCGCGGCGGAACATTCACCGCGGCGCTCGCGCCTTCGCCCTCATTCCTCGCATGGTCGTCCTTCAATCCGGTCGCGGACAGCTCCGCCGCCGAAATCTACGACCAAGGGTCCGGCGCGGTCGTCGCAACCACTTCGGCGCTCTCCGGAAAAACCGTTTCGCTCGGATGGATTTCCCCTTCTCTCCTCGGCATCCTTCAAAACGACGGGGCGCTTTATGAATACGACCTGAACGCCCGCGCAACGAAAAGAATCGCCGGCGACGTAAGGCAGTTTGCCGCCGCGCCGGACGGTTCCGCGATCGCCGCGCTCGAAAAAAACAGCTTGGAAATCCTTCCCCTCACGGACGCCGCGACGTACCACCGGTTCAATCTTCCGGACGCCGCGACCGCGCTCCAGGCCATCTGGTACGGGGACTCCGCCCACCTCTTCATCGCCTACCCCGGCTCCGTCTCTTTCTTGGACCTCGAGGATGCCGGCCTCCGCAACTTCATATCTGTCGCAAAAGGGAACGACCCTATTTACAATTCTCAAGAAAATGTTCTTTATCTCCTGAATGGCGCCCGAAAACTGGAGCAGTTTGACTTCCCAAGCTGATCGTGCCGTAAAAACGGTTATGCACACCTTCCGCTTGCCGAGGCAGGTTGGTAAAATGTCCTTACGTCGAAATTAAAATTAAATTAAACGGAACGATATGATCTTCGGGAAGCATGAGTTCGCGGAAGTGCGCAAAAGGGATGGCCGAGTCGTGCCATTCGACAGCCGAAAAATAACGAGCGCGGTCGCGAAGGCGATGCACGTGACGGGAGAGGCGAGGTCGCTCGAGGATGCGGAGAAAGTTTCCGAACAGGTGACCGCCGCCCTCTCTAAAAAATTCCCGAAAGAACACGTTCCTTCGATCGAGGAAGTCCAGGATGCCGTGGAAACCCAGCTCATCCTCATGGATTATCCTAAAACGGCGAAGGCATACATCCTTTACCGTAAAGACCGTGCCGAAATACGCGAGAAAAAGCGCGAGATACCCGATCGCGTAAAAGAGCTCGCCGAAGAGAGCAAAAAATATTTCCGGAACCAGCTTGCGGAGTTCGTCTACTACCGCACCTACTCGCGGTGGATCCCCGAAGAAGGCCGGCGCGAAACTTGGATCGAAACGGTGGACCGCTACATGGGCTTCATGCGCGAGAATCTCGGCGACAAGCTTACCGAAGCGGAGTACGCCGAAGTGCGCGAGGGAATCTTGCGGCAGGAAGCGATGCCCTCCATGCGGCTCCTCCAGTTCGCGGGAAAAGCGGCGCGCGCGACGAATGTCGCCGCATTCAACTGCTCCTTCACGGCGCCCACGAAGCTCGAGGACTTCGCCGAGATGATGTACATCTCAATGTGCGGCACGGGCGTCGGCTTCTCCGTGGAGAGCCAGTACGTGCAACAGCTTCCGCAGATCAAGCGGCAGACCGGGAAAAAAATGCCCGCGTACGTCGTGGACGACAGCAAGGAAGGATGGTGCGACGCGCTGACCCTCGGATTGAAAACGTGGTTCGGCGGAAAAGACGTCGACTTTGATTTCTCCCGCCTGCGTCCCGCGGGCGCGCGCCTCTCCACGATGGGAGGAAAAAGCTCCGGCCCCGAACCGCTTCGCGCGCTCCTTTCCTTTGCGCGCGCCAAAGTGCTCTCGCGGCAGGGCCGCCGCCTTTCGAATATCGACGTGCACGACATCTGCTGCAAGATCGGCGAAGTGGTCGTGGCGGGCGGCGTGCGGCGGAGCGCGATGATTTCGCTTTCCGACCTCGACGATCCGGATATGCGCGCGGCGAAAACCGGCCAGTTCTGGATGACGAACCCCCAGCGGTCCATGGCGAACAATTCCGCCGTCTATACGGAGCGGCCTTCCGCCACGCAGTTCCTCGAAGAATGGCTTTCCCTTGCAAAAAGCGGCACCGGCGAGCGGGGAATATTCAACCGCGGCGGACTTGCCACCCAGCTTCCCGCGCGGCGGGTGAAGTTCCTCAAGGAGGCGATCCAGGGGGTCGGTACGAACCCGTGCGGCGAAATCATCCTCCAGCCGAAGGAGTTCTGCAATCTCTCGGAAATCGTCGCGCGCGCCGAAGACACCGAGGAAACGCTCGCGAGGAAAATGCGCCTTGCCGCGATCCTTGGAACCTACCAATCCACGCTTACGAATTTCCCCTATCTTTCGAAAGAATGGAAGAAGCACTGCGACGCGGAACGGCTCCTCGGCATTTCCATCACCGGCCAGTGGGACTGCCGCGCGGTGCGCGACGAAGCCGTCCTCCGGAAGCTTCGCGACCGCGCCCTCGAGGTGAATGCCGAATATGCGAAGCGCTTCGGCATCGAGCCCTCCATGGCGATTACGTGCGTGAAGCCGTCAGGCAATCTCTCGCAGACGGTGGACTCCTCTTCCGGGCTTCACCCGCGGCACGCGCGCTACTACATCCGCCGCGTGAGGATCGCCGCAACCGATTCGCTCTTCCAGATGATGAAAGACCAGAAGGTCCCCTACTTCCCGGAAGTCGGGCAATCGCTCTCTTCGGCGAATACCTACGTCCTCGAGTTTCCGGTGGCCTCGCCGGAAGGAGCCGTCACGAAAGACGACCTCTCGGCGCTCGACCAGCTCGAATACTGGCGCAAGGTGAAGGAAAGCTATACCGAACACAACCCGTCAGTCACGATTTCGGTCGGCGAGAATGAATGGATCGATGTCGCAGACTGGCTCTACAATCACTGGGACATGACCGGCGGCCTTTCCTTCCTGCCGCGCGAAGATCACGCATATCTCCTTGCGCCCTACGAAGCGATCTCCGAACAGCGCTACCGCGAACTGACGGCGAAGATGCCGCAAATCGACTTCTCCCAGATCCTGCTCTACGAAAAGGAAGACACGATGGACGCAAAACAGGAACTCGCCTGCGCAAGCGGCGTCTGTTCCATAGACGACGTCCCCGCGGAAGCGGCGGCGGCGAAATAGGCCCGAAGCCCGCGACTATTTATCGGATTTCTTCCGAAGGCGCTTTTGCCCGGGCTTGGACGCGGCCGAGATGCCTGCGTACGTGCATATATTCGTGCGCGATGAGCGCGATGACAAGCACGTCGACTATCGTCACGATCCAGAGAAAAAGGGAATACGACAGATTCAGTTGATAGAGCTCGTACGCGACGAACGCGGCGAATGCGGCGATCGCCGCAGGATACGCCCAAAGCTTCCCCTTCCAAAGGCCCGCCACGAGGAACATCTTGACGAGACCGTGCGCGACGAGAAGGGTGCCGACATAAGCCCCGAGCCCCGCGGTCAGGCTCCGGGTCGTATGGAGGAGGACGTGCGCGAGCCAGTCCTTCGGATCCTCCGCAAGCTCGCCGCGGAACAGGCCTCCGACGAATCCATTGAGCGCCGCGGGCGTAAGAAACCATAAAAGGACCCCCGCCGCGAGCTCCAGCGTGCCGTCGATGCCCTTTAAAACGATTCCCAGTTCGAAGAGGTCGTGCAGGCCTCTTTCCTCTTTTTCCTTGTTGATGCGGATAATATTCATTACCAAATATACGGGATAAAGGCCTTGGTGCCCCGGCGGTATTCGCGGTATTCGCGGGGGAACTGCGCTTCCATGATCCGCTCTTCGGCCCGTATGCGCCAGACGAACACGGCGCCGGCGGCCGCGAGCGCGACGAACCATGCCGGCCCCTGCGCCAGCGCCGTCCCGAATACCGCCGCGAAGATGCCCGTATAGATAGGATGGCGCACGAACCGGTACGGCCCGGCCGTTACGAGCTCATGGCCCTCTTTCAGCGACGGATAAGGGCTCCAGTTCCGGCCGAGGTGGCTCCGCGCCCATATGGCGAAACCGATGCCCGCGGCGGCGATTGCCGCGCCGAGATACCGCACGGCGGGCGGAAATCCTCCGGGAGGAGCAGCTTCGAAAATCCCGCCCGGCTGCGCGGCGCCGCCCGTACGGTAGGCAAGCTCGCTCATGGTCCACACGACGAAGGCAATGAGGGCGATGCGGAACCACGCGCGATGGGCGCGCGAAATATTTCCGCCGTCGCGGATATTCCTTTTCACATTGAATGCGGAAACGGCCCAATACGCGGCAAAAACGATCCAGATTGCCGCGAGTACGGATCCGGCGGATAGCATCGTTTCATATTACTCCCCCGATATCCGTTTCGTCCATGCGGCAAGCCGCATCCCGCGCGGCTTCCCGCAGCGGCCCGGGCCGCAAGAGTATGATATGATATCTGAATGGCGGACGCGGTTATCATATTCATCGCCCAGTATCTCTACCTTTTCGTTCTCCTCCTCGGCGCCGTATTTTTCTTCCGCGCGCCGCGCAGCGAATGGAAGCGGCTCATCGTCTGCGGCGCGGTCGTCGCGGCGCTCGCATTCATCGCGTCGCGCATCGCGGCATTCTTCTATTACGACCCGCGGCCTTTCGTCGTCGGCCGATTTACCCCACTTTTCCCCCACGCAGCCGATAACGGGTTCCCCTCGGATCATGCGCTCCTCACGGGCGCAATCGCGACGGTGATCTATCTTTTCAATAAGAAATGGAGTATCGCCTTCTGGGCGCTCGCCTTTCTTATCGGCTGGGCGCGCGTCGCAAGCGGCGTACACCATGCCGCCGACATCGCAGGGAGCTTCGCCATCGCCATCGCCTCCGGCGCCGTCTATTATTTCTTTATTGGCCGGAAAAGGACGCCTGAATTGGCCCGGTAGAACCTCGACGCGACGTACACCAGGAACGTCACGCTCGCAATGAAGAAACTCACCGGATACGGCGTATAGAACGATATGAAAATGCCGAACCAGGTGGCGAGAAGCGCGATGAGCACCGAAACGAGGATGCCCCGCAGAGGCCGCTGAGTCATCTGCTGGGCCGCGGCGGCGGGCGTCACCATAAGCGCGAATATAAGAAGCACGCCGACCACCTGAACCGCCATCGAGGTCGCAACGGCGATGAGAAGCATGAAGATCACCCCTATCCAGAAGATGGAGACCCCCTTCGCCTCCGCCACGTCTTCATCGAGCGACGCGAAAAGGAGCGGGCGGTAAATCAAGGCGATCGTGGCGAGGATCACGGCCGCGGCGGCGAGCGTAAGGAGCACGTCGCCCCGCGAAACGCCCAGCACTTCCCCGAAAAGGAGCGAGTACGCCTCGGTGGCATAGCCGGAGTACAGGCTGATAAAGAGCACTCCGAGGCCGAGCATGAACGCGAGCACCGCGCCGATTTGGACGTCGCGCTCGGAAGCTCTGCGGCCGAGCGTCGCCATGGCGACCCCGCCGCCGCTCGTAAAGAGGAGCAGTCCCGCGACCGGGTTCACGCCGAGGAGCACCGCGCCCGCCGCGCCGGCAAACCCGATATGCGAGAGCGCGTGCGCGGCGAACGATGACCGGCGGATGACGACGAAATAGCCGACGATGCCCGCGACGACCGCGACGACCGTTCCCGCCTCGAAGGCGTGGCGCATGAAATCGTACGCAAGCATGGCCTGCAAGTCGGCGATAATATTGAAGCTGAATGCGGTGCTATTCATTGGAGCGGCGTTCCGCGCGTCCTTCCGGGCCGCGGTCCCTACGGGGTTCGGGGCGGTGTTCGGGATGATGTTCGGCGGATTCTTCCATGCCGAGGACCGCGATCCTCCCGCGCGAATCGCGGAGCACCTCGATCGGGATGCCGTAGAGATCCGTCAGCGTTTCCGAGGTGAGAACCTCGGAAGGCGCGCCGGTCGCAATCCTGCCGTTCGCGATATAGATGATACGGTCAAGCACGGGGAGCAGCGGATTGATATTGTGCGCGATAAGAAGCACGGTCACGCCCTGCGACCGCACCACCTCGTTGATAAGCCGCACGAAATCGGCTTCGCGGCGCAAGTCGAGGTTCGCGAGCGGCTCGTCGAGAAGGAGCATCTTCGGCTTCCCGATGAGCGCCTCGGCGAGAAATACGCGCTGCAGCTCTCCGCCCGAGAGCGCGGCGAGCGGGCGCCGCGCCAGGTCGCCCGCCCCCGCCGCGCGCAGGGCCTCGAACGCTTCCTCGTAATGCGCGGAGCCGATCCCCCATCGATGCCCGTCGAGCCCGAGCCGCACGAGCTCCCGCGCTTCCACGCCGGTTTCGCGGTCGATGAGATGGCGCTGGGGGACGTAGCCGATATCCGGATTACCGCGGCGCGGAGTCCTTCCGAAAACGGAGAGCGACCCCGCCACCGGCGCGGCAAGGCCGAGCATCATCCGGAAAAACGTCGTCTTCCCGGCGCCGTTCGGCCCGAGCACGGCGACGAACTCCCCCTGTTGCACCGAAAAATCGGCGTTCTCCCAGATGGTTTTTCCGGAGTATCCTCCGGCAAGGCCCTTCGCGGAAATGACTGTTTCTTTTTCCATAGTTATTGTCCCGCCGCCTTCGCGCCCAGGGCGCTTTGCATTTCGGCGATCTGGCCCTCCATCCATGCTTCGAACGAAGCACCCGGCGGCCGGATCATTTCCGTAACGGCGACGACGGGGATGCCCTGCGCCGCCGCAAGCCGCTTCATGCTATCCGCAAGCGGCGTGACGGTCTGCTCATTATACACGAGGAGCTTGACTTCCCCGCCCTTCAGCTGATTTTCAAACTCCACGACGCTCGCCGCCGGCGGGTCGTTCCCGTCCGCAATCGCATGGGTGAATGCGGGCGGCGAGACGAGGTCGAGTCCGGCGGCGGCCGCAAGGTACGAGAAGATATCTTCCGTTGCCGCGACCTTCGTGCCGCCGAATTGCCGCTTCATATCCGCGATGCGGGCCTGATATCCCGCAAGCGACGCCTGGAGCAAGCGATATTGCGCTTCGTAATACGCCGCATGCGCGGGATCGAGCGCTTCGAAATCCTGCGCCATCTGCGCGGCGGCGCGGTTCACGTCGTCCGGACTGTACCAAAAATGCGGATTGTCGCCGTTTTTCGCGCCGAGAAGCGAGGCGACGTCGAGCGTCCTGCGGCGCGGATCCGGGCTTGCGCCGAGCAGCCTGTTCATCCAGCTGTCATAGCCCGCGCCGTTCTCGATTACATAGTCGGCGCCGGCAACCGCGCGTGCGTCCGCAGTGTTGCTCTCATACTCGTGCGGATCGGCATTCGGATCGGTGATGAAGCTTACTACCTGCGCCCGGGAACCGCCGATCTGCGCGGCTAAACTGCCCCAGACGTTCTCCGCGGCGACCACGCGCAAGACGCCGCCCGCGGGAGAAGCGCCGGAAACCGCCGAAGGAGCCCGGCGGAATATATAGAAAACGAGGAGTCCGGCGGCAACCGCCGCCGCTCCGGCAAGCATAATTTTGCCTGTCCGCGACATGCGTATATTGTACCGTCAAAACGGCGGGATAAAAAACACCCGCGCGCCGGCGCGGCATACCGCCCTCCTACTGAGCGGCTGGCGAGACCACCGTCAAATAACCGACCGGGCCGCTCGAAGGGCCGCCGCAAGAACTGCAATAGAATTCAAACCTGCCGGAATTATTCGCCTGGAACTGAATCGTCTTCTTCACGCCCTTCGGCAAAAGGTCGTTGAAGCCATAATCAGGCTGGGTGAACGCGTAATCCTTATCGATGGCCGTGATGTAAAGATTCACGGTGTCACCAAGATTCACGGCGATATTGGACGGCGAAAACTGGCCGTTGTCGACGGAAATATTAAAACTCCGGTAGCTTGCCGAAGAACCGGGAGCCGCCGGGCCCTGGATAGCGGGCACGGCGACGCTCGCCGCCACGGTTCCCGTCGCGCCCTCATTGGGCACGGTGACATTCGCGGGCGCCGCCGTATGCGTCGCGGAATAATTCTTCGTTCCGGCGCTCGCGCCGGACGCCACGCCGTTATACAGCTGGTTCGCCGCCGCCTGGGTCGCCGTATTCTGCGCCTTATGGACAAGCACGAACGCCGTAACGACGACGGCCGCCACGACCACGATGGCTGCCACGAGTATTATCTTACTGGTCCGGTTCATAGTTCCCATGGTTATATCCCTTTTATTTTAGAACAGTCGGGGCATTAAAGGTAATACCTGGTTATCCACAAGGTTAATAGGGCGCCCGGAGCACGGCTCCGGCGGCAGAGCGCTACGGCTGCTAGTGTCGTATAATAAAAATACGTGAAAAAAGGCCAGACGCTGATAGAAGTCCTCATCGCGGTCGCGGTCGGCGCCATTCTTTTCGTGGGGGCCGTGAGCACGCTTGTTCCGGCGACCAAAATTACCCCGGAAACGTCCAAAATCGCGGCGGGCGCGGCGCTCGTAAACGGAACGATCGAAAACGTTACCGTATGGGCCGGCGGCAATTGGGACTCGCTGCTTTCGCTCTCGACCACCTCCGCGAACCCCTATCATCTCATCACCTCCCAGTCCCCCTTTACGGTCGCAACCGGCACGGAGGCGGTAACGGTGGGGAGCACGACCTATACGCGCTACTTCTACGTGGACGACGTCTACCGCGATTCGTCGGGCAACATCGTGGCGAGCAGCACGAGCGGCGCCACGGATGACCCCTCGACGATGGAAATCACGGTGGCATCCGGATGGCCGCTCGGCACGACGACGACGGTTTCCTTCTATGTCACGCGGAACGGAGAAAACGCCCTGAGCCAGTCGACATGGACGGGCGGCACGGCGTCCGGCACCGTCACCACGGTCACGAGCACGTATTCCACTTCATCCAACATCACCTCTTCGAGCACGCTCACGCTTACCGTCACTTCGACCTACGGCTCGATCGTCTCCACGACGCCGCACTACTTCGGCTGGGGCGATCTCTTGGGCTGGCTCGATTTCTGGAACAACGGCAGCGGCGCGGCGGTGAATTCCACGAACCTCACCGGCTACGCGAGCACCTCCGCCGGCCAGATTTCGCTCGACTGCAATACGACGAGCGTCGGCGACATCTGCGGCCAAAGTTATTACCAGGTGACGAACGACGGGAACGGAAACCTCGCGGGCTGGGCATGGAGCGATCCCTACGGATGGATAAGCTTCGAGGGCCCGGGCTACCAGGTCACGATCAATAACAGCGGCATATTCCACGGCTTCGCATGGAACGACATCCTCGGGTGGATCGCGATGAACGGCGCGGATTGCCCGTCCTGCGTCAACCAGAACTATAACGTCGAAACCACCTGGACGCCGTCCCTCACACAAGGCGGCACGCTGGAATCCAATACGTTCGACACCGGCTCCAATTCTTCACAGCTCAACTCATTCGTATGGCAAGGCACGTCGCCATGCGGGACGTGCGTGGAGTTCCAGTTTGCGATAAGCGATTCCGCGAACGGTCCGTGGAACTTCACCGGCCCCGACGGCACCTCGCAAAGCTACTGGGATCCCCTGGGGCCGAACACGCCCCAGTCGCTCGGAAGCTCATACGCAAACTTCCGCTATTTCCGGTATCTCATCAAGCTGACCTCCTCGAACGGCGTGAGTCCCGAGGTGACAAGCGTCGCCGTGAGCTGGAGTTCGTAGCCGCTCCGGACGGCCGCGCGCGGCCGCCGATGCCCGCCGCTAACCGCCCGATTTCGTAGAAGTTGCGGGAAGCGGGATCGTGGACGAGGCCGGAATCTGCGAACCCTGCGTGTTCTGCGATTGTATGGAGGACGGGTTCTCGATCGCCTGCGCGAGCTTGCTGTCGTTCCGGAGGCGCGTCCAGAATACGATTGCTTTCGGATTGAGGTTTATCTCATTCACCGGACTCCAGAACGACGAAGTGAACGGAGCTACGCTGAGCTGGGTCTGGCCTTTCGCGTCCTGAGTACGCTGGAGCACCCAGGCGTCCGTGAGGTGCGGTTTGGGGAACCACGAAAGCTTGCCGTAATAGATATCGCCCGTCGTGAGGTATACCGCGGAATAGGGCGAGGGGCCCGCGGGGTTCTGGCTCGCGCCGACGATCGAAATGCCGGCCCAGATGCCGACCGCAACGAGCACGACCGCAACAACTACTACCGCGATGATTACGTTTTTTGTTTTCATGGGTTTCATTATAGCAGAACGGCCGCGGTGCGGCGGGCATGGCGCTGTGGATATCGTTGCGGAGGGGCATGCGGGCGGCTCCGCCGGATTTTCGCATGAACTTGCATTTTAGACGCCTCCGTGCTATACTCTCCCTACAATCAAATAGCTGACGTGATATGCCCCGAAAGGGGCGTTTTTGTTGGAAAATCGAGGTTTCCCAGCGGGCTTTCGAAAGCCCCTATGAGCAATCTTATGAAAAAAGCATCAAAATTTGCAGCTATGACTGCGGCAGGGACGGCGGCATTCGCTTTCCTTGCCTTCCCCCTTGCAATCCGCGCGGACGGCGCGGGGGTGGCGACGGCGAAGGCCCCGGCGGCGATCCTGCCGATCTTAATGACGGCTTCTCCGGCCATTCCTCTCTTCCATACGCCTATTGCAGTCAGGTTTATGAGGATTACGGCTTACGCGAGCACGCCCGATGAGACCGATAATACCCCTTTTATCACGGCGAGCGGCCTCCATGTCCGCGACGGCATCGTCGCAAGCAATATTCTCCCCTTTGGGACAAAACTTGAACTGCCGAGGCTTTTCGGGAGCAAGATATTCACCGTCGAGGATCGAACGGCGCCCCGGTTCCGCGAGACCGTGGACATATGGATGGCGACCCGCCGCGCCGCGGTTGATTTCGGCGTGGAATGGACGGACGTCGTTATCGTTTCCGAACCGGCGGTCTTGGCCGCCCGCGTCCGCTAGCCGCCCGCATCCGGCGCAAAAGCCGCCGCTCAAGCCCCTCCATCCGCGCCGCCTCGGCGCTCTTTTCGTGGTCGTGCCCCAAAAGGTGCAAAATGCCGTGGATGAGCAGGGGCGCCGCGCGCGCCGGCTCTTTTCTTAATATGTCGCGGTTCAAATAAATCTCGCCCAAGGGGCGTTTTTTCGTTTCCGGATGCGGAAATCCTTCGGGGTTGCGGAACGAGAGCACATTCGGCTCGCTGAATTTCTTAAAAAAACGGCGTTTCAGGGAAGCCATCTCGCGGCCGGGAAGAATGAAAATATCGGCTTCCGCCCGCGCGGCGCGAACCAGCCGGAGGACGCGCCCCGCGAGCCGCTCGAGCCGCCGGAGTCCCCGGGGCGCTTCAGGCCGTTGAGGCCGTTTAGGATGCCTGTCCAAGTTTTTTCCTGATAATCTCCCCCGCCATTCTCCCATCGGCGCGCCCTTTCGCCGCCTTCATGGTTTCACGCATAAGCGAATTGAAGTCGCCGCCGCCGCCCGCGATAAGCCCGTCCACGATCGCTCCGAGCTCCGCCTCGGACAATTCTTTCGGGATGTATCCGTAAAGCACCGCGAGCTCCGCTTCCTCTTTTTCCACGAGATCGGCGCGGCCGCCTTTCCTAAAAAGTTCCACGGCTTCCTTCCGGCGTTTCACCTCTTTCTGGAGCGCCGCGGATGCTTCCTCGTCGGTCAGGGCCGCGCCCGCCGGCTCCTTCGCCTGCTTATCCTTCTCCGCGCCCTTCACGAGCGAGAGGGCATAGCGCAGTACTTCGACGCGCGCCTTGTCGCCGCTTTTCATTGCGGTCTTCAGGTCGTCGCTCAATTTTTGGAGAAGCGCCATGAGAATTGCGCCGCCGCGCGGCGCGGCGGCGGACGGCTATTAGAGCAGGCCGAGTTTTTTCATACGCTCGACTTCGACGCGCTTCGTTTCGCGGTGGATTGCCGAAAGGCGGCGCTTGACGCGGCTTTTCGGACGGTCGCGGAACTTGCGCGAGCGGACCTCCTTAAGGACGCCGCTCCGGCGCACGCGCCGCGTGAACGTATAAAGCATGTTCGTCGCGGAGTCGCCTTCCCGTTTGCGCACTTCTATTGCCATGCGGAGCAGTATAACGGAATGCGCCTGCGCGGTCAAACGGCGCAGAGCTTCTTTAAAACCTCCGCCGCCTCCTTGGCCCGCGGCGGATTATCGACGACTGACTGGATGGAACTGCCGCCGTCGCCGTGCCACCGCGGAATGAGGTGCACGTGCAGATGGTCCACTTCCTGCCCGCTCGCGCGGCCCTGGTTCATGCCGATCGTGATGCCGTCGGGAGCAAGCTTCGCCGCAAGGAGCCGCGCAACCTTCTGCACCGCGGCGAAAAGCGGCCCCACTTCGGCGTCGGGCAGGCCGGCAAGCGTCGGCGCGTGCGTCTTTGGGATCACCATCGCGTGGCCGGGCGCGCGCGGATGGACGTCGAGGAATGCAACCGTCCGATCGTCTTCATATACGATCTCGGCGGGAATCTCCTTCGCGGCTATTCTGCAGAAAAGGCAGGAATCCATGAAGATCGGCCTTATTGATGGCCGGCGTGGCCCATCGTCGCGAACCTTTTTTTAATTTCTTCCGCGATGCGGTCGCGCGGGACGGCTTCCTGGAGCCCCGTTCGGAGGTCGCGGATGATGACGCTGTGTTCATAGATTTCCTTCTGGCCGAGGATGAGCGCAAGGCCGGCGGATTCCTTGTCAGCGGCCTTAAGCTGGGCCGACAGCGACTCGCGCGAGAGCGCTTCGGAGACGGCGATGCCCTGCCTGCGGAGTTCGGCAAGCAGGCCGAACGCTTTCCGCTTCGCCAAACTTCCCGCATGCGCCAGGAACACGCGCTTCCCGTTGCGCGGCGGCGGCGCGATGCCCCGCGCCTTCATTACGGCGATGAGGCGCTCCGCGCCGGCCGCGCCTCCCACCGCCGGCGTGAGGTGCCCGCCGATCATTTCCATCAGGTAGTCGTAACGGCCGCCTGCGGCAATCGCGCCGAGCGCCTCCTCTTCTCCCGCCGCATAGAATTCGAACACCGTCCGGTCGTAGTAATCGAGGCCGCGGACCAGCCGGCTTTCGAGCTCGTACATGGTGCCCACTTCTTCGAGATATTCCAGGACGGACTTAAAGTGCTCGGCGCAGGTGGCACAGAGCTTGTCGAGGAAATTCGGCGCCTTTTCCTTCAGCGCTTCGCAAGACGCTTCTTTGCAGTCCAAAAGCCGCAGTGGATTCGCGGCGAGCCGCTCCTTGCAGTCCGCGCAAAGCTCCTTCTCGCGGGATTTATAGTAGTTCGTAAGCTGTTTTTTATAGAGCGGCCGGCAGACGCGGCAGCCGATCGAATTCACCTTCAGCTTCCATTGATCGATCCTGAGCGCCTTAAGGAGCTCCGTGAACACATGGATGATCTCCGCGTCGTAAATAGGGTCGTTCGGGCCGGCAACCGTTTCAAACCCGATCTGCGTAAACTGGCGGTAGCGGCCGAGCTGGGGCCGATCGTGGCGGAACACGGGACCCATGCTGAAAAGCTTCTGCGGCTGGCCCGCCCGGCTCAGGTTATGTTCAAGATACGCGCGGGCCGTGCCCGGCGTATATTCGGGGCGGAGCGCGAGGAGGTCGCCCCCCTTCGTCCGGAAGGCGTACATCTCTTTCGACACGACGTCACTCGTCTCGCCCGAGGTCTTTTTATAGAGATCCGCGTCTTCTAAAATAGGCGGCTCAAGCCGCGAAAAACCGTATGCGCGGGCGATATCCCTCGCCGCGGCATCCAGCCGATCCCAGTAGGGCTGATCCGAAGGAAGGACGTCGTGCATGCCCTTCACGGCGCGGAATCCTTTTTCGTGCTCTTGTTTTGCCTGGGGCATTAGGGGGTTGAGGTTGAGGTCGTGGGATACGCCGGCGCGGCGAACGCAGTCATGCTGTCGAGCGGCCACAGGCGCACGCGGACAAGTCCCACGATGTCTTTCGCGGGGAGCGGCCCCCAGTCGCGCGAGTCATAGCTCAGCTCGCGGTTGTCGCCGAGCGCGAGATATTCCCCCGCCGTAAGGCGGTACGTGCATGCGCCGGCGACGAGCGTCCCACCGGTGCAGTTGCCCGGACCTACGGGCGTCCCCGCGGGAAGGTACGTCTCGTCGAGCGTGAATCCCGAAGGATTCTGCGAGTTATAAACGGTGATCGCGTTGTCTTTTATCACGATGCGTTCGCCCGGGAGGCCGATGATGCGCTTGATGAAATACGTGGCAGGATCCTGGGGATCGTGGAAAACGACTACCTCGCCGCGTTCCGGCGGGCGGAGGTGATACGTCAGCTCGTCCACGAGGACGTAGTCGCCGTTCCTAAAGGTGGGCGACATGCTGGATCCCGACACGAGGAACGGCTGGACGAGATACGTCCTGATGACAAACACCGCCGCGACCGCGACCGCCGCGATCTCGAGCACTTCAAGGAGCGAGCCAAGGAACTTTCTCATATGGTAGCCCTCATTATAGGTTTCACGTATGGTAAAATCAAGCCATGACGGGCGCGAAAAAACTCGTAATCGGCCTCGGGAATCCCGGGCCGGAGTACGAAGGCACTTACCATAGCGTCGGCGCGCTTGCCGTGCGCGCAATCGCGGGCCCGCTCCCGTGGAAGCCGTACCGGAAACTTTTCCTTTCCGCGGAAGCGGGGGCCGCGATCTTCGTCCTGCCTCTCGTGTTCATGAACGAATCGGGGCGGGCGGCGGCGGCGGCGGCGAAAAAGTTCGGCGCGGCGGCGGCGGACGTTATCTTGATCCATGACGACAGCGACCTGCCCGTGGGATCGTATAAGATCTCCGTCGGGCGCGGTTCCGCGGGCCACAAGGGCGTGCAGTCGGTGATAGACGCGCTCGGCGCCCCTGCCATCACGCGGATACGGATCGGCATTCGGCCGCCGCGCGAAGCGCGGCGGCGGAAAGCCGGAGAATTCGTCCTTAAAAAAATATCGCCGCGCGACCGCGCGGCATTCGAGCGAATATTCGCGTCGCTATAATTGCGCCGCGCCTACGGCGCGCCGGGCACCGTCGCCGTGGCGGGCGTCGTTCCCGTGGCCGCCGCCGGCGCCTGCAATCCCGCGGAAGTAGCGGCTGCGGCAGGCGCCGTCGTCACGCCCGTGGCGGGCGTCGCGGCGGGCACAGGCGACGCGGGCGACGCGGGCGCCTGCGGCACGTAGGAAAAACTCAGCGAAAAAGAGACGGAATTATTTCCCGTCTGTATTCCCTCCAGCGGCAAGTTGACGCCACTCACGCCGGGAATCGTATCCAGAGCCGTCTTGAACGCCACGACATCGTCCTGGGATAAGCCGCTGCCGGAAAGCGAAACCGGCGTATCGGACGCCCGGAACGTCATATGGTCTATCGAAATATGGTTCGTCGCGGCAGCCGCCATGGCCGCGGCGATAAGCGCGCTCTTGGGACGGATTTCTTGCTCCGCCGCGCCCACAAGCGCCACCGAACGATTGAACGCCGCCGCGGACGCGGCGAGCGGCTGCATTTGCGCCTGATCCGTGGCGGCGATCGTGAGCCCCGCGCGCGACTCTATCCCGTTCCTCGTTCCGTGAAGGAAAATGTCCGCAATGCCGAAAGTCAGAATGAGGATGCCGAACGCGGCGGGGACGGCGACCCGCCAGAAACGGAGAAAATCGGAAAGCTGCTCTTCGTGAAAACGTTCTTCCGACGCCGCCCCGAGGAGATTGACCTCGTGCGCCGAACCCTCCTCTGTGCTCCGCAGGCCCGTGCCGAGCGCGGCGAGCCATTCGGGAGAAACAGGCTCGCCCATAACGAGCGTGAGGCGCGAAACGGGAACGCCGGGAGCGGCTTCCGTCGCCGCCTCGGCGGCAAGGTCGGCGAACGCGGGCGCGGCGAGAATGGCGCCGCCGAGCGGCGCGGACCAATGCTGGCGGTAGAAGTTCATCACCCGGCGGATATCCGCCTCGAGCGCTTCTTTAAACCGCGGCGCGGAAACCTCCCCCTTCTCCCCCATGACGTTCTTCCACGGTTCGACGTATTCAAAAGCGAGCACGCCGCTTTTTATAATAAGGAAGTTCATTCCGGTGTTCCCGATATCGATGGCGAGATATGTTTTTTCGCGGTCGATGCCCGTATTCCCCGCACGCAGCATCCTTGCGAAGGCAAGCGAGCGCGATTCCATCGCCATCGGCAGGAATCCCGCCTCGAAAAGCGCGCCGGCCACTCCATCCGCGGCTTCGCGGCCGATGAACACCGCGAGTATTTTCACCTGACCCGTGGCCTCGTCCGTCCCGAGGAATTCCCACCCGGAATAGAGCTTATTCGCATCGAGCGGCGCCGCCATCGCCATATTGAGCGCCACCGCCTGCACGAGTTCTTTTTGCGGTACGGCGGGAAGCGAAAGCGTCTGGAGATAGATTTCCGCGGAACTCAGGCACGCGACCACGCTGATCTTCTTCCGCGTGCGGCGCCCTCCGCACGCTTTTTCCTTCAACTCGACGAGCGCGGCGAGAAAAGAAGCGCGGTCGAGGATCTTTCCGCCGGAGACGGTGCCGGGCGCGAGCCGCACGGCATACGTCCGCCATCCCTTCCCGCCGGAACACGCAAGCCGGAGGACTTCATCGCTCACCTCAAGCCCGGCCGCGGATTGCCGCACCCTTAGGAGTGACATGAATTTTTCCCAAATGCGCCTCATGGAGTTGATTGCCAGGAAATAATCCAAACTTTGTCGGTCTCAAGATTCACCCCGACGACCACGGTGACGGCGCTCCTGCTCCCGAGGACGGTCGCCGTGGAAACGACCGTATCTTCGCCGGAAGACGGCGAGCCGGCGGTAATCGTAACCGCCGCGGTCTGGCCGCCCACGCTTATATTATAGCTTGTATTCGACATGCCCGGATCCCGGTCAAGTTTAAGGAGCGCGTCTTCCGCGCCGGAGACCGCGACCGCGCTCGAGGATACCGACGCGCGGTAGCCGTAGCCGATGCCGAGAAACGCATTCGCGAGAAAGAGAAGCGTGACCCCGACTGTGGCGATGATCGCGCCGATAACGAGGACGGTGGCGAGGAAGCTCTGGCCGCGCGCATGCGGAATCCGCATTGGATAATTAGAAGGAACTCGTAAGCTGGTAAATGGGCACGATAATGGAAAGCGCGATCACGACGACGATGGCGCCCATCGCAAGGAGGAGCATCGGCTCGAGGAGCGAAACGAGCGCTTTGATATTCGAGTCGATGTTCGTTTCGTAAAACGCGGCGAGCGTGGCGAGCACTTCATCGAGATGCCCCGCCCGCTCGGATATCGCAATCAGGCTCACGACCGACTTCGGGAAGGCGGACTCGCGCCGGAACGCCTCGCCGATCGTGAGCCCTTTTGCGAGGCCTTCCTGAGCCACGCGATGCAGGGCGAGCGAAAAATCGCGGTTGTTCACCGTGTCCGCGGCGACGTTAATCGCATCAACGATGGGGAGCCCCGCCTTCAGCAGGGGGCTGATCGTGGAAGCCATCCTCTGCACCGCAAGGTCGCTATAAATGCCCCTAATGACGGGGAAGCTGGATATCACGCGGTTCCACATCCGCTTCCCCGTCTCGGTCTTCCGGACGAAGAAAATAAAGAGCCCGATGAATCCGAAGAGCGCCGCATAGAGCGGCAGGATATTGTTCCCTATGAAAAGGCCTATGGTGAAAACGAGCGTGGAGAAGAACGGCGGATGCACGCCGCTGTTGCTGAATACGTTGGCGAGCTTCGGCAGCGCGAAGGTTACAAGGAACGTAAGCACGCCGACCGCGAGGCCCATGACGACCGTGGGGTAGATGAGCGCCGATCGGACTTTCGACCTGAGCGCCGCGTCCCGCTCGAGCGATTCCGAAAGGTCTTCGAAAGTGCCCTGGAGGTTGCCCGACGCTTCCGCGGCCCGGACAAGGCTCACGAAAACGGGCGGAAACGATTCCGGATGCTTTGCGAACGCCGCCCAGAACGGCTGTCCCCGCTCGAGGTTGTCGCGTACTTCGAGGAGGAAATCGCGCATCGCCGGCTTGTCGAAATCGGCAATAAGGATATTGATGGCGGAGAGGAGATCGGTGCCCACGCGGAGCATGAGGGCGAGATATTTCGCGAGGAATACCTTGTCCGCGATGGAAATGCCGCCCCAGAAGCGAACCGCCCTCGCGCGCCCCTTCCCCTTCACCGGCTTTACGGAAAGCGGCCTCAGTCCCTTCCTCGAAAGGTAGTGAAGTACGTCGGCGAGGGCGTCCGCTTCGAAATCTTCCTCGACGCTCGCCCCCGCCTGGTCGACCGCAAGATAATGGAACAGCATTCGATTATTATATCCTACTCGCGGATGACCCTCAGCACTTCTTCGAGCGTCGTCTGCGCGAGTTCGACTTTAAGAAGGCCGTCCTCGAACATCGTCCTCATCCCCTCTTTCCGCGCGGCGGCGCGGAGGGCCTCCAAGCTGAAATGTTCGCTCATGACCGCCGATTTTACGGCGTCCGATACCCGCAGGAGCTCGAAAATGCCGAGTCGGCCGCGGTAACCCGTCCCGCCGCACGCATCGCATCCCTTCCCGCGGTAGAGCACTTTTGGCGCGCGCGCCGCGCCCTCCGGAACGCCGAGCTCTCTCAGCTGTTCATTCACCGTATTTACGGATCCGGAATCGGCCTCAAAAGAATATATGCACGCTTGGCACACCTTTCGCACGAGGCGCTGGGCGATCACGAGATTTAGCACGGAGACCGTGAGGAACGGAGGAATCTTAAGGTCGAAAAGCCGCGGCACGGCCGTGGGGGCGTCGTTCGTATGGAGCGAGGATATAAGGAGGTGCCCGGTAAGCGCCGCCTGCACGCTGATCTCGGCGGTTTCGGCGTCGCGGATCTCGCCGACCATGATGATGTTCGGATCCTGCCGGAGGAGGGCGCGGAGTCCGGAAGCGAATGTGATGCCCGCCTGTTCGTTGATCTGCGTCTGGTTCACGTAGCGCATATTGTATTCGATCGGGTCCTCGATCGTCGTCACGTTCACCTGCGGCTTGTTCAGGATGTTCACGAGGGCGTACAGCGTCGTCGTCTTACCGGAACCGGTGGGGCCGCAGGAAAGGATCATTCCATACGCCTTTTTGAGCTCGTCCACGACGATCGCCGCGTCCTCCGGACGGAAACCGAGCTCCTCGAGAGAGAGCGGCTTTTCGGAGGATTCAAGCATGCGCATTTCCACTTTTTCCCCGTAGAACGTCGGGATCGCGGAAACGCGGACATCGATCGTTTCGCCCCCCACCTGGTAGCGGAAGCGCCCGTCCTGGGGAAGATAATGTTCGTCGAGCTTGAGGCCCGCGAGGAGCTTCAAGCGGGCGACGATCGCGGGATGCACCGCTTTCGAGATGCTCATAATCTCGTATAAGATGCCGTCAATGCGGTAGCGGATGAAAAGTGCGTCTTCGAGTATCTCGATATGGATGTCCGACGCCCGCGACGCCATCGCGTAAGAAAGGATGTTGTCCACGATGCCCACGATCGGCAGTTCCGACGCGGCCTCCTCCACGCTTTTTGCCTGCGTCGCGAGCGAGGCGCGGATATTGTCTTCGATGAGCTTCTTGAAATCCTTCCCGAGCTCGTAGCCGTAAATCGTAAAACCGCGGTTGAGGTCGTCCTGCGTCGCAAGCATCGGACGGACGCGGGCGCCGAGGCGCTGAGTGAGGAACTCTACGGTTTCGAGGTCCGACGGATCCGCCATCGCGGCGTCATACGATCCGTCCTGCTCCTTTGCGAATACGATAACCCGCCGGCGGCGCGCCGTCTCTTCCGGCACGAGCCTGACCGTCTTCTCGTCGATTTCCCTGCGCGAAAAATCCACCCGAGGGACGCCGAGCGCGCGCGCCACGAGGTCATTCAGATAATCCGAGGTGGTAAAACCGCTCGAAACCAGGACGTCCAGAATACTCTGGTTCTTCCGCTCGGCATCGGCAAGAAGCTCGTCGAACTTTTCCGGAGGGAGAAGGCCCTCCTCCTCCACCACTATCCTTTTTATTTCCGCGGGCGGAAGCGGCAGGTGCATGCCTTTATCATAACAAAATTTCCGGCAGGGAGCTCGGAGTCGCGCCGGCGGCGCAACCGCGGAGGGAATTCCGGCGGGGAACAGTCCCGTCGGGAACAGCCGCCTCCCGTCTTCCTAAAGCCCTCTCTCCCTAAAGAGCCAGATCGTTCCCTGTTTCATATACGTAATTATTGATGCCTCCGTCGTAGGTGTCCGTCTCCACGTTGCCGCTGCCCGAGGTATATTTCGCGCTTTCCATGAACATGCCTATCTTATATTGGTTGGAGCTGTTCGTAATATAACTGTAGAAGAGGCCGCAGGTGGAAAGGGCGGGCGATGTGCCGGTGCAGGTTCCCACTTGGTTTATCGGATCGATGGGGAGCGATCCCATCGGCGAACCGGAACTGATTTTATTGAAAGGAATGGGCAACCATCCCGTGCCATCGACGCCGCGGGCGGTGGAATTATTGATCGAGGCCGCGGTCTGGAACCATGCGGTGCAGGCGGTCGCCGAACCCCACGTTCCGGTGGCGCTCGGGGTATAGAAGGTACTGCCGGGGCTCGAAGTAAAGCACTCCGTACTCGTACCCATGCTCGGGCTCGACTGGTCGGCGAGGTAGAGGGCGATTGAGCTCTTCAAGGTGGCCGCGTCCGAGACGCGGTTCGAATCGCGCGCTTCGCGGAGCAGTTCCGCCGGATTCAGCGCGAGAATGACCACTGTCGCGAGGATCGCGATGATGGCAATAACAATCAGAAGCTCGATAAGAGTGAAACCCCGTTTCCGGTTCATTGGGTTCATTATACACCCCCTGCGCGTACCGGGAAAATCTACTTGTGGATAACGTCACGGAACTCTTCCGGGGGTTCCGTCTCGCATTTTACGCGTTCGCCGTCCGGCGCCGTAAACTCGAGCGAGAGCGCATGCAGCATAAGGCGGCGGGGAAACGCGCCCTCCGGCTGCGCCTTTGCCTTTGCGGTTTTTGCGGACGCCTCGGCGCGGGGACCGTAGAGCCGGTCGCCCGCGACCGGATGGCCGATGCTTGCAAGATGGACGCGGATCTGGTGCGTGCGGCCGGTTTTCGGAACGACTTCGAGAAGCGAATATGCGTCGGGTTGCGCGGAGGGCGAAGAAGGGGGCATGGCGAATGTCCGAAGTACGCGATACTCCGTAACGGCCTCTTTCGCCATTTTTAAAGACCGCACGCTGCGCTTTAAGCTTCCGTTCCGGATGCCGATCGGCGCGTCGATGACGCCGCGGCGTTCCTTCGGAACGCCGCGGACAACCGCGAGATACGTCTTCCGGACTTCGCGCTTCTCGAAAAGCGACTTCAAGTAGCGGAAGGCGGCCTGCGTCCTTGCCGCAACAAGGATGCCCGATGTTTCCTTGTCCAGCCGGTGCACGATTCCCGGCCTGAACTCCGGATCATCGCCGACGCTCCGCATTTCCGGATAGCGCGCGACAAGCCAGTCGGCGAGGGTTCGCATGGCACCGGTCCGGCCCGCGGCGGGGCGGCGGATCGGGTCCGCGGCGGAACCGGCTATCCGCGCCGCATGGACCTGAAGCCCCGCCGGCTTGTTTACCACGACAAAGCCGGCCGACTCGTACACTATCTCCGGTTCCTGCTCCGGCCTGCTTATTTTATTCAGAGAGCCGGATGCCATTGCGTGATTGAAAACGCGGCGAGCAGGGAGACCGTTCCTTCGCCGGCCGCAGCTCCGAATAGGAACGCCGCGAGCGCCGCGCAAAAGGAGCGCGCGCCTTCGGCATGCCGGCGCTTGTAAGACGGCGTAAATGCGTAAATGCAAAATACGGCCGCGGCGGCGGCGAATTCGGGAAGGATACCGCCCGCAGGAAGACCAAGATTCCCGCCTTCCTGAAAAAGCGGAATGAAGAAGAAGAGCGCCGCGGCGCAGAGGAACCCTGCGGCGCCGTCCCCCAGATGCGTCTTCAGGTTTCGCATATTTTTATATCGTACCATGCGGCGCGGCGCAGATGCGGGCGGACGGGGACGCCACGGTGAAGTCCGCTTCTTCCGTCCGCGGGATCCCTGCGCCGTTCACGGCGGTGAGCGTAAAGATATTCAGTCCGGGCGATGTGAATGCCACCGTGGCGCCCGGCGCGACCGGAACGCCGTTCAGCGCGGCGCTCGTCGTCGCGATTCCGGATTCCGCATCGGACGCGGAAAATGACAATGTAGACGTTTCGCCGAAAACCGCGCCCGTGGGAAAATCCGGCAAGGCGAGTTCGGGCGGGGTCACATCGGCCGTCGACGAAGGGGTTGAGAGTACGGCGTCCGGCGCAAGCGCGGCCTCGCCCGCTCCCCCGCCGGATCCCGCATCCACTTTCAGTCCCATATCGCCGTCGAAGCCCGAGAAGTCGAGTTCCGCCGTCGTGCTCGCTCCCGCAACCGGGATTGCGGCATACGTCGCCGCGCGGACGGGAACGCCGCCGCTATATTCCCTGATCCGCATTTCGAACGTGCCGGTGGCGTCCGGGGCGGGAACGGCGACCACGCGATAGGCGCCGGAAGAAGGCGGCGGGAGCGTAACGAAGGCATTGTCGCCGATCTCTTCGAAGTCGCTGCCCGGAATGCCCGCAGTAGTTGTTTCCGAAGCCCCGCCGCCGCCCGCATGGCCGCCCGATGCGTCATATACGTCGAGCGACGCCGCACCGTGCGCAGCGAATTCGATCGTCGTCGCGGCGGCTGCCGGATCGCCGCCCGCGCCGTCGCCGAAGCATGCCGTAAGCGATTTTGAAATCCCTTTTGGCAGGGAAGAAAGCGCGGGCGGCTTTGCCCCGTCGATAATGCCGCGGATCAGCGCAAGCGGCACCGGGTCGGCCACGAGTCCCGCGTGGCTTACGCCCGTCGCGCCGCCAAGGATGAAATAATTATGGTAGCCGTCCGCGAGATCCATCGCGCTCGCCTCGGGCACCGTTCCATCGCCCGCCGTCCGCGAAACGTCCGTAACCCCCTTGTCATACAGCTCGAATTCAGAAGGCGTCGGCTCGCCGCAGCCGACGATATTGAACACGCCGGAAGCGTTCACCGGATTAAGATCGAGTCCCGCAGGATCAAGCCCGCCGTGGAACGCGTCCGCCGCGGCGAAAAGCCCCGTATTCGGCACGGTCGTGGAATCGTATGAGAGAGGCGCCCCGCCCGCGCCGCTCCGGAAATCACGGATATAGCCACCCGCAACGTCCGCGTATCGGCGAGACGGCAGGAGTTCATATATAGAAGGCATATTCGCCGAAATCTCCTTTGCCTTTTTTGCGCTAAGGCCGAACCCAAGCCAGTTCAGGCCTAGATCGTCGCCGTAATTTAAAAGTTTCCACGCCTTCGGCGCGCCGAGCTGGGGGACGCCCGCGAGCACCACTTTGCCGATCTTTTTCGAGCTCGTTGAATCGAGCCCTGAAAGGTATTTCTTGAGGAGAAGGCCGCCGAAGCTGTGGGCGATGATATCCACCTTCCCCGTAGGCGATGACGATGCCGCCTCCGAAATCTTCTCCGCAATCGCCGCGGATGAGCTCTCTGCGCCAAGGCGCCAGTCGTAGGGCGCGGCGAAAAGATTCTTTCCCTCCGCATAGCCGTCCGAAAGGAACGCGTCCATCAGGTTCTTATAGAACACGCCGCTGAACGGGATGCCGAGAAACGTCGCAGTCGCTTCGCGCAGGATGTCCGGCGCCACGACCGGCCTTTCGGGCGACGGCGCGCCGTTTTGGTAAAGCTTGAGATAGTCCAGATAACGGTCGGTGGACGAGACGATCATATCCTCCGCGTCCGGCCATACTTCTTTCCCTCCCTCATCCCCGCCCGCGCCGCGGTCGAGGCGCGACCCCATGATTCCCGGCACGATCACGAGCGCATTGCGCGTGGAGGATGTCGGGATGTTGAAATCCACGTTCCCCGCCGCGCGGTACTCAACCCACGGCGAGCGGTATCCTTTTACCGCGTCCGCCGCGCGCGCCGCCCAATGGTATGCGCCGGGCGCAAGATGCGCCACTTTGACGGAAGTGGTCGCGCCGGACGGCCCGGCGTCGCTCGCCGCCGTCGGCGTCCCGTCAAAAGGCATGGAGAACGGCTTCACCTCCACCTCGAATGCCACCGTGTCGCTTGCGAAGAACGACACCGGCGTCCCCGCGAACACCATCGTATCCCCGTCAGCATTTCCGTTTTCCGGCAAAGTCGGGTCGCCTGAGGCAAAGCTATCCCCGGAATATTGCGCGAGCTCCCCCACGGCGGCGGGCGACGCCGGGCCGCCGCTGTCCGCAAGCACAAGATACGCATCGAAACCGCCGCCGGGCGCGGGCGCTCCATACGGATCCGCTGGCATCGAACCCTGCGAGCTGAAGCTCGCCGCCCAACTCCCGCCGCCATTCGGATAGCCGAATCCTCCCGCGTCGTCGAACGTATATACCGCAGCGCGTCCGAGCTTCCCCGCCGCCTCGGCGGAAGTTATGCAGTGCCGGTATACGTCCGCACCGTTATGGTAGATGAATATGAGGACGCCCGTATTGGGCGCGACGGGGCAATAATAGCTCGCCCCGCGCTGTTCGTCGTTCTCGATATCGAGCGAAACCTGGACGTACTGCACTCCTCCTTCCCCGACGCCGTATGCACTTTCCATGCCGGCGAATCCGCCCCCGGGAAGCGGCGTGCCGCTGCCGTATTGCGCGTAGAGATTGGCCGCGCGGACAGGCCGCGCCTGTATCGCAAATATTGCCGCCGCGGAAAAACCAACCACTGCCGCCAGGATGCCCGCCCTCGGCGCGAACGCCTCCGCGAACCTCCGCATTGTCCGTTTCATGCCGCGATGCTACCACGCCGGGCATTAAACGGCTGTTAAATAATCGTGGAATGGTACTTACTCGCCGGTGCGCGTGGCAGGGATCGAACCTGCGGCCTTTTCATTATCAGTGAAATGCTCTACCACTGAGCTACACGCGCGATATCGCTTATTTTTACCCCGCCGCCGGACAAATCGCAAGCAATCCTCTAAAATCGTGCGTCCTGGAGGGATCGGACCTCCGGCCTCTACAGTGTCATTGTAGCGCTCTACCACTGAGCTAAGGACGCGGGAAAATGAGTTTGCGCGCGGCGCTCCGCGCCGCGCGCGACCAGAATATCATACGCGTTACTGCCCGTTATTGACAAGCCCCCGAAGGTCGAGTTGGCGCGCGCCTTGAAGGTTGAAACCCGACTGCAAACTGCCGCTTGCCGGCGCGCTCACCGCCTGGTATACCGCGCCCGCAGCGTTGCCGATTCCCCATGCGTACGCGTAAATCACGATCCCCGTAAGCGTGAGCGCGAGTGCGGCGAGAACGATGTCCGGATGGCGGCGCAGGGTTTCCTTCATATTATTGCGAAAATACATTGCCTTGCGCAGTCAGGCGATAGTCGGTCCCCTCGTTTACGAGGTCGAATGAGTCGATCGAGAGGAGGTATCCTTGCGCCTTCGTCTCTATGTCATCCAAAAAGGAGGTGACGTCGCTCCCCGCGCCGGTCGCGGACAGCGAAAAGCTCTGACTCCCGGGCGTATCGCCGGACGCCGCGACGTCATTGCCGGTGAACGTGACCGACACCGAAACCTTATGACTGCCTCCCACCGTGTTAAGCCATTCGGGAAATCCTATAAGGGCGTCGTGCGTGGGAAGAAGTCCGCGCATGGCATCCATGTACGGCGCCGCTTTCGCGGCATCGCTTTTTAGCGCGGCGAAATTGCCGAGTGCCGCATTCTGGCCGGCGATGAACCCGCGGTCGGAGATGATTGCCGCCGCCTGCCCCGAAAGATCGCCCGACAAGAATGCGAGTGTTACGACGGATGCCGCGAGCGTTCCCACGATGATCCCGCCGGACAGCCACCATTCCCTTTTCAGATTCCTTCCTCCCTCGGCGCCCATACGCCCATTTTAGCATATTAAAGGAGGATAAACGCCCGCTTTACTTTTCCAGGGATCCGACCGAGCATCATGAAACCCAATATGGCGCGCCTCGACGACTATCTTTATTACCATGCGCTCGCCGTGCATGCGCGGGGCGATACGGCGGCGCTCCGCAAATATCTCCGTGCGGCCCGCGGCAAGCCGGAAGAATTGATCCGCGCCTCCTGCGGCCCATGGGAAGCGGCATACCGGCGCATTTCGTCCACGGTGACGTCCGCGAAAACATACTCTCCTCATTCTCCGGCATTGCCCTCGGCCCTCCCTGACCCGGCCGCGGAATGGGAAAAGCTTGCCCGCATCGGCGCGCGGCTCATCCCCGCAAGCGACGCTTCTTTTCCCGCGCCGCTCCGCAATATTCCCGGCGCGCCCTTCGGAATCTACCTCCTCGGCGCGCCGTGGCCGGCGGAAACGGCGGCTTGCGGCGGGGGCGAGGCATCCGGGCGCGGCGCGCCGGACGGCGCCGGATCGCCGCCCGCCGCAATTGCGGTCGTCGGCACGCGCCGCGCGACCCCGGAAGGCAAAGCCGCCGCACGGCGCTTCGCGCGCGAACTCGCCCGCGCGGGATCGATCATTGTAAGCGGACTCGCCTTCGGAATAGACGCGGCGGCGCACGAAGGCGCGCTCGAAGGGGCGGGGGCGGGCGGGCGTTGTACTACCGTTGCCGTCCTCGCAGGAGGCCTTGATAGCGTCTATCCGCGCGAGCATGCAAAACTCGCCGAACGGATCATCGCCTCGGGCGGCGCGCTCATCTCCGAATATCCGCCCGGCTCCCCTCCTTATCCCGACCGCTTCCTTGAAAGAAACCGGCTCGTAAGCGGCCTCTCCCGCGGCGTCCTCATCGTAGAAGCGCCCGCGGGATCGGGCGCCCTCGCCACCGCGCGCTTTGCGGCGGAGCAGGGCCGCGACGTTTTTGCCGTGCCCGGACCGATCACCCATCCAAACTACGAAGGGCCTCACGGGCTCATCCGTCAAGGGGCGGAGCTCGTAACGAAACCGGAGGACATCCTCGAGGCGTATGGCGCGGCGCCGGAGGCGAGAACCGTCCGCGTGATGGAAACCCTTCCGCCCGGAGAAAGGAAGGTTTTTGGAGCCCTTGCGGCGCACGGCGCGCCTGCGGATGTTGACAAAATCGCCTCGCTCGCTAAACTGGAACCCCAAATCGTGAACCGCGCGCTTTCGTTCCTTATCGCGAAGGAAATTGTCAGGGAAACGGAAGGCGGGTATACAATATAAACACCATCGCTCCATGGATCTCGTCATAGTGGAATCGCCCACGAAAGCGAAGACGATCGGCAAATTCATCGGCAGGAATTTTACCGTGGAATCATCCTACGGCCATATTCGCGACCTCCCTAAAAGCAAGCTCGGCATCGACGTGGCGGGGGAATTCGCGCCGCAGTACGTTATCCCGGCAAAGGCGAAGCCCGTCGTCGCAAACCTGAAAAAGCTCGCACGCAAGGCGAAAAAAGTGATTCTCGCGACCGACGAAGACCGCGAAGGCGAGGCGATTGCCTGGCACCTCGTTGCGGCGCTCGATCTCCCCGAAGCAAAAACGGAGCGCATCGCATTCCACGAGATCACGGAGTCGGCAATCCGGTCGGCGCTTGAGCGGCCGCGCGCGCTCGACACCGCGCTCGTCGACGCCCAGCAGGCGCGCCGCATCCTCGACCGGCTCGTCGGCTACGGCCTCTCCCCTTTCCTCTGGCGGAAAGTGCGCTACGGCCTCTCGGCGGGCCGCGTGCAATCAGTCGCCCTGCGGCTCGTCGTCGAGCGCGAGCGCGCGATACAGCGGTTCGAAACGCAGGAATACTGGTCCATAGAGGGAACGTTCGCGACGGGACGCGCGGGCGCAAAAACAAAAGCGAAAGCTTCCTTCCCCGCCGCGCTTGTTTCCGTAAACGGCAAATCCCTCGGCAAGATGGACGTCAAAACGGGCGAGGAGGCGCGCTCTATAATAGAGGGCCTTCAGGGAGCCCGCTACCGCGTGGCGTCCGTTGCGACCAAAGAAGTCCGGCGCAACCCGTCGGCCCCGTTCACCACGTCCACGCTCCAGCAGGAAGCCGCGCGGAAACTCGGCTTTTCGGCAAAACAGACGATGGTCGTCGCGCAGAAGCTCTATGAAAGCGGCTTCATCACCTATATGCGCACGGACAGCGTCCACCTCGCGGAAGCGGCGCTGGCATCGGCGCGCGAGGTGATCGGGCGCGAATTCGGCGCCGCATACCAGCTCGACGCCCCGCGCCGGTACGCGACGAAAACGAAAGGCGCGCAGGAGGCGCACGAGGCCGTCCGCCCGACCGATCTCCGCGCCGCGGATGCGCGGGCGCTCGGCATCGCGGACCGCGGCGCGGCGCGGCTCTACGGCCTCATCTGGCAGAGAACCATCGCCTCGCAGATGCGCGAAGCCCTTCTCGAACAGACCGCAATCGACCTCGAAGCGGACACGCCGCGCAAGGAAGTTTTCCGCGCGAACGGGCAAGTCGTGAAATTCGACGGCTTTATCCGCGTCTACGCCGAAGGCCGCGACGAAGGAGCGAACGGAAGCGGCGCGGGCGAAATCGAAGGCGTCCTGCCCAAGCTCGCGGAAGGCGAACCGGTCGGGGCGGAGGAGATCTCCCCCGTCCAGCATTTTACGGAGCCGCCGCCGCGCTATACGGACGCGACGCTCGTGAAGGCGCTCGAGACGGAAGGCATCGGCCGCCCGTCCACGTACGCCCCCACTTTGAGCACCATCCAAGACCGCGGATACGTGGAAAAGATCGAGAAAAAATACCACCCGACCGAAATCGGCGCCCTCGTAACGGATCTCCTCGTGGAAAACTTTCCCGACATCGTGGATCTTAAATTCACATCGCACATCGAAGAGGAGCTCGACGAGGTCGCCGAAGGAAAGATGAAGTGGACGGATGTCTGCCGCGAATTCTACGGCCCGTTCAAGAAAGAACTCGACGAAAAGGAGGCATCCGTCGAAAAGCAGGTGGAAATTTCCACTACGCCGTGCCCCCACTGCGGGAAGCCGATGATCATAAAATTCGGGCGCATGGGAAAATTCCTCGCCTGCCCGGATCCCGCGGTGAAGGTGACTCTGCCCATGCCCGAGGAAGCGGAGAAAATCCGCGAACTCGGGGAAAAGACCAAAGACGAGCGCTGTCCGCTCTGCGGAAGCCGGATGAAAGTCCGGCGCGGGCGGTTCGGCTTCTTCCTCGGCTGCGAAAATTATCCGTCCTGCAAGGGCGTCGCGAAAATCTGGGATAAAACCGGATTCAAATGCCCCGCGTGTGCGGAATCCGCCGCCCGCCACGAGAACCCCGGCGACATCGTCATGAAAAAGTCCCGCGGGCGCGGGCGCCCGTTCTACGCCTGCACGCGCTATCCCGATTGCGAATTCGTAATGAACAAGAAACCCGAATCGGCAGCGGAGCTCGCGGAAGCGTTTGAAAAATGGAAAGCAAATCCGCCGAAGGCGAAGCGCGCGCGGCCGGGCGGCGGGGCGGCAGAGATACGGAAAGCGGGAACTCCGCGGAACGGTTAGAATAGGGCCATGGCTCTCAAGGAGCTCGTCAAAAAGGATCCGCTCGGCCTCGTCGCCCGCGCGTACGCGTTCGCGGAGCTGGCGCACGGGCCGCAGAAACGCCGTTCGGGCGAGCCGTATTTCAATCACGCGAAGGCGACGGCGGAAACGCTCGCCGAATGGAAAATGGACGACGCCACGGTTGCGGCAGGGCTCCTTCACGACACGGTGGAAGATACCGGCGCGCCGCTCGAAACGGTGAGGAAAGATTTCGGCGAGGACGTCGCATTCCTCGTGGACGGCGTGACGAAGCTCGGCCACCTGAAATACCGCGGCGCGAAGGAGAAAGCGGAAAATCTGCGCAAAATGGTGCTCGCGCTCTCGCAGGACCTCCGCGTCATTTTCATCAAGCTCGCCGACCGCCTTCACAACATGCGGACGCTCGCGGCGCTCCCCCCTGAAAAACAGAAGCGCGTGGCCCTCGAAACCGACGAGATCTACGCTTCCCTTGCATACCGGCTCGGCATGCACCATCTCTCGGGCGAACTCCAGGATCTCGCCTTCCCCTATCTCCATCCCGACGAATACCGTTGGCTTCTTGCGGAAACGAGGGAGCGCTACGGCGAGCGCCTGGACTATCTTAAAAAAGTGAAGCCGCTCCTCGCGCGCGCGCTCGCCGCGCGCGGCATCCATCCCGTTGCCATCGACATCCGCGCAAAGCGCTACGCGAGCCTGTACAAGAAACTCCTCCGCCGCGGCATGGACATTGAAAAAGTCCATGATCTCGCCGCGATGCGCGTCATCGTGAATTCCGTGGCCGGATGCTACGCGGCGCTCGGAGCGGTCCATGAAGCATGGCCTCCGGTGCCCGGCCGCATAAAGGATTACATCGCAGTCCCGAAGCCGAACGGCTACCGCAGCCTGCACACGACGGTCCTCGGACCCGGCCATAAGACGGTTGAAATACAGATCAAGACGCAGGAAATGGCCGAGGAGAACGAACACGGCGTCGCCGCGCACTGGCTCTATGATCGGAGGCGCAGCGGCGAACCCGTCGCCTACCGCGGCAGGCGGCTTGCGAAGGAGCTCGCATGGGTGCAGCAGCTCGCCGCGTGGCAGGAAAAGTTCGCCGAGCGCGAAGAGCATCCGGAAGAATTCCTTGAAGCGATGAAGAAGAACTTTTTCGCCGACCGCATCTTCGCCGTGACTCCCCGCGGCGATGCGATCGACCTTCCGCTCGGCGCCACGCCGATCGATTTTGCCTATCACATCCATACGGACGTCGGCAACGGCGCCGTAGGCGCGAAAGTGAACGGCGCGATCGCGACCCTGGACCACAAACTGAAATCCGGCGACGTCGTGGAAATCCTCGTGCAAAAAGGGAAGAAGCCCTCCGACGGCTGGCTCAGGTTCGTCGCGACTTCGATTGCGCGCGACCATATTAAAGCCGCCCTCAAAAAGAAAACGCTCTTCGCCCGCATGGCGGGCGCCGCAGCGAAGAAGGTAAGGCGCGGATAGAAGCGGCGCCTTTCAGCCCGTACGAGGCACCGCTCTTCTTCCCTGCCGCGCCCTATTCCTTGCCGAGCCGCCGCATGATATTTTCCAGCTCTTCCTTGGAGTAGAAAGTGATCGTAATGGATCCCTTTGCGGCGCCCTGATGGATTTCCACGGGCGCGCCGAGATCGGACGAAAGCGATTCCTTGAGCGCCGCAAGCTCGGGCGGCAGCGGCGTTTCCGCGCTTTTCGGCGGCCGCCCGCGCCGGTGTACGCTCCCCGCATGCATCCCGCCGCCGCCCGCGGCGTACGCCGCGCTTCCCGCCGCCGCCGTGCCGCCGCCCGCGCCCGCCGCGGCGCGGGCGGCGGCTTCCGCTCTTTCCCGCGCCTCGCGTATCGTAAGATGCCGCTCCATAATGTCGCGGAAAAGCTGTTCCCGCGCCGACGGGTCGGAGATCGCGAGCAGGAGCCGCGCGTGGCTCTCGGAAAGCGCCCCTTTTTCCACCTCGTCCCTCATGGATTCCGGAAGGTCAAGAAGCCGCACGGCGTTCGCCACCGACTCGCGCGACTTGCCGAGCTTCGCCGCAATCTCGCGCTGGGTCATCCGGAACTCCTCCTGAAGGCGCTGGAACGCCCGCGCCGTCTCGATCGGGTTCAAGTTCTCGCGCTGGATGTTCTCGATGACGGCGAGCTCCAGCTTCTCCCGGGCAAGATCCACGTTCCGCACGATGGCAGGCACCGAGGCGAGCCCGAGCAGTTTTGCGGCGAGCAGGCGCCGCTCGCCGGCGATGAGCTGATATTCCACCGCGACCCCCGTCGGCGTCTCCTTCTCTATTTTTGAAACCACGAGCGGCTGGAGGAAGCCGAACTCGCGGATGGAATTCGCAAGGTCGCGGAGCGCCGCTTCGTCGAAATGCCGCCGGGGCTGGTCGGGGTTCGGCTTGATCCTCTCCGGCTCGATCTGGAAAACCGACTCCGGCCGCGGCGCGGGCATCGCGGACGCCGCAGGCATCGCGGACGCCGCGGCGGGAAGCTCCGGTTCTTGCGCGGGCGCGGGAAGCTCCGGCTCCGCGGGTTTCACTGGTAAAAATTGCTCCTTCGGCTCCGCGGGCAGGAACGGCTCCGCGGGCTCCGTGGGTTCCATAGATCCCGCCGGCGAAATCGGAGGCCGTAACGGAGACAACGCCGGCTCGGCCCGCGGCGGCGACGTCCCCGCCGCCGGCATTCCCGCCGCCGCGACGCCGCCCTGCCCGGCGGCGCCGTTTCCTCCGTTGCCGCTTCCTTTCTGCGGTATCAGCGATTCAAGTCCTTTGCCAAGCATGGTCAGATAAAAATGTTAGATATTAAAATCACCGAAGCGGGCGCTCGCGACCGCGCCTGCGGCGGCCTCGCGCTCTTCCGCAAGCATCCGCTCGCCGGCAATCACTTCGTCCGCAAACGCCCGGTATGCCGAAGCGCCCGGCGAATCGGGGCGGTAGAGCATGACGGGCTTCGAAAAACTCGGCGCCTCCGCGAGCGCCACCGAGCGCGGGATCGCGACCGAAAATACGTGGTGCGGGAAATGCGTCCGGATGTTCCTCTCCACCTCGCGGCCGAAGCGCTCGCGCTTGTCGAGCATTGTGACGAGCGCGCCCGCGACGCGGATCGGATGGCGCAGGTTCGCGCGGATAAGATCCAGCGTTTCCAAAAGCTGGCCGATGCCCTCCAAACTGTAGTATTCGGCCTGGACCGGAATGATCACCTCGTCCGCCGCCATGAGTCCGTTCACGGTGAGCAGGTTCAAGCTCGGCGGCAAGTCGAGCAGAATATAATCGTATTCGTGCCGCAGGCGGTTCACGAACTTGCGCAGAAAATATTCCCGCTCCGGCGCATCCACGAGCTCCACGAGCGCGCCCGCGAGATGCGGAGCCGCAGGAACAAGATGGTAGTTATAAATGAGAGTCGGCTTTACGATCTCCGCGTGCGGCGCGGCGCCGATGATGCCGTGATAAACCGTTTTTTCGCTCTTCGTGCCCCAGCCGAGCGCCGAGCTCGCGTTCGCCTGAGGATCGAAATCGACGAGCAGGACCCGTCTCCCCGCGGCGGCGAGATAAGCCCCCAAATTCACGGAGGTCGTCGTCTTGCCGACGCCCCCTTTCTGGTTCGAAACCGCAATAACACGCGCCATATTGCCTTGATTTTAGCGCGGTTCGTGCGTATTATCAACGCGGAAGCCCAGGTGGCGAAATTGGTACACGCACAAAACTCAAAATTTTGCGGCCGCAAGGCCATGTGGGTTCGAGTCCCACCCTGGGCACAAGAGCAGAGGCCAAGTCCTCTCCGGAAAAATTCCGACCCCCGACGATACTCCCGATCGGGCGTGTTCAGCCCCCTCCGACACTCGTACTATATCGGCCACAATGTTGCTCGCGTCTTCGGAGGCTTCACCTCGTCCGGCGTATGCCGAAATTCCTCCCCGCAAAAACAACTCATGGCCGCATGGCCGGGAGTTGATCGCCTAAGTGGTTATGTATTTCTTTTTCAGATAGACGTATAAATAGCCCACCCCGATAAGCATTAGGCCGGCAAGCACGAGGGCGAATGGCCATCCTAAGCCGCTCGTGAAATACTCCCCGGTAATTTTCAGGATGTAAATCATAAGGAAGAGAGAGCCAAATGTGAGGAAAGATTTACTCTTAAGATTGACGCTTGCAAAAAGCGTTCCAAGGACAAGGATGGGGAAAATCAATTCCCAGAAAGAGTTTTGACTCGGTGAATATCCGCCAAGAGAAAACGCAGCGCCCAACAATCCCAGAATGCCGAATCCGTAAAGAAAGCCGGACATCGCAGCTCGCTCTCCCTTGGCGAATGCATAACCAATAAGTATGTAGCTTAACCCAATAAGCAAGGTTCGATATTCAAAAAAGCTCCAGCTGAACATAGGATTCACCGTCGTAAGAAAGTCTGTCAGCGAAAAGAAAAACCACGTCCCGAAAAGAATACTGAAAAGGATAAAAATATTTTTACGAAATGCGGCGTAAGAGAGGAGAAACGCGCCAAGACAGATTCCGGAGATGAGGCTTCTCGCCATGGCACTACCCATATCCAATCCCATATTGTCGAAAATAACATATAGTCCCATGGGTAATACCAACGCGGAAATCAGATAGAACGCCGAGCCGACACCCTCCAGCTTTTTGTCCCTGCTGAATAATAGACCGACGACATATGCGGCGAGAGAAGCACCCAACGTCACGAGAACCCTCGTGAAGAAATTAAGCGTTGACCAGTTCTGCCAAACGAGAATATTTATACCAAGAAAGACGATCGCTCCGCCGATATAGTAAAGAATCTCGGCAATACCTAATTTTTTTACTAAAACCATATCGCCCTTCGATTCTTCGTCGTAAGCATTCAATACTTCTTCCCGCGTAAGAACTTTCTGAGAAGCTAAACTTTTTATATACTGCACGGCTTCTTGTTTTTCCATTTTAGTTTTTTATCCAACCTAGGAAGGTGAGATTATAATAGCTTCCCACGGTTTGGACGTTTATTTTTTGTCTAGATTATGACCTTTAAGATACCATCCGTAAGAAAATTATAGCCTGGTTTTATAAAAAGGCCCGGCAAGTAGATACCGCCAGCCACAAAAAGAATCATCAGAATGGGGATCGAGATACCGATGATGAGCGGAATATGTTTCTTCATGCCAATTCAAGCTCAATCGTGTTTTAAGTATAACACATGCCTAATTTTTAGGGAGTTACAAATCGCCATCTTGCCCGCGCAACGGGAGGGTTGGAGCAAGAGAGCGATCGTAGCCCCCTAAAATGTTATAATATGCGGGTTTTGACTCTGCGAATGTCGAGGGCGCAAGACAAAAGTCCATTTCGATAATCGGCGGCGGAAAAGATAGGCCTACTCCTCCGCGAGCAGGCGCGCCAGCTCGCCCCACCCTTCCACGATCACGACCCTGTCCCGCAGTTCCGGAAATTTCCGGAGTTCTTTCCCGTCGGGCCTGAATGCGAAGAGGCGAGGGACCGTCCCGAGGCGCCGCAGGACGTCCGGGCGGTCGTCGACAAAATGGGTGATGCCGAATCTTTCGCAGATCGCCGCCTTGCCGCTGTTCCGCGAACAGAAATAGAGGCGCGTCCTCATAATGCCGGTGCGGCGCCAAAACCGCATGAGCGACAGCCGGAGAAGAAAATAGAGCCGGTTCGGCCCGTTCGCCCGCGAAACGATATAAATGCTCCGGAAACGTCCGGCGGAGGCGATTCTTTGTATATGCTCGAGGGCTCCCGGCACTTGCCCGCCAAGCGGATAAAATACTACCCCGCCTAGATCGAGGCCCAGCACCGCGCCGTCTTCCGGAACTTGCATATTCCTATTCTATATTATTCTCATCGTGCGCATAGCCGTGCACGCGCAATAAAAAGCCCCGCATGCGCGGGGCTTTCAACTATTTGCGGCGGCTCTTCTTCGCCTTCGTCTTCTTCGCCGCTTTCTTCTTTTTCGGCATTTCTTTTTGCTTTCTTTCTCTAAGCGTTTGTCGACCTTTTGATGACAAAATTAAATTAGATCTTCGCTTACTTGTTTATTATAAACCATCGCGCGCGAGTGCAACATGAAAACAGTGGATAACTTCCTGCGGTGCCCGGGGTCGGAGTCGAACCGACACGCTCTTGCGAG